>CACZUK010000038.1 GCA_902784305.1 Oscillospiraceae bacterium | reverse complement strand
CGATTTGCTCATCGAGTTCGACATGAACGCCATCAAGGCCGAGGGCTACCAGCTCCACACGCCGGTGCTGGTGACCAACTCCGACGACTTTGTGTCCATCAAGGTGGCCAATGTGGGCGCTGTCACCGCCGGTGACGAGCTGATGACCATCGTGTAAGTGATACCGAAAGCACAGTGTCAGGTCACTCTGGCGTTTCAACAGTGTTTCGGCTCCAGGACCCGGCCCTCTGTTCTTCCAATTTTGTACGGGAATCGGGGCCGGGCGTTGGGCATCCACTTTCATTCAGAGGGAGCTTGCCTCCAGGCGCAGCCTGGTCCGTGCTTTCCGCAAGACGTTGACAGAAACGACTTTTTGTGATATAGTTGTATTTAAGGCAATAAACCCCATTATTTTGCAAAGGAGTACTGTTTTATGTCCGTACTGAGAAAAGACTTCCTTTGGGGCGGTGCCACCGCCGCCAACCAACTGGAGGGTGCCTGGGATGTGGACGGAAAGGGTCCGTCCGTGTCAGATATGTGCACCAACGGCTCCGCGAAGGCACCGAAATGGGTCACCCGCACCATCCGACCCGACCGCCTCTATCCCTCCCATGAGGCCATCGACTTCTACCACCACTATGAGGAGGACATTGCCCTGTTTGCCGAGATGGGCTTCAAGTGCTTCCGCATGAGCATCAACTGGACCCGTATCTTCCCCACGGGCATGGAGCTGGAGCCGAATGAGAAGGGGTTGGAATTCTACGACAAGGTCTTTGACTGCTGCAAGGCCCACAAAATCGAGCCGCTGGTCACCATCTCCCATTATGAACTGCCCTACGCCCTCGTTGAGAAGTACAACGGCTGGGAGGGCCGTGAGGTCATTGACTGCTTCGTGCGCTACTGCAAGGCCATCTTTGAGCGTTACCAAGACAAGGTGAAGCTGTGGCTGACCTTCAACGAAATCAACTCCAGCACCATGCCCATGGGCGCGATTTTGAACACGGGCACCATCCGGGGCTTTGAGGGTCCCACCACGGCTGTTCCGGACAACAAGCAGCAGCGCTATCAGGCCCTGCACCATATGTTCCTGGCCAGCGCACTGGCGGTGAAGTACGCCCATGAGCACTATCCTCAGTTCAAAATCGGCGACATGAACCTGTTCGCCACATCCTATCCCCTGACGCCCAACCCCGACGACGTGCTGGCCAATCAGCGTCACTTCAACATGATGAACTGGTTCTGCTCCGATGTGCAGGTGCGGGGTGCCTATCCCTTCTACGCCCAGCGCTTCTTCGATGAAAACGGAATCGTGCTGAAAACCGAGCCGGGCGACGACGAGATTCTGAAGGAGGGCCGGGTGGACTTCTACACCTGCTCTTACTACCTCTCCAACTGCATCAGTGCGGAGCAGGGAGCCAAATCCACCGGGGACAACATCATTTCCGGGGCGACGAACCCCTATCTGAAGTCTTCCGACTGGGGCTGGCAGATTGACCCCAAGGGCCTGCGCTGGAGCCTGAATGAGATTTACGCCCGCTACGGCATCCCCATGATGGTGGTGGAGAACGGTCTGGGCGCTTATGACCAGAAGGGCGCAGACGGCATGGTCCACGACAGCTACCGCATCGACTACCTGCGTCAGCACATCGAGCAGATGAAGGAGGCCGTGAAGGACGGCGTGGACCTGATGGGCTACACCCCCTGGGGCTGCATCGACCTCGTTTCCGCCTCCACCGGCGAGATGGCCAAGCGCTACGGCTTCATCTACGTCAACAAGTTCGACGACGGCACCGGCGACCTGAGCCGGGAGCGCAAGGAGAGCTTCTTCTGGTACAAGAAGGTCATTGAGAGCAACGGCGAGATTTTGTAATGCACAATTGGCAAATAGCGGAACGGGGTTGAAACGTGCTTGAGGACGCTGCAACCCGAAAGCTGTGCAAGTCACCAAGGTTTTGCTGAGGCAAAACAGTGCTTTGTAAACGTCAAAACGAAAAAAGATAGTGGTGGATGACTGAGCACTCAATCATCCACCACTCACTTTATGAGCTACTGGAACAACCGGAGAATTTGCTCCGCCAATGGAGGTCTGACTCCTATGGTCAAGAGACAGAGATGCTTTGATGCTCTGGCTCAGGCAGTTGGAGATTCTGTGTGAAAAATGTGTAATGGGAAATTGACAATTTCAAGCGCGTGCAGATGTGGCTCATGGGGTGTCATATTCAATTGGGGTCACCTCATGTTCTCTTGCCCTTCCAGAACCCTGCCGGATGCTGAGTCGAAGCCGTGCCGCTTTGAACTGTGTGCAAAAGAAAAAAAGATACTTGCATTTCCCGTGAGAATCTGCTACCATGAGTTAGCGAAGAGCAACTATGATCTGTGTGAACAGTTGTCACGCTGAGGTGAAACAATGAAAACAGAACGGCAATACAAGGATTTGACCATCAAAGAGTTCACCAAAGCCGCAGAAAGCTACGAGTCCGGTCACGCGGGCATCTATGAGATGTGCAAGGACGACTATCCTTACATCGCCGGGGAGCTGGCGCGGGAGGAGTTTCGGGACCTGCTGGACTGCGGCTGCGGCACAGGGCCGATGATTTCCCTTCTGTACGAACAGAACCCCCATCGGAACTACACTGGAATCGACCTGACCCCCAAAATGATAGAAATCGCCAGAGCGAAGAACCTGACGGGCGTCAACTGGGTCGTGGGAGACTGCGAGGCTCTTCCCTTTGACGAGGGGTCCTTTGACGTGGTGATTTGCTCCAACAGCTTTCATCACTATCCGAACCCTCAGCGCTTCTTCCACAGCGTCAGATGGGTGCTGCGCCCCGGCGGACGGCTGATTTTGCAGGATTACACGGCACCCAGGGGAATTCTCTGGCTGATGAATCACACGGAGATGCCGCTGGCCAATCTGTTCGGACACGGCGACGTTGCGGCGTACTCTCTGGACGAGGTCCGGCGCTTTTGCGAGACGGCCGCGCTTCGGGTGGAGAAGCTGGAGCGGGGGAGGAAGTTTCGGCTGTACCTGGTGGCACGAAAGCCACAGAAGTCAGATAACCTGGGTTTCTGTGTCACCCATGCCTGACAGCACCGGGGTCCGGTGCTGCGATGCGGTTCGCGTTCGACAACTGCCGAAAAGATTCGGGATGACAGTCACTGACCCGGCTGTCACCCTCTTCTTTTTCAATTGGGAGTTAGCATATGCTAATCTCTTGAGTGAATGAAGCGCTTGAAAGGAGAGAAACAGATGAACCGCCGATGGAAAAAGAAGGAAATTTTTTCGATTTTTTTGTGCTTTGTCGTATTTTTTGCCCTGATACTCGCAACACAGCTTCCGGGCTTCGCCAGTCCGCTTTACTGTACCCTGTTCCCGATTCCCGCTGCTTTTGTGGCGGCGGGACCGCTCACCTGTGTGATGAGCGGGAAGCGGGGCTTTGGCTCAACAGCAGCCCTTCCACTGTTGTGTTTTCTCCTGTATCGCTGCATGGGGGAGCTCTGTTGGCGTTCACAATTGATGTTCGACTGTATATGACAGAGAACGACCCGGAACAGTCAAACGCGACAGCCCCCTCTCCCCTACCGACAAAAAGCAGCCATCCCGTCTGTTGCGGGATGGCTGCCGTTCGGTTGAGGTTCTTCTTTGAAATGAAGTAAATTTGAAGTACGAATCAGATGAGACTCACAATTTCTCCCTGAATTCTCACTGTTTGCCGGTCAAAAGCAGAACAATTCAAACCTCTGGATGAAATTCGTGCTGAGATTCCGTTTTTTGTCTGAAAATCTGTCCGGAAATGCCTTCTCCTCACTTGACCTTGCTGACGATCATCCGCAGCTTTCCATTGGGGTCGGAGGGAATCTCGTCCATCCACTGATACTCGAACTGGAACTCATTGTTGAGCACGGGAGAGAAGGCCTCGGTGAAGCGGCGCTCAATCTCCTCCCGGGAGAGCTTGGAGTCGGCGCCCTGCACCAGCTGAATGCGGATGAGGTCGTAGCTCTCCTGAATGAAGCGGCTCTGCACGATGTCCAGGTCGGAGGCGTAGTTGACGACCACCTCCAGGTTGCCCCACTCGGTGACGGAGCCGTCCTTGTGGCGGATAACGTCGTTCATGCGGCCCAGCAGCTTCTTCACGAAGCGGATGCCCTGGCGCTCGTAGGTCTCCATGCGGTCGTAGGTGGTGTAGTTGATGATGGGCAGGTCCGTCTTGAACAGGGGCGTGACCACGGCCATGCCGTCGTCGGCGGGCTTCCAGTTCTCGTCGTAGATGTTGCACACATGGGTGTCGGAGTTGATATAGAACTCGTCGCTGCCGGGCAGGCGCACGGCTACGCTGCCCACCTCGGACATGCCGTAGGCGTTGAGCAGGCCGGGGCCGAACATCTCCTTGAGCAGAGCCTCGGACTGGGCGTCCAGCATCTCGCTGATGGGGGCGTACAGCTTGGGCTTCCACAGCTCCACGTTGTTGGTCTTGGCGTAGTTGGCGATGCGCACCAGAATGTTCTTGTGGGTGTAGAGGAAATCGGGCTTGTACTCGTTGATGTCCTTCACCAGCTGCTCGCTGGACACCCGGTCCTTGATGGCGTCGGACATCTCATGCCAGCGCAGGTCCACCAGCTTCTGCACCAGGGTCTTCTTGCCGCCGGTGGCGGTGTGCAGGCTGTTGGGGCGGTGCATGTTCTTGTGCACGCCGGGGATGAAGCCCGCCGTCACCAGCACCCGGAGCCAGTTGGCGTGGACCGCGGCGTTCTCACGGGCGGAGAACAGGGTCTTCAGGGGCAGGCCGGTGGAGCCGCTGGTGGGGTTGATGTGCCAATCCTTGTACTTTTCGGGATTGTTGGCCAGCTCCTCGTCCATCCAGTCCCGCAGCTCCTCCTTGGTGAGCACGGGGAACTTGTACAGGTCCGCGGCGGTGTTGTAGTCGTCGGGATTGGTGCCGGTCTGCTCGAAGCGGCGGCGGTAGAAGGGGATGTCGTAGGCGCGCTGCATCAGCTCGTGCACGGCCTTGTCCTGCTTGGCCTTGAGCCGCCGCAGGTCCGCCACCCGCCTGGGGGGCTTCTTCTCCAGCGCGGCGAAGTCCTTCATCATGATGAGCTTTTCCATCTTCTTGTCCATAGCGTAAGACATAATAGCACCTCACTTGATTGATTGTCCCCATTTTAAGACTTTTTGGGGGTTTCAGCGTTGATTCAGGTCAATCCGTGGTTCCGGGACAAACCCGCTTGTCTTCCGGCGCGGCCTGGTCCACGTTCAGGGCCTCCCGCACCACGAACTGGGGGGAATTGTTCAGGGAGATATAGATTCTGCCGATATACTCTCCGATAAGGCCCAGCACAAAGAGAATCATGCCGCCCAAGAAGAGCATGACGGCCATCATGGAGCTCCAGCCGGCGGCCACATGGGGAACCATCAGCTTGTGAATGATGGTGTACAGGGCCATGAGAATGCCCAGCAGGGCGGAGAGGAAGCCGCAGCCGGTGCTCAGGCGCAAGGGCTTGACGGAGAAGGCGGTGAAGCTGTTCATCCACAGGCCGAAGGACTTTTTGAAGTTGTAGTGGCCCACGCCGATGGTGCGCACCCGCTCCTCCATGACCACATTGGTCACCCGGCCGGTGGCGCGCAGCATGAGGCCGGAGAGGTAGGGATAGGGGTTGGTGTAGCGGATGACCTCGTCCTTGACGAAGCGGCGCATGACGGAGAAGTTGGAGAACTTGAGCTCCTTGTCCTTGCCCAGCAGCCAGTTGGCCACGGCGTCATTGAGCCTGGAGCCGAAGTTTTTGAAGGCGGACTGCTTCTTTTTGGGGTATTTTGCGATGGAAACGTCATAGTTTCCCGACTCCAGCGGGGCCATGAGGTTCCACAGCTGGTCGGTGGGGCACTGGAGGTCGTCGTCGATGAAGACCACGAAGTCGCCGGTGGCGTAGTGACAGCCGCAGATGAGGGCGTTGTGGCGCCCGCCGTTTTTGGCCAGGTCGATGGCCTTGACCCTGCTGTCCCGGGCGGCCTGCTCCCGGAGCACGTCCATCACATGGTCCGGGGAGAAGTCGTTCACCGCCACGATTTCATAGTCGTACTCCGGCCGCTGGGCCACCACGGAGCGGATTTCGTCCATGACCAGGGCCACGGAGCCCTCGCTGGCGTAGCAGGGGATAATGAAGCTGATGACTTGCTGCATAGGATTACCTCACGAAAAGTGGAAAAACTCCTTCACGGCGGCGATGACCGTGTTCTGGTCCTCCTCCGTGAGGCCGTAGTACAGGGGCAGGCGGGTCAGCCGCTCGGACTCCCGGGTGGTGTACACGTCCTCGCCGTGGAAGCGGCCGAAGCGCAGGCCGGCCGGGGCGGTGTGGAGGGGGATATAGTGGAAGGCGGAATAGATGCTCCGCTCCTTGAGGAAGGCGATGAGGGCGGTGCGCTCCTCCAGGTCCGCGCATTTGATATAGAACATGTGGGCGTTGTGGGTGCACTCCTCGGGGATGAAGGGCAGCTCAATCAATCCGGCCTCAGCCAGGGGGCTCAGGGCCTCAAAGTAGCGCTCCCAGATGCGCATGCGGTCGTTGTTGATTTTATCCGCGTCCTCCAGCTGGGGCCAGAGGTAGGCGGCGTTGAGCTCGCTGGGCAGGTAGCTGGCGCCGTAGTCCACCCAGGTGTACTTGTCCACCTGGCCCCGGATGAATCTGCTGCGGTTGGTGCCCTTTTCGCGGAAGATTTCCGCCTGCTCCACCTGCTCGGGGTGGTTGACCAGCACGGCACCGCCCTCGCCCATGGTGTAGTTCTTGGTCTCGTGGAAGCTGTAGCAGCCCACATCGCCCATGGCGCCCAGGGGACGGCCCTTGTACTCACTCATGACGCCCTGAGCGGCGTCCTCCACCACCTTGAGGTTGTGGCGGCGGGCGATGTCCAGAATGGTGTCCATTTCGCAGGAAACGCCCGCGTAGTGGACCACGCAGATGACCCGGGTCTTGTCGGTGACAGCGGCTTCAATCTTTGTCTCGTCGATGTTCATGGTGTCCGGGCGGATGTCCACATAGACCATGGTGGCGCCGCGCTGCACGAAGGCGTCGGCGGTGGAGACGAAGGTGTAGGAGGGCAGGATGACCTCATCCCCCGGCTGCACATCGCACAGCAGGGCGGCCATCTCCAGGGCACTGGTGCCGGAGGTGGTCAGCAGGGCCTTGGCCGTGCCGGTCTTCTTCTCCAGCCACTCATGGCACCGATGGGTGAAGGGCCCGTCGCCGCACAGCTTCCGGTTGGCCATGGCCTGAGCCAGGCACTCCGCCTCCCGACCTGTGGAGGGGGGCACGTTAAAGGGTATATTCATCATAAAGAGTACCTCCAATTATCTCTTTTTGCGTTGAATCAGGTACAAAATTCCGTGAGCTGCCAGCACCAGCAGGGCCAGGGCGGACACGGCGGCACCCAGGCGCAGACCCGGGGTCGTGTAGCGCAGCTCCACGTCGTAGCTGCCCGGAGCCAGAAGCGCGCCCATGTACATGCCGTTGAGCCGCATCAGGGAGGCCTTCTCCCCGTTCAGATACAGCCGCCAGCCTTTGGAGCAGGGGACCGACAGGGCCAGCAGGCGGGAGTCGGTGAGCTCGATGTGGCCGGACAGTCCGCCGGTGGGGGTCTCCCGGGCGTCCTCCAGGACCACCTCGCCCAGGGCGGTGACATCCCGGACGTAATCCTTCATGGGCAGGCAGACGATTTGGATGTCCTCGGCGCTGTACCAGCCCTTCTGCTCGAAGGTGAGGGTGCACTCGGTCATGGCCTCGTCGCTGTACCCCAGATTGTAAGTATAACCGCTGCGGTCAAAATAATAAAGAGTATTCTCCTGATAAAAATCAGAATTTTTCTCGCCGCCGCCCTTGCCCTGCACCTTCACCGTGGACTCCGAGGCCCCCTTGAGGTATCGGGCGCCCTTGAGCCAGAGGTAGGTCTCGCATCCGGGCCTGCCCTGGAAGCGCAGGGTGATGGTGCCGTCCTTTTTGGTCACATGGAAGCTGTTGTCCTCCAGCTCCACGCCCTTGGCCTTGCCCGCCTCCCACGGCACGGGAATCAGGTTCAGCTTCGGCTCTCCCTTGGCCAGGGTGGTGGTCAGGGCGGGGGTTTCCTCCTCCACCACGGCGTTCTGGAGGATGGCCTGCTGCTTCTCCAGGGCGGAGAGCTGGTCATACTCCTCCCGGGTCATGTAGGAGGTGTAGGTGTAGCCGAAGGGCAGCGCGTATTTGTTCTTGAAGAGGGTGTGCTTGGTGTGAGGGGCCTTGCCCGCGTCCTCAAAGCCGAAGGGCACCTGGTCCGGGGTTTTGGAGGTGTAGTATTTCACACCGGCCAGGGCGCACAGGCTGGCGCGCTGGTCCAGGCCCCAGATGGAGTAGGTCTGATGCAGGCTCTCCAGCTCGAAGTCCAGGTGGTATTCCACCATGTTGTTGTCCAGCACGCTCCAGTAGGTGGAGGTGCCGTTGCCGCCGGTGAGACAGAAGGTGTTGTGCCGGTTGCCGTTGTGCTCGCCGCGGTAGAGGTCCTTTTCCAGACCGGTCAGGGCGGCCTCCGCGCTGGAGGAGTACTTCCGCGCGCCGCTGCCCAGCTCGGTGTAGTCCTCCACGTTGTTCAGGCCGCCGGGGCTGAAGAAGAAGCCGATGTGGACCATCAGAGCTGCCACGGTGGCCCCTGCCAGGAGCTGCTGACCCAGACGCCGGTCCGGCAGGCGGTTCACCATCAGCAGGACCAGGGTGAGCAGCAGGAGCAGAAGGATGCTGTAAACGGTGGTGCTGCTGTGGTCGAGCACCAGAACGAGGACGCTGTAAACCAGCACCACAGCCGTGACAATCTGCTGGTCCTTGGTGGACAGATGCACCATTTCCGGCAGCATCCACACGAAAATCAAGGCCATCAGCAGGGCCAGGCCGTAGGTCCAGCGGTTGGTGGCGTAGCCAAAGCCGTTGAACACGCTGCCCACCACGGGCAGGCAGAGGAACAGGGTGAACAGACCCAGCACCGCCTTGAAGGGGCGCAGCTCCCAGCGCCTCCGGCGCAGGAAGAGCACAATGACGGCCAGCAGCACCGTGCCCACGAAGCCCAGCCGGGTCCAGTTCTGGGCCGTGGGGTCCAGATTGACGAAATAGACCAGCAGCTTGCGGTAGTGCGTGGGAGAGAAGAACAGAGCCGCGCCGTTGCCCAGGCTGTCGCTACGGCTGGAGGTGAACAGACTGACCAGGGAGGGCAGAACCGTCGCCATGGCCATGGCCAGGCCCCAGAGGAAGAGCACCACCAGCCGAACCAGGTCGAACACGATTTTCCGCCAGTCGTCCTTGTGGAGGTAGATTTCCCGGGCCAGCAGGTAGATGCCCATGAGCAGGCCATCCATCCAGGCGTAGTAGTAGCTGCCCAGGAACAGCAGGGTCACCACGGACACAAACAGCCCCCATTTTTTGTCCTGGAGGAAACGCTCACAGCCCAGCAGCAGCAGAGGCAGCGCCAGCACCAGATAGGTGATATAGTACACATGCTTGGTGGCTGTGAACAGGCTGTAGCCGCTGAAGGTGTAAATCAGAGAGCCGGTGAAGATGGTCAGCTCATCCTTCTGCCCCAGCCTGCGGCACAGGGCGGAGAAGGCCAGGGCCGTGCAGAAGAGCTGGAGCATGGAGTACAGGGCATAGGCGTAGTCCATCCAGCGCCTGGGGAAGAGGAAGGAGAGCAGATAGAAGGGGTTGAAGCGCAGCACGGAGAGCACGCTGGCGCCCTGACCGATGGAGAAATCCCACTGGGGGAAGACCAGCCTGTGGGTGCGCAGCAGGGTCTTGAACACGTTGACGAAGTAGTTGCGGGAGTAGTACATCATCACCATGTACAGGTTCTCGCCGTCGGGCACCCAGGTCATGGTGTGGCCGGTCTCCACGAAGGAGCTGGTGTACTGACTCAGCAGCAGCAGGAACACCAGGCAGTAGAGCACAAAGTGGAGGCTGTTGCGCCGCCGCCGCTTGATTTTCAGAATCGCGTGCTCATCCTGAAGGTGCTGAGGCAGGTCCAGCAGCCAGTTGGGCAGCACCGCCGCGATGGGGATGCAGCACACCAGCGGCGCCAGGCCCATCAGGGCGGTGCGCAGCAGCGTCATGGCCAGTCCGCGCCGGAAGAAGGGCACGGCGGCCAGGAAAAAGGCGGTGCCCTGGTGCCAGAACAGGCCGGAGTACCAGCGCTGACTCAGTCGGCTCACCGGACCCAGGGAGCGGTTGGGGCACAGGCTCAGAGCGCCCGCCGCCGCCAGCAGCGCGGCCACATACTGAGCCAGGCGCACCGCGGCCCCCAGCCTGCCGGGGAAGGAGCCGACGCTGCCGTAGGCGTCCCCGGCCATGAGAATCAGCCCCCAGTCCAGCAGCCGCTTCCAGCGCCAGAAGCTGAACGCCAGCAGAGCCAGCAGCGTGACCACGCCCGCGATTTTCAGCCACAGCCGCTTCAGCAGGGCTTCCAGGGCCTCGGGATTCACCCAGCGGCCCACCAGAAACAGGGGCAGAAAGCTCACCAGCTGCCGCAGGCCCAGGGGGTTGGCGGGGCCGGGCAGATAGCCCACCGCCAGACCCAGCAGGACGGAGAGCGGGAGAAGGAGCTTTTTCGGGTACTTTTTCTCCTCCAGCCACACGGCAGCGGGCAGGGCCAGGGAGCAGAAGAGAAACAGGCCCGTGGCGCTGGCCGGGGAGAGCAGGTCAAACACGGCCTCCTTGCGCTCCAGAGCGGCCATCCAGAAGCCGGGCAGCGTGCTCACGGAGTACAGCGCGGCCAGTCCCACGGCGCTGAGCCGGTCCGAGCGCAGGCTCTTCTCCAGCCCCCGGCTCATGCGTCCGAAGAGCAGGGAGAGCACCGGCACGCTCAGCAGGCCGGAAAAGGCCTGAATCGCGCCCAACCCCCGGTGGGTGGAGGGCAGGACGCTGAAGCCCAGCAGCATCAGCAGGGCCAGAGTCAGATGATGCTCCCGGTAGAGGGGGGCTTTGCGTTCCTCCAGGGGGAGGTCTTTGATGTTCAGCATAGAATCACTTCCATCACATTCCCTTCGAGGCGTTCCATGAGACGGGACGCAGTTAGGGAAATTATAGCACACTCCATCCATATATGCAAACTCACACTGCACAAAAAACCAGAGGCAGATGGGTGCCTCTGGTTGAAATCTGTTAAGAGATGTCGGCAAGGTCCAAATATTCGTGCCCATGCTGGTAGATGTGCTCCTTGCGGCCCTGAAGGTTGTCCCCCAGCAGCAGGTCGAACATTTTCCGGGTGCGCTCCACGTCCTGGGGCATGACCTTGATGAGCCGCCGGGTCTCCGGGTTCATGGTGGTCAGCCACATCATGTCCGGCTCGTTCTCGCCCAGACCCTTGGAGCGCTGAATCGTGAACTTTTTGCCCGCCAGCTCCCCCTCCAGCAGGTCGTTCTTCTCCTTGTCGGAGTAGGCGAACCAGGTCTGGTCTTTGAAGGTGATTTCGTAGAGCGGGGACTCGGCGATGTACACATAGCCCTCCTCGATGAGCTTGGGCGTCAGGCGGTAGAGCATGGTCAGCAGCAGGGTGCGAATCTGGTAGCCGTCCACGTCCGCGTCGGTGCAGAGAATCACCTTGTTCCAGCGCAGGTTGCTCAGGTCAAATTCCGCCAAATCCTTGGCCTTCTTCACTCCGTGCAGCTCCACGCCGCAGCCCAGCACCCGGATGAGGTCGGTGATGATGTCGCTCTTGAAGATGCGGTTGTAGTCGGCCTTGAGACAGTTGAGGATTTTGCCGCGAATGGGCATAATCCCCTGAAAGTCCGCGTCCCGGCTGAGCTTACACGCGCCCAGAGCGGAGTCGCCCTCCACGATGTAGAGCTCCCGGCGGCTCAGATCCTTGGTGCGGCAGTCCACGAACTTCTGCACCCGGTTGGAGATGTCCATGGAGCCGGAGAGCTTCTTTTTGATGTTCAGGCGGGTCTTTTCCGCCGTCTCGCGGCTGCGCTTGTTCACCAGCACCTGGGCGGCGATTTTCTCCGCGTCCGCCGGGTTCTCGATGAAGTAAATCTCCAGCTGGGAGCGCAGGAAGTCCTGCATGGCCTCCTGGACGAAGCGGTTGTTGATGGCCTTTTTGGTCTGGTTCTCGTAGCTGGTGTGGGCGGCGGTGGAGAAGTTGTTGGACACCAGAATCAGACAGTCCTGTATGTCATTCCAGGTGATTTTGGCCTCGTTCTTGTTGTATTTGTTCTCTTTTTTCAGGTAGGCGTCGATGGCGGCCACAAAGGCCAGGCGCATGGCCTTCTCCGGGGAGCCGCCGTGCTCCAGATAGCTGGAGTTGTGGTAGTGCTCGATGATGCTCACCGTGTTGGAGAAGCAGAAGGCCGCGCTGAGCTTGACCTTGTACTCCGGACGGTTGGCCCGGTCCCGGCCGGTGCGCTCGGTCTGGCAGAAGACCGGCGCGGTGAGGGGATTCTCCCCGGCCAGCTCGGCCACATAGTCCACAATGCCGTTGGGGTAGTTGAACTCCGTGACCTCAAATTTGCTGCCCACCTGATTGCGGAAGCGGAAGGTGACGCCCGCGGTGACCACCGCCTGGCGCTTGAGCACGTCCAGGTAGTACTCCACGGGGATGTCGATGTCGGTGAAGACCTCCAAATCCGGCTTCCAGCGGAATTTTGAGCCGCTTTTGTGCTTCATGGGCTCCTTTTGCAGGCCGCCGATGTTTTCGCCCTTCTCAAAGTGGAGACCGTATTTGAAGCCGTCCCGGTAGATGGTGGCGTCGAAGTACTCGCTGGCGTACTGGGTGGCGCAGCTGCCCAGGCCGTTCAGGCCCAGGGAGAAGGCGTAGTTGTCGTCTCCGGCGTCGTACTTGCCGCCGGCGTAGAGCTCGCAGAACACCAGCTCCCAGTTGTAGCGCCCCTCCACGCTGTTCCAGTCCACGGGGCAGCCGCGGCCGAAGTCCTCCACCTCGATGGACTTGTCCGCGTAGCGGGTGACGATGATGAGGTCGCCGTGGCCCTCCTTGGCCTCGTCGATGGCGTTGGAGAGGATTTCAAACACCGCGTGCTCACAGCCCTCCAGGGAGTCGGAGCCGAAGATGACGCCGGGGCGCTTGCGTACCCGGTCGGCACCCTTCAGGGCGGCGATGGAGTCGTTGTCATAGGTTTTTGCCTTTTTTCTCGCCATTCAGGTTCAAAGCTCCTTTCCTTCGGGGGCGGCAGGAAGCGCCCGTTCAAAGCGAGTCCATTGTAGCGGCTTTTCCCGCGTCTGTCAAACGAAATTCCCCGACCGGCGTACCAAAGATGGGACCGCGGGCGAAAAACTGGCGGTTTTCTTTGGAGAGAGCCGGGAAAAGCGGCCCTGTTTTGTCACTTCGACCCTTTTCTTTCCCGGTCCTTTGTGTTATACTGCACCGGAGAAGGGGTCTGCCCCTTCCCTGTTTTGAACTGTAAGGAGGGATGACGCTCATGCCATACTTTGACCGAAGGGCCATCAAGCGCACCGCCCGGGACCTGATTCGGGAGCCCGGCGCCGGGGTGCTGGCGGTGAGCCTTGTCTATTTGCTGCTGACGGACGTGCTCAGCACGGTGCTGAATCTGGTGCTCACCAATCCCCTGAGCCTGATTCAGGACCAGTGGGTGAAGAGCGTCAGCAGCCTGCTGGAGGGAGCCGCCGGCGCGAACATGGAGGAGCTGGACCTCAAGCCCGCCTATTCCGCCACCATCTCCTACGCCCGGCAGATGCTCTTCACGCCCAAGCAGGAGATTCTGCTCTTTGTGTTTCTGCTGCTGTTTCTCTACACGCTGGTGATGTCCTTCGGCTACAGCGATTGGGCGCTGCGCCGGGTGCGGGGGGAGCAGCCGGGCTGGAGCTGTCTGTTTGACCGTCTGGAGCTGGCGGGCAAGTTCATCCTGCTGGAGCTGCTGACCTTTCTGCTGGTGGGCGCGGGCATCGGATTTTTCCTTCTTCCGGGCCTGTATTTCCTTTACAGCCTGCGCATGGCCCGCTACATTCTGCTGGACAACCCCACGATGTCGGTGTTCCAGGCCATGCGCCTGAGCAGGCAGATGAGCCGGGGCTGCAAGCGGCAGCTGTTCGCCCTGGATTTGTCCTTCCTGGGCTGGATTGTGCTGAGCAACGCGGCCCTGATGGGCGCGTTCAACGCGGGCGCGGGCATCCACCCCGTTGTGGGGATGCTGATGGGGGAGCTGAGCTATGTGGTCTTCCAGCTCTACATCGCCCCCTATCGGGAGCTGAGTCTGGCGGGCTTCTACGAAGCCATGCGAGCCCCGGAGGGCACTGTACTGGCGGTGTAAAAGCGCAAAAAGGCGGATTGTTTCGACAATCCGCCTTTTGCGTTCAAATCAGGAAAGGGGCAGGAGGTCAGCCAATCAGGAATCCCCCTGCAGCTCCTCAAAGACCAGGTTGGCCACGCTGCTCAGGGTGTCAGCGTCCACGCTGCCGCCGCAGGAGAGGGAATAGGTGAAGCCGGGCACCACGTCCAGCCACAGGATGCTGCCCGCCTCGTCGCAGGTGCGGATGGTGGCCTCCCGGCCCTGCACCTCGCCCTTCTGCTCCTTGGTCCAGTCGAAGTACAGGCCGGTGATGTCCTCCGCCTCCAGCTCGCCGGTGCTCTTGCAGCGGTAGTCGTAGGTGCGGCCCTCATAGGTGAAGGACACGACAGCGATCGGGGATTCATCCATCAGAATCACGGAGCGGGAGACATCCTCAGCGCCCTCGGGGGCGTTCAGGGTCACACCGGTCAGCTCCAGCTGCTGTGCCTCATCCACCTGCATGACGGGATTGTACATGGAAGCCGCAGAAGATTCCGCGCTCTCGGTGCCCTCAGCGGCACCCGGAGTGACGGGGTTGAACTCCACCGTCACAGCGTTGCCGTACTCCTCCAGCAGGGCGTCAAATGCGCTGCTGTCCTTGGCCTCGGTCATGCTGTCGGGGTCGGTGCCCTCGTAATAGGTGGCGTTTTCGTCTGCATCGTAGCGAACCTGTGCGCCTGCGTCATAGACCAGAGCGCCGGCAGCGGTGTCCACATGGACCTTGTACATCTCCTTGTGGCCGCCGTAAATCAGATGCCCATCCACAGCGGCGAGGGGATTGGCGCTGCCGCCGCTGACCACGGTGCCCAGCTCCTTGACCGCGCCGGTCCCATCCACGCAGTAGACGGTGGCGGCGGTGGCGTTGTATGCCTCCTCCGGGCGGAACACCTCGTCTGCTGTGCTCAGCAGCAGGATGTCCTGGTCCTCGGCCATGTCCGCAAAGGCGAAGTAGGCGTCGGGATGCTCGTCCAGCACGGACTGATAGGCGGCCATAGCGGTTTCATAGGCGCTTGCCGCGGCCTCGCCGTCCTCACTTGCCTCGCCGTTGTCCGGAGCGAGGCTGGCCTCCGGCTGCGTCTGAGAGCCGTCCGCCCCCTTCTGGGCGGTGCCGCCGCCGCAGGCGCTCAGGGACAGAACCATGGCCAGCGCCAGAATCAGGGCGAGCAGGGAAGAAAAGCTACGAGTTTTCATAGAAGAATCCTCCTGATTGTCAAGTTGTTGTACTACCTGAAATAGTACAGTCAGATGATAGCACCACCCTCCGCCCTTGTCAAGGGGGAAAATGGGACTAGAATCAATTGTCATGCAGGGACTGAGCTTGCCCGAAGTCCCCGGGGTCAGTCATTTCCGGCTCTCACCATGAAAAAAACCGTCCGATTCCGGAGGATCGGACGGCTGTCTGGTTCAAATCAGTCGGCCACGTAGGGCAGCAGGGCGATCTGACGGGCACGCTTGATGGCCACGGTCAGCTGACGCTGATGCATGGCACAGGTGCCAGTGGTGCGGCGGGGCAGAATCTTGCCGCGCTCGGACACGTAGCGGCGCAGCTTGCCGGTGTCTTTATAGTCGATCTGCTGGATCTTGTCCACGCAGAAGTTGCAGACCTTCCTGCGCTTGCGACCACGATTGTTTCTGTCGAAAGCCATAATAGAAACCTCCTCATTTGAGAATAGAATCCGAACAATTCAGATTCGTTTAGAACGGCAGTTCGCCGTCATCATCATTGAGCTCCGCAAACTCGTTCACGCCGCCCTGGGCCGCGCCGGAGGGCGCGTAGGCGGAGGGCGCCGCGTAGCTGGGCTGAGCGTTGGGCTGGGGCGCG
>CACZUK010000037.1 GCA_902784305.1 Oscillospiraceae bacterium | reverse complement strand
GGCGATGCCCTCTGCGATGGCGCGGCTGTCCTGCTCCAAAGTGGTCAGCAGGGCGGAATGGTCCACATCCCGCTTTTTGCGGCCTCTTGCGGCCTTCTCCACCTGCATTTTTTGCAGCTCGATGGCCTCCACCAGCCCGATGAGGCCGTCGGGGGCCAGCTGGAGCACCGTTTCCGCGGCGGGGAGCAGCTCCTCGGCCTGGATGGTCTCCGTCCGGCGCTGGGTCTCCGGGTCGAAGCGGGCCAGGGTGTCGATTTCCTCGCCCCAGAACTCGCAACGCACCGGCGCGGCAGCCGCGGGGGAGTACACATCCAGCACGCCGCCCCGCTGGGCGAACTGGCCGGGGCCCTCCACCTGCTCACAGCGGGTGTAGCCGCTGCGGACCAGGCGGCGGGTGACCTCCTCCATGGCGATGCTCCCCCCCTGCCGGAGGGTCAGCACGCTGCCGTGGAGAGTGTCCGGGGGCATGGTGCGCTGGAGCAGGCCCTCCACCGTGGCCACCAGCACCCGAATCTGCTCTGTCTGGAGGCCGCGGAGCAGCCGCAGCCGCTCATGCTCCCACTGACGGGAGGCGGTGGCGTTGTGGAAGACGAACTCCCGGCCCGCCAGCAGGGGGACCTCTTCTCCGGTGAAGGCGCTCAGGTCCCCCTGAAGTCTGCGGCCCTCCTGCTCGTCGGCGCAGACGAAGACCAGAGGGCGGCCAGTGGCCGAGCGCAGAGCCGCGGCGAGCTGGGCGCGGTGCACGGTAGACAGGCCGGACACGCCCACAGGGCTGCGTCCGGCCTCCAGCTGGGCGAGAATCTCCCGAAACTCCCCCAGATTTTCCACGATTTTCGGCAAATTCTGCATAAAGCACCTCATTGCGCGCAAAGCCGCCTCCGGTGGCTCAGGAGGCAGGCTCACTTGCTGAATTTGTTCTGGGCCTTGTCAAACCCGTCCTGAAGCACGCTCTCCACGGCGTCGGCGCAGCGCTGGGCGGCCTCGTCCATGATTTTGGCGTCCTCGGGAGAGAAGCGGCCCAGCACCCAGTCGGCCATATCATAGTCCGGGTGGGGCTTGCCGCCCACCCCCATCTTGATGCGGGGGAATTGGTCGCTGTTGAGCAGATAGATGATGGATTTCAGGCCGTTGTGCCCGCCTGCGCTGCCCTTTTTCCGCAGCCGGAGCACGCCCGGCGCCAGACTCACGTCGTCACACACCACCAGAATACGCTCCGGCGGCACCTTGTAGAAGTGGGCCGCCTCCTGCACCGCCTCGCCGGAGAGGTTCATAAAGGTCTGGGGCTTCATGGCCAGAATGCGCCTGCCGCCGCACATCAGATCCGCCGTCAGGGCCTTGAACCTGATGCGGCGGATGCGCTCCCCGGTCTTGCGCTCGAAGGCGTCCGCCGCCCGGAACCCGGCGTTGTGGCGGGTGTTGTCGTACTGGTCCCCGGGGTTGCCCAAAAACACCACCAGCCACTCCACGGGGCCGGTGGGGCGGGGCTTGGAGTTGAACAAAAACATCAGAATCTCCTTTGGAAACGCCTGCAAGGGCCATCGCAGAGCGATGACCCTTTGTCTCTCCCGTTTCGACCCAAAAGAGGGGGAAATCTCCCCCTTTGCGGGCTTAGCGGTAGATATTATTGATGGAAGTGTCGTTGTAGCAGCGGGAGATGGCCTCGGCGAAGGTGGCAGCCACGCTGATGTAGCTGATTTTCTTGCTCACGTTGGCCGGGGCGGGAATGGTGTTGAGCAGCACCATTTCCTCGATGGGGGAGTTGTCGATGCGCTCCAGCGCCGGGCCGGAGAGCACGCCGTGGCTGGCACAGGCGCTGACGCTGGCCGCCCCGCCGATGTTCACCAGGGCCTTGGCCGCCCCGCACAGGGAACCGGCGGTGTCCACCAGGTCGTCCAGCAGGATGACGTGCTTGTCCTTCACGTCGCCGATGATGTTCATGACCTCAGAGGAGTTGGCCTTCTGACGGCGCTTGTCCACAATGGCCATGGGCATGCCCAGCTTCTGGGCGAAGTTCCGGGCCCGGGCCACGCTGCCCACGTCCGGGGAAACCACCATGGTGTCCTCCATGCGCCCGGCGTACTTGCGCTTGAAGTAGTCCACGAACAGGTTGCCGCCGGTCAGGTTGTCCATGGGGATGTCAAAGAAGCCCTGAATCTGGAGGCAGTGGATGTCCATGGTGATGATGTGGTCCGCGCCGGCCTTGGTGATGAGGTCGGAGACCAGCTTGGCGGAGATGGGGTCTCTGGGCTTGGTCTTGCGGTCCTGCCGGGCGTAGCCGAAGTAGGGGATGACCGCGGTGATGCGGCCCGCGCTGGCCCGCTTGAAGGCGTCGATCATGATGAGCAGCTCCATCAGGCGGTCATTGACGCTCTGGAAACCCGCCTGACCCTTGACGCCGCGGGCGCAGGTGGACTGGATGATATACACATCGCTGCCGCGCACCGTCTCATAGATGGAGGCGAAGTTCTCGCCGTCGGAAAAGGTCCCGCACTCGGAATTGCCCAGGGGCACGCCCAGCTTCGCGCAGATGGCCCTGGCCAGGACCGGGTTGGAATTACCGCTGAACACCTTAATATCTTTCATAAAACCTGTCCTCTCAAAGCAATGACATGGATGGCTGTGATGAATTGTCTCAGACAGAGGAAAACCGCCCAGCAAGTACCCATGGGTTCAGAAAACCAGCGTTTTCCTGCTGAACGGCGGCAAAGAGGGCATCAGAACGCCAGGCTGCTTCCAACACTGTGTGCTCCTGCCGGTCATCCTCCCGCACCTCTTTTCAACGAACTGGCACCGCGCTGCGCCGCCCGAGGGGCCGCGCTTCCCGGTTACGGCTCTATTATAGCAAATCCCCACTGCTTTTCCACCTTTTTTTGTGTTTTTTTTATCCCCGGCGCAGATTTTCCCTATTCGACAGTTTTCCACCTTTTTTCGGTTTTCTTTTGTGGCTTTTTACCATGGTCACGGAGGGCGGGGTTTCTAATTTTCCCTGTGAAATGTGCTCACATTTCCATCAATAGCGAAACATTTCCACTGTTTAGCACCTGGAATCTTCATACTGGGTTAATCCCCCGGTATTTAACAGAAAATTCATAGAAGAATCTGTTGAAAAAAAACCGGCGTTATGGTAGAGTATAGGTACGAGGACGGACCTTTTCCCAAGGAAAGGGGCCTATCACAATCGACAAGGAGTGATTCCCTATGGTAAGAGTCATCATGAAGGGCACTGGCGCCGGCAAGACCAAGCAGATCATTGACATGGTCAACGATGCCGTCAACACCGAGCACGGCAATGTGGTCTGCATCGAGCGCAAGCGGGAGCTGACCTTCAATGTTCATCACGATATTCGGCTGGTGTCCGCCAACGAGTACGACATCCAGTCCATCCCCGCCTTCAAGGGCTTCCTGTCCGGCCTGTACGCGGGCAACTACGACATCACCCACATCTTCGTGGACAACCTGTGCAAAATCGTGGACAACATCGACCCGGTGGAGATTGAGCGCTTCCTGAACTGGCTGGACCTGTTCGGCACCCGCAACAGCCTCAAGTTCACTGTCACCATCTCCGAGCGCCCCGAGCTGGACACCGAGGGCATCCGGAAGTACTGCTGAGCTACATAAATCGAGGGCGTTTCCCCCAGGGAAACGCCCTTTTTTTGTCGTTTACGTCCGTTTGAACTGCTTTTCCAGCTGCTTCCGGGTCAGCTCCACGGCCACCGGCCGCCCGTGGGGGCAGTAGCGGACCTGACCGCTCATCACGGCCCGGGCCACCGCCTCCAGCTCCCGGCGGTCGTTCTTCCAGCCGCCCTTGATGGCGCTCTTGCAGGCCATGGTGTGCAGCACCTCGTCCCGGGCCGCGGAGGGGTCCGCCGTGCCCGTGGTCAGCAGCCTTTGGGCCAGCTCAGAGAGGGTGTTTTCCACCTCGCCCTCGCTGAGGTAGTCCGGCACCTGCCGCACCAGCACCGCGCCGCCGCCGAACTCCTCCACCTCGAAGCCGAAGCGCTCCAGCAAGGCTTTGTGAGCGAGCAGGGCCGCGCCCTCCTCCGGGGGCAGGTTCAGGGTCATGGGGGTGAGCAGCACCTGGGGCATGGGCTGGTAGTCCCTGGCCTTGAGCCGGTCGAAGTTCATCCTCTCGTGGGCGGCGTGCTTGTCGATGAAGAACACCCGCTCCCCCTGCTCCACGATGATGTAGGTGTCCAGCACCTCCCCGGCCATGCGCCACGCCGGGGTCTCCTGGGCCACGGGCACGCCTGCCTCGGTGTGCAATACCTGCTGCTCCGGCTCCGGCAGGGTCGCGGGCTGGGAGGGCGCGGGCCGCTCCTCTGTCACGGGGACCGTGGGCTCCGCAGCAGCGGGTGCCGGGGTGGACGGCTCCAGCGGGGGCGCGGGCTGAGAGGGCGCAGTCAGCTCCTCTGTCACGGGGGTCACAGGTGTCGGCTCTGCTGTCCCCTTCGCCCTGCGGCTCTTTCGTCCTGCCCGGGCGGATTGCTCCGGCGCGGGCGCGTCAGCAGATTCCCGACTCTGGCCGCTTTTGGCCCGCTCGCTCAGACGCTCCCGCTCCCGGCGCTCCAGCGCGGCGGAAAAGGCCGCCGTCCGGGCCGGGCGCTCGGTGTGAATCTCCAAATCCATGTCCCGAAGCTCTGCGGCGGGCTCCGGAGGCCGGAAGGGCCGGGGCACCACCGGCACCAGCCGGGGGACGCTCCACGCGGCGCTGGGTGAGCTGTCCCGGAGGGTGTAGATGCCGTTTTCTCCCTTTTTGTCCGCGTGGCGGTACTCCTGAGCGGTCATTTTCTGGAAATAATCCGGCTTTTTCAGGCCCGATGGGTCCGCCTGCGCCGCGGGACGCCGCGCGCCCAGCTCCGCCTGGGGATGCCCGCTCTCCGCGGCCAGAGCGCCGCGCACGGCCCGTAACACGAGCTGAAACAGCCCCTTCTCGTCGGAGAACTTCACCTCGGTTTTGGCGGGGTGGACGTTCACATCCACCGCCCCCAGAGGCACGGTGATGTGGAGCACGCAGGCGGGGAACTTGCCCACCATCTTTGTGTTGTTGTAGCCCTCCTCCAGAGCGGCCGTCATGGTCTTGCTCTTCACATAGCGGCCGTTGACGAAGAAGTGCTGATAGCCCCGGGAGCCGCGGCAGCACACCGGCCGGGAGACAAAGCCCTCCACCCGGAGCGCGCCCTCCGACCCCTCACAGGGCAGAAAGCCCAGGGCCATACTGCGGCCCAGCACGGCGTACACCGCCGAGCGGAGCTGACCGTCTCCGGGGGTGAGCAAATCCTGCCGCTCCTCCCGCAGAAAGCGCAGGGACAGCTCCGGATGGCTCAGGGCGATGTGCTGCACCACGGCGAACACCGCCGCCCCCTCGCTGGCGTCCCGCTTCATGAACTTGAGCCGGGCCGGGGTGTTGTAGAACAGCTCCCGCACCACCATGGTGGTCCCGGCGGGGCAGCCGGTCTCCTGCCGCATGCGCAGCACGCCGCCGTCCAGCAGCAGCTGGGTGCCCATCTCGTCCTCCGAGCGGCGGGTCAGCAGCTCCACCTTGGACACCGCGGCGATGGCCGCCAGCGCCTCGCCCCGAAAGCCCAGGGTGCCGATGGCCTCCAGGTCCCGGGGCCCCCGGAGCTTGCTGGTGGCGTGGCGCAGAAAGGCGGTCTCCGCCTCCTCCGGGGCGATGCCGCAGCCGTCGTCCGTCACCCGAATCTCCCGCAGGCCCCCGCCCAGAATGGACACCGTGACGCTGGTGGCCCCGGCGTCGATGGCGTTCTCCACCAGCTCCTTGACCACGCTGGCGGGGCGCTCCACCACCTCTCCCGCGGCGATGAGGTCCGCCACATGGGGGTCCAGACATTGGATTTTCGGCATAGCTGCCCCCTTTCTACTCCGTTCCCTCCGGAATCTCTCGAATCTGCATATCCCGGGCCAGAATCAGAAATCCGCCGCCCTGCTTCACCAGCAGGAAAAGCCGGTACTTTTTCAGGTTCTTTTTCCGCTCGAAGCGCTCCAAATCGTCCCGACTGTTGAGCACGTCCCACTCGTCGTCCGGGTCGTAGTCGTAGTCCCCCGGCAGGAGCCACAGCTCCCGGCGGCGCACAAAGACCCGCTCCAGCAGGGCGCGCTTGCGCTTTTTGCCCTTGAGCTCGTACAAGCCGCCCACGTCCGCGCCGATGCCGTCGTCAAACACGTTGAGCACCGCCTCAAAGGCGGCCACCCGGCGAAACTCCAGATGGGCGCAGATGTTTTTCTGCCGCGCCTCGTCCCAGATCTCGCTGAGGAGGAAGACCAGCCGGGATTGCTGCTCAAACTCCGGGGCATAGCCCGCAGAGAAAAGGTGGGCGTCGGCGCAGGGGAGCAGCAGCGTGGATTTTTGTTTTTTGTTCTTGCTCATAGCTTTTTTCAATCGTTGGCACGAAGTTGAACTCTGTCTGCGCTGCCGTATCGGGCACAACGACTCCCGCCGCAGCCTTACAGCTTTTGTTTCCACTGATAGATGAGGTTCATGGCCTCGATGGGGGTCAGGGTGTTGATGTCCACCTGCCGCAGCTCCTCGGCCACCTCAAAGACCCGGATGTCCCCGAAGCTGCACTGGTTGTCCAGCGGCGCTTCGGCGGCGGCGGGCGGGCTCAGGTGGGAGGGCTCCGCGTCGGCGCCACCCTCCAGCTCGGCCAGGATGGTTCTGGCCCGGGTGATGACCCGGGTGGGAACGCCCGCCAGCTTCGCCACCTCGATGCCGTAGCTCTGGTCGGCGCCGCCCCTGACGATTTTTCTCAGGAAAATAATGTCATCCGCCCGCTTTTTCGCGGCAATGTTGTAGTTTTTGACGCCTTCGATTTGCCCCTCCAGCTCGCTGAGCTCGTGGTAGTGGGTGGCGAAGAGGGTCTTGGCCCCCAGCCGCTTCCGGTCGGCGCAGTACTCCAGCACGCTGCGGGCGATGCTCATGCCGTCGTAGGTGGAGGTGCCCCGCCCGATTTCGTCCAGAATCAGCAGACTGCGGCTGGTGGCGTTTTTGAGGATTTCGGCCACCTCGTCCATCTCCACCATGAAGGTGGACTGACCGGCGCTCAGGTCGTCCGCCGCGCCGATGCGGGTGAAGATGCGGTCCACCACGCCCAGCCGGGCCTGCTTCGCCGGGACAAAGCTGCCGATCTGGGCCATGAGGCAGATGAGGGCCACCTGACGCATATAGGTGCTCTTGCCGGCCATGTTGGGGCCGGTGATGATGGCCAGGGTGTCCTCTCCGCAGTCCATAAAGGTGTCATTTGGCACGAAAAGGCTCCGTTTGAGCACCTTTTCCACCACAGGGTGCCGCCCCTCGGTGATTTGGATGACATCGGAGTCGTCCACCTGGGGCATACAGTAGCGGTTCTCCGCCGCCACCACAGCCAGGGCGCACAGCACGTCCACAGCCGCCACGGCGGAGGCGGTGGTCTGAATCTTTTCCACCTGCTCGGCCACCCGGGCGCGCAGCTCCTGGAAGAGCTCGTACTCCCGCTCCGTCACCCGGTCCTGGGCGGAGAGAATGGTGCTCTCCAGCTCCTTGAGCTCCTGGTTGATAAAGCGCTCGGAGTTCACCGTGGTCTGCTTGCGCACCCAGTCCTTGGGCACCAGATTCGCCTGGCCCCGGCTGACCTCGAAGTAGTAGCCAAAGACCTTGTTGTACTTCACCCGCAGGTTCTTGATGCCGCAGTCCTCCTTGGTCCGGGTCTCGATGGCGGCCACCATGTCCTTGCCGTGGACCATCACGTCCCGGAGCCGGTCCACCTCCGCGTCCCAGCCGGTGCGAATCATGCCGCCCTCCCGGAGGGTCAGGGGCGGCTCGTCGGCGATGGCCCGGTCGATGTCGTCGGTGAGCTCCGGCAGGCCCTGAAGCTGCACACACAGCTCCGTCAGCAGGCTGGAGCGACAGCCCTCCAGCAGGCCGCGCAGCGTGGGCACCTGATGCAGACCCGCCGCCAGCGCGGCCAAATCCCGGGCGTTGCAGGTGCCGTAGACAATGCGCCCGATGAGCCGCTCCAGGTCCGTGACCTCCCGGAGGCACTGGGTCAGCTCGTCCCGGAGGATGAGGTCCCCCACCAGGTCGTGGACGGCCAGCAGCCGTTTTTCAATGTCCAGGGGGTTGAGCAGGGGCCGCTCCAGCCAGGTGCGCAGCAGCCGGGCGCCCATGGAGGTGCGGGTCTTGTCCAGCACCCACAGCAGGCTCCCCTTCTTCTCCTTGCTGCGCAGGGTCTCGGTGAGCTCCAGATTCCGGCGGGCGCTCAGGTCCAGCTCCATGAACCGGCCGCTGGTGTAGTAATTCACCTGACGCACATGGCTCAAATCGTTCTTCTGCGTCTCGTGGAGGTAGCTCAGCAGGCCGCCCACCGCCCGGATTGCCTCCGTCTGCGCGGCGGGAATGGCGGCGGCGTTCTCCAGCTGCGCCTCCAGGCCCATGCGGGAGAGCTCCAGGTCGAAGCGGGCCTTGCTGCCCCGCTCCACCCGGCACTCCAGCCGCTCCCGGAGGGTGTTCACCAGCTCCTCGGACTCCATGGCCCCCTCGCTGAGCAGGCACTCCGTGGGGCGGTAGCGGCCCAGCTCGTTGATGAGGTGGCGCACGCACTCCTCCCCGGCGAAGGCGGTGCAGGAGAGCTCGCCGGTGGAGATGTCACAGAAGCTGATGCCGGAGCGGTTCGCGGTGAGGCAAACGGCGGCGATGTAGTTGCTGCGCCCCTCCTCCAGCATGGAGGTCTCCACCACCGTGCCGGGGGTGACGATGCGCACCACGTCCCGCTCCACCAGGCCCTGGGCGGAGGAGGGGTCCTCCATCTGCTCGCAGATGGCCACCTTGTAGCCCTTGCCCACCAGCCGGGCCAGATAGGCCTGGTAGGAGTGATAGGGCACGCCGCACATGGGCACCTTGTCCTCCTCCCGCTTGTTGCGGTCCCGGGTGGTGAGGGTCAGGTCCAGCTCCCTGGCCGCGATGCGGGCATCCTCGTCAAACATCTCATAAAAGTCGCCCAGACGGAAGAACAGCAGGCAGTCCGGGTACTTTTTCTTCACATCCAAATACTGCTTGCGCATGGGCGTCAATGCTTCTGCCATGAAAGTCTCCTTTGCCGCTTTATAACGTGCCCTGGTTGCAGTTCCAGGAGCGCCACACGCCGAACACCCCTGTGGCCAGGAGCACCCCCGCCATGGTCCACACAAACCACATGGGCAGGTTCCAGCCGCTGAGGTTAAACACCTGGAGCACCGCGAAGAGCAGCGCCACCTCCAGGTTCATCAGGCACAGGGAGTCGCGCACCGAGCGCAGCACGTACCACTCCCGCTCCATATTCACCCGGAAGGGCAGGTTGATGTGCCGCAGACCCAGCCGGGCGCAGAAGCTGACCACGCCGCAGCACACCACCAGCAGCACCGGCAGCAGGAAGGCCGTCCAGCGCTCGCCCCAGTCGTCGGCCACGCCGGAGGCGTTGTAGTGGATGGCCATAATATCCGGCAGGGTGCGCCAGAGCAGGGCCGTGCCCACAAAGGTGGCCGCCGCCAGCAGCCAGGTCAGCAGCTCCAGAATCTTTTGGAATTTCGTCAGTGGAAATTTGTTCATTTCCATCCCTCCAAAGGAAAAATGTACTGATTTATAGCAATTCTCCAAACAGCACCCAGGTGGAGGCCCGGAGAATGTTCACCTGCTGCCAGGTGCCAATCAGCGCCTCGTCCCCGTCCAGATGCACCAGCCGTCCGCCCTCGGTGCGGGCCGTGAGGCCGCCCTCCCGCTGGGCGTCCCTGCCGTCCACCAGCACCCGGAGGGTCTTGCCCACATAGGCCGCGTGCTTCTCGGCGCTGATGCGGTTCTGCACGTCCAGCAGCCGCTGGAAGTTGCGGCTCTTCTGCTCCTTGCTCATGGGGTCGGGCAGCTTCGCCGCCACAGTCCCCTCCCGGGGCGAGTAGATGAAGGTGAACAGGGCGTCAAAGCGCACCTCCTCGATGAGGGACACCGTCTCCTCAAACTCCTCCTGGGTCTCCCCGGGGAAGCCCACAATCACGTCGCTGGTGAGCACGATGTCGGGAATCAGCGCCCGGAGCCTGCGAATCTCGTCCAGGTACATCTCCCGGTCATAGCGCCGGTTCATGGCCTTCAGCACCCGGCTGGAGCCGGACTGGAAGGGCAGGTGGAGCTGCGGCGCCACCTTCTCACACCGGGCCATGGTCTCAAAGAGCTTCTGGGAGGCGTCCTTGGGGTGGCTGGAGATGAAATGAATCTGAAAGTCCCCCGGAATGGCGTTCACCTGCTCCAAAAGGTCGGAAAAGTCCATATTCAGGCCCAAATCTTTGCCGTAGGAGTTGACGTTCTGGCCCAGCAGCGTGATGTCCTTACACCCGCTTTCCGCCAGCTCCCGCACCTCCCGCAAAATCCGCTCCGGGTCCCGGCTGCGCTCCCGGCCCCGGACGTAGGGCACGACGCAGTAGGTGCAGAAGTTGTTGCAGCCGTACATGATGGACACCCAGGCCTTCAGCTTCCCCTTGCGGGCCACAGGCAGGCCCTCGGCGATGTAGCCGGCCACGTCGGGCGTCTCAAAAATCCGGCGTTTCTGCACCAGCGCCTCCTGAAGCAGCTCCGGGAAGCGGTAGAGGGCGTGGGGTCCGAAGACCATGTCCACATGCCGGAAGGATTTCTTGATTTTTTCGGCCATATGCGGCTCCTGCATGGCGCAGCCGCACAGGCAGATGAGCTGATTGGGCTTCTTGCGCTTGGTGTGGGTCAGGGCGCCCACGTTGCCCAGCACCCGCATTTCGGCGTGCTCCCGCACGGCGCAGGTGTTGATGACGATGACATCCGCCTCGTCCTCCTCCTCGGTGAGGCCGTAGCCCGCGCGCACGAGCATGCCCCGCAGCTGTTCGCTGTCGGCCTCGTTCTGCTGACAGCCGTAGGTGTCCACAAAGGCCAGGTGTCGGCCGGGCAGGGCGGCCATGCGCTCGCGCAGAGCGTCGCAGATGGCCAGCTGGCGGTCAATTTCCGCCTGAGAGATGATGACTTCTTCCCGTTTCAAAGGCTCTTCCTCCATCCAAAGGCTCCCCGGGCGGGGAACCGAACACTACTCCACAGTAATCGTCCCTGATTATACCACTCTCCCCATCCCTTTGCAACCGTTTTGCACTCCTCTTCGGTCCCGACTGGAAAAAACTGAGTAAACGGGGACATATTGGGGCACACTGTGACATAGAGTACAGCATCGGACGAACACCGTCACACCCGTCAGGGAAAGGGGAGGTATTATGGTACAGGCACTGATGCGGCTTTGGCCCCGGGACAATCAGCCCACCGAGGAGGAGCGGGAGTGGGAGGAGCTGGCGGAGGAGCTCCGGGACACCCGCTACCAGCTCCGGAGGACCTATCTGCAATTCAACTCCACCGACGACCCGGACCTCATCGAGGCCGCGCTGTTTGAAATCAAGGCCCATCAGGCCCGCCACAGCTACCTGCTGCGTCAGCTCAAGCGGCTGGACCGGGCCCAGGCGCTCAAGGCGCAATGAGCGACGCGCGGGTGCTGCTGGGGGTTCTGGGGGTGCTGCTGGGCCTGACGGCGCTCATCGCGCTGCGGCGGGCGGCTCTGGCGCTGCTGCGCTTTGCCCTCCGGGCGCTGGCCGGTGGGGGCGCGCTGGCGGCTCTGGGCACGCTGAGCGGCCCTCTGGGGCTGAATCTGGGGATAAACTGGTTCAATCTGGCGCTTTTGGGCTTCCTGGGCGCGCCGGGCCTGGGTCTGCTGCTGCTGTTGAACTGGCTGTTGGCCTGAAAAAGGGGACGGAGTCTGCCTGCTCCGTCCCCTTTTCTCATTTCTGATTCAGCAGCGAGCGAATCCACTGCACCAGCCGCTCCAGCACCCCCTGGGCCTTCTCCGGCTGGAGGTCCAGCTGCTCCAGCACTCCCTTGGCCTTTTCCGGCCGGAGGTTCAGCCGGTCCAGCACATCGCTGACCTGCTCATAGAGCCCCGCGGCCTGCTCGGCCAGACCCTCCACGTCCAAATCGGTGTTCTTGAGCTTCATCAGCAGCGCGATGACCTGCTTTTTACGCTTTTCGTCCAGCCGGACGCCCATCTGGCCGCTGACCTGGTCGATGAGCGCGGACAGCTCCTCCTCGCTCAAATCCTGCTGGGCCAGCTCCTGCTTGAGCACGGCGATGAGCTGCACGGCGGTGTCCTTGTCCCCCAGCAGCTCGCCCACGTCGCCGGTGGTCACCAGCTCCTCCAGCGCGGCGTCCGCTTTCTTCTCGTCGATTTCCTCCCCGGAGAGGAGGGAATAGGCGTTCATGGCGCCCAGCAGCGCACAGGTTCCGGACACCGGCACCGGCGCGGCGATGGACACGCTCACATCCTTCACGCCTGCCGAAATCAGGGCGTTCCGGTACATCTCCACGGTGCAGTAGGTGATGTTGTAGGAGGACACGCTGATGCCCTCCCCCTCCTTCCGGGGCAGGAGCAGGATGGAGCTCAGGGCCCGGCTGCCCACCACGTCCGCGCCCAGGTAGTCGTCCAGGGCGGCGTGCTCCTGACGGTTGCTGGTGTAGCTGACCTGATAGTCGTCGGGATGGTCCACCTTCAGGAATTCGAGCACCTTTTCCCGCTCCGCGGCGCTCAAATCCTCGCCCAGCACCAGACAGCCCCGCTCGTTGGCACCTGCGGCCAGCGTGAGCGGGAGACAGCCCAGACCCAGGGCCAGAGCCAGAACCAATGCGAACAGCTTTTTCATCCTCTCAGTCCTTTCTGCAATGGAATGTGGTTTTCCGCGGTGGAGGCATTGTACCACCAACGCCGGAAAAACGCAATCCCCGAAGGGACTTCTGTATTCAATTGTCACCATTTTTCGGTTGTTTGTCATCCTTTGTCCAATTCTCCGTCAGCCTCAGCTTCTCCGCCCTGCTCAGCCGCTTGATGGCCGCCTCCCGGCGCAAAGCCTCGGAACGGCTCGCGCACGCCTCCCGATACACCAGCTCCACCGGCAGACGGGCGCGGGTGTACTTCGCCCCCTGTCCGGCGCGGTGGACCCGCAGCCGCCGCTCCACATCCGCGGCCATGCCGGTGTAGAGCGTGCCGTCGGCGCAGCGGAGCATATACACCCACCAGCCGTGCTCCCGCTTCATGGCACTCCCTCCGTTTCCCGGTCATTTTAGCACATCTCCCGGGAAATGGCAAAGGACAAGCCCCAAAAAGCGCAAAAAAGTGACCCGACGATTCAACCTCTCGTCGGGTCACTTCCTGAGTTCTGTCATGTCCATGGGTCCGTACCTCTTTCTTTGCACTCAGGGCTATTCACCTCGCCGCACCTGATGGCTGAATTTCTTTGTTCTTTGGACTCATTCCTTTCTCCCGGTGTTCAAATAATCAAAAGTACGAGCTTCATCGGCCTCGCCTCCTGGGACATCGGAAAACAGACGGTTCAAAAAAACTTAATTGTACATGGGACCGTACCTCCTGCGTCATTTGTCAGTCTGAAGCTTAACAATCATGGCGCATCATCCTTTCAACGGGATGGGGTGGAGCTGTCTGGGCTTAATTGTACATGGGACCGTACCTCCTGCGTTATTTGATTGCTGTCCTGTTACCAATCATAAACGCATCACCCTTTCATCGGATGGGGTGGGAACCTTCTGCTGCTTGGACGGTACAGCTGCCGTTTACCCTAGTACTTTGGCTTGTCCTCCTTTGGATGGATTTTGAAAGGAATGCTTCCCTTTCTTCTGATGGCATTATCATACCACCGCGCCCGTGTTTTGTCAAGCACTTTTTTACTTTTTTTGTAAAATCTTTTTACCGTTTAAAAACCCGGAAAAGATTGCCCTTTTCCCCTTGTGATTTGGCCGCGGCCCGGGTATAATCTGTGGCAGAGTGAAAAAACCGGGCAAAGGGGGACACGCCATGATGCAGCGGATTCGAAATATTGTCTTTGATATGGGAAACGTCCTGCTGGACTTCCGCCCGGAGCGGGTGGTGGAGCGCTTCTGCGCCGACGAGGCGGAGCGGGCGCTCATCCTCCGGGAGCTCTTTCACGCGCCGGAGTGGCTGATGGCGGACCGGGGCCTCATCCGGGACCGGGAGCGCTACGAGCTCATCCGGCCCAGGCTGGACCCGGCCCACTGGGAAGCCCTGAGAAACTGCTGCTATCACTGGGAGTTCTGCATGGACCCGCTGCCCGGCGCCCGGCGCTTTGTGGAGGACTGCCGCCGCGCGGGCTGGCGGACCTACATCCTCTCCAACGCCTCGGACCTGTTTTTCACCTATTTTGACAATTTCGCTCCCCTCTCTGACTTCGACGGGGCGGTGATTTCCTTCCAGGAGAAGCTGCTCAAGCCGGACCGGGAAATCTATCTGCGGCTGCTGCGCCGCTATGGGCTGGTGCCGGAGGAGTGCTTTTTCATCGACGACCGGGAGGAGAACGTGGCCGCGGCCCGGGCTCTGGGCATGGAGGGCCATGTGTTCCGCAACGACTACCCCGCCCTGCGCGCCCTGTTTGGGCTGGAGGACTGATGGAGCGTCTGGAGCGCATCGGGGCGCTGACCCTGCGGCAGGACGACGCGCTGCCCCTGCTGGGCACGGACTCCCTGCTCCTCTCCCGCTTCGCCACGGTGCGGCCCCGCGCCCGGGTGCTGGATTTGGGCTGCGGCGTGGGGGTGCTGGGGATTCTGCTCGCTCAGCGGGCTGGGGACCTCACCCTGGACGGGGTGGAGCGCAACCCCCAGGCGGCGGAGCTCGCCCGGCGGAATCTGGAGGAGAACGGACTCCGGGGCAGCATCGTCACCGGGGACCTGCGGGAGCGTTCCGTCTTCTCTCAGGGCCATTACGACCTGATTGTCTCCAATCCGCCCTACTTCCCCGTCCACAGCGGCCCGGCCGCCTCCCGCCGCAGCGCGGAAGCCCGCAACGAGGGCTGCTGCACCCTGGAGGAGCTGTGCGCCGCCGCAGCGCCCCGGCTGAAGACCGGAGGTCGCTTCGCTCTGGTGTACCGCGCCGAGCGGCTGACGGATTTGCTGTGCGCCCTGCGCGCTCAGGCGCTGGAGCCCAAACGGCTCCGGCTGGTGCAGGCCCGGGCGGACAAGCCCCCCAAGCTGGTGCTGCTGGAGGCCGTGCGGCAGGGCAGGCCGGGCCTGAAAACGGAACCGGTGCTGCTGCTGAACGAAACCATTTAGTTTTAAGGAGTACTTATGGCTGGCATTTTATACCTGGTTCCCACCCCCATCGGCAATCTGGGGGACCTTTCCGACCGCATCCGGGAGACGCTGGCTCTGGCGGACTTCATCGCCGCCGAGGACACCCGCGTCTCTCTGCGCCTGCTGAACCATCTGGGCCTGAAAAAGCCTCTGGTCAGCTACTACCGCCACAACACCGAGACCGCCGGGCCTCAGATTTTGCAGCGCATCCTCTCCGGGGAGGACTGCGCCTTGGTGACCGACGCCGGAACCCCCGCCATCAGCGACCCCGGCGAGGAGCTGGTGGCCCTGTGCGCCGAGGCGGGGGTGCAGGTGGTGAGCATCCCCGGGCCCTGCGCTCTGGTGACGGCGCTGGCGGTGTCCGGCCTGCCCACGGGCCGGTTCACCTTCGAGGGCTTTCTGGCCACGAACCGGAAGAACCGCCGCGCCCATCTGGACAGTCTGCGGGACGAACAGCGAACCATGGTGTTCTACGAGGCCCCCCACAAGCTCCTGGGCACGCTGGAGGATTTGTCGAACTGCTTCGGCCCGGAGCGGCGGGTGAGCCTGTGCCGGGAGCTGACCAAGCTCCACGAGGAGGTGCTGCGCGTCACGCTGGGCGAAGCTCTGGACCACTATCGGGCCAACGCCCCCCGGGGCGAGTTTGTGCTGGTGGTGGAGGGCGCGCCGGAGCGGGAGGAGGCCCCCGCCCTGACGCTGGAGGAGGCCGCAGCGCGGGTGGCCGCCCTCTACGCGGGCGGGATGGGCATGAAGGAGGCCGCCCGTCAGGTGGCTGATGAAACGGGTTTCCAGAAAAAGGAGCTGTACCGTCTGGCGCTGCGGCGGGCGGAGGACTGACGGCCTGCGCAAAGGGGGCGCTGTCCCGGCGGACGGCGCCCTGTTTGGTTCTCTCCGGCGCGGGGAAGGCCGTTCGTCAACCCTTCAAAATGGTCTTTTTTATGCGGCATAATTTTGCCGTTTTTGCTACAGAGGAGG
>CACZUK010000036.1 GCA_902784305.1 Oscillospiraceae bacterium | reverse complement strand
CCCCCCGGTTCCGCGCTGTTTCATCCTTAAATCAATTTTTAATCAACGCCTCAAGCACCCTCGGCACATCCGCCTCGCCGCTGAGCACCAGCTCCTCCCGGGGATACTTCCGGGCCAGCTTCTCCTCCCAGGTCGGCTCGCCCTGGGACGCCTGACCGCCGCGCAGGAGGACGTAGCGCTGACGGCTGAGCAGATCCGACAGATAGCGGTGCAGGCCGTAGCCCTCCGGCGTGCCCGTGAAGGGGGAGAATACCGACTCCCGCTCCTGGGAGAAGAGAAGCCGATCCGCGCACATGTGGGCCCGCAGATGCTCCTCGCTGCCGTAGGCCAGCACCGTTCCCAGGGCGCTCAGCCGCGCAAAGTCCGGGCTGTCCGCCGTCAGGACAAAGCACAGCTCCGCCGGACAGTCCTCCCGCTGCGCCAGCGCCTGGAACAGAGTCTCACAGGGCCCGCCCGCCCGATCCAGCGCGTCGGAGAGCAGCCAGAGAGGCCGGGTGCGCCTCCCCGCCAGAGCCATATCCCGCAGAGCCAGCACGCGCTGATACCGCTCCCGCGTCAGATCCCGGGGCCGGAGGGGCCGGGAGGCCGCCTGCTCCGGTGAGAGCACCTTGCCCTCCAGAGCGGCGCGGTAGTCGCGCTCCCAGAAGGCGCGCTCCTCCGTGGTGCGCTCCGGCAGCAGGGCGGACTTCGAGGCGTGGAGCACCGTGTCTCCATCCAGCAGGTACTGGCCCTGTACCAGCGCGCAGAAGGGCGAGGAGGGGTCGTGACGATAGCTGCTGCGGAAGATGGGCTGTCCATCCGCCACAGTCACCAGGCGCAGGGGCCTGCCCCAGCACTGCGGCCCCAGAGGCAGGCTGACGCGGAAGCTGTACTCCCGGCTGACCACGCCGAAGCTGTTCTCCACCGCGGCGTTGTGACGCGCCAGGGGGGTGCAGACGTGGTAGCTTCCGCCCTCGTAGAGGTATTGCTCCACCTTTTTGGGATGGAACAGGCCGGGCAGCTGGCTGTAGCCCTCCAGGGTCAGCGTGCCGTTCTCCAGGCGCACCTGGTCAAAGTACACAGGCAGCTCCGAGCAGGAGCACAGCAGCGCCCCCTCCAGCAGCACATGGAGATCCAGATCGCTCCCGCGCAGCACCGGCTCCCTGCCGTGCCTGAGGGCGAGCAGCTGCACCATCTCCGGGGTGCTCAGCGCCCGCTGAGCCAGGATGACGTGGTCGCTGATGGGCCGCAGGGCCTCGGTGAGGTTTTTCAGATACGCGGACCACTCCTGGTCACTGAGCAGGCCGTCCGGCCGCTCCGGCCGCTTCAGCCGCCATTGGAGATCCATCATCAGGGTGTTCTGCACATATTCGGGCACAAATCCCCAGCGCTTCCGGCTGCGCTCCAGCAGGGCGTCGTGGAAGTGGGAGAAGTACTCTGTGTACCAGCCGCGCTTGGTCTTGGTGGTGTTCATCAGGGAGCCGCCGGTGGAGCGGGCGCGATACCAGTAGGTTGCCTCGCTGACCACGCCCAGCTGCATCTTCTCCAGCACCACCGAGAGCAGCAGCTTGGCGTCCTCGCCGGAGGGCAGGGCGCTGTCGAACTCCAGCCCCTGCACCGCCTCCCGCCGGATGAAGCTGGCGGCGGTGTTCATGGCGCTGACCGTCCACTCCCGCCACAGGTTGATGACCCGGGTGCCCCTGTCAAACTTGTAGTTCTGCCAGTGGGAGTCCTGCCGGGCCTCGAAGTAGCACAGGGGGATGGACACCACGTCCACCTCCTCGGCGTGGGCGCTGAAAAAGCGGCTCACGGCGCTCAGGGCGTTGGGGGAGAGCTTGTCGTCCGGGTCCATAAAGTTCACATACGCGCCCTTTGCGGCGGCAAGACCCGCGTTCCGGGCGCTGGCGACACCCGCGTTGGCCTGATGCAGCGCCACCACGTTCTTCGGATAGCGCTGGGCGAAGCGGTTGCACAGCAGGCCGGAGCCGTCGGTGGAGCCGTCGTCCACCAGAATGAGCTGCACGTTCTTCTGAAAGCCGATGTCCTGGCTGAGCACGCTCTCCACGGCCTCCTCCAGGTAGGGCGCCACGTTGTAGACGGCCATGACGATGGAGAACTGGAAGGGGCGCTTCTCCGCGCCCGCCTTGCAGCGGTGGAGCACCATCCCGTCCAGCTGAGGCCGCAGAAGCGCTTCCGGCTGGCGCACCAGGCTGAGGGTGCGGCGCTCCGCGTTGGCCTTGAACACCAGGCGCTGGAGCACGCCGTCCACCGGGGCGCTCAGGCCCGTGTCGAAGAGGCGCTTGCTGTCCGGCCAGAGGTGAAAGGCGGGAGCGGCGGGAGCGGCGGGAGCGGTCTGCTGAGGCGTCGGAGCGGGGGGTTCCGGCGCCTTTTTGCCGCCGAAGAGACCCTTCAGCCGTCCAAAGCCGCCGGAGCGGGGCTTTTCCACCGGCTTTTGGATGGGAGCCGGAACCGGGGCCGGAGCCGGAGCAGCGGGGGGCTGAGAGGCGGGGTCGCCGTGCTGCCGCAGCCGGGACACCAGAAACTCCCGGCTGTCTCCCATGGCCACCCGGCACACCCACTCGTCACAGTGCTGGAACAGGGCCGCGCCCAGCTCGTTCAGGTCGAAGCGCACGCCGCTCTCGTCCAGGGTGCCGCGCAGCAGCAGGGTCTCGCCCTTTCCCCGGGCGGGGGAGAGCAGCAGATAGTGGTACTCCAGAGCGGCCTTGGCCCTGGACAGGGACAGGTGCACCCCGCCCGCTCCGTCGCACTCCAGTTCGGTGCCGAAGCCGCCCTCGGATTTCAGCTGCGGGGAGCGCAGGTATTCCTCCAGGCTGGAAAAGCCCAGTTCCTCCAGTTCAAGCATGGTTTGCATAAGATCCTCCTTATTTTCGTATCATCCGTGCGCGCCGGAGGCTGTGTGCGCTCACCCGGCGCGGCGATGGTTCAAAGCTGTCTCATTATAGCACACGAAGCTGCCCCGGGACAAGCTCAGAATGGCAGCTCCAGCGTGACCGGCGTGTGGAGCAGCAGGTCCCGCAGCAGGGCGAGCACCGTCAGATGGGCGGGGTAGTAGAGGTAGAAAAACCATTGCAGCGCCCGGCCGCGGCGGCTTTTGGGCTGCTGTGGGGAGGCGCGCCGGGCCGTTCTGCCCTTTTGAGGGTCGTAGAGGGCGATGGGCAGCAGCGCCAACGTGCCCCACAGCTCCATGGGCGTGTAGAACACCAGTAGCAGCGGCGGCACCGTCAGCAGCAGCGCCTCCTTTTGCTCCCGAAATACGAAAAACAGCACAATGAGCAGCACGCCGCCGCCCCGGTAGTCCGTCTGGAGCCAGAACGCGGCTCTCATCCCCGCGGAAATCACCGCAAAGCACAGCGGCAGCTCCAGCCAGAGGGGCGGCGGGGCTTTTTCCCGGTCCGGTGCCTCCGAGCCCGGGAAGGGCCTGCGCCCCCACAGCGCGCCGCGCACCCGGTCCAGCACCAGCACCGTCACCAGCCCCAGGGCCAGCGTCAGCATCACATTGCGCCTGGGGGCGGGGACGCTCCGGTACAGAGCCGCGTCAAAGGGCAGCTCCGAGAGCAAAAAGGCGAACAGGAGCCGTCCCAGGTACTTTTTTACGTCCCGGGTGTGGAGGTAGCCCTCCACCAGCAGAAAGCAGTAGATGGGGAAGGCCAGACGGCCCGCGTCGCGCAGGGGCCGGTAGAGGCTGCCGCGAACCAGTACGGCGCCGGCGTGGTCCATGGTCATGGTCAGCAGGGCCAGCAGCTTGAGCTGGAGGCCGCTCAGGGTGGGGCGGCGGTTCATGGTGTTCACACCTTCTTCATATTTATCAAGCAGATTGACAAAACTACTAAAAATAGCCTTGCCTTTTCCGGGCGTCCTGTGTATAATAGGGCAAGGAACGATGCGAAACGCAGCAATCCGAACGCCTTTGGCGTGCCCGGGCCGCGGAAGGGACCTCAAGGGGGAAGGGGACCCCGCCGCGCCGGGACTATTCTATCACAAAAACACAGGAAAGGAAATGACCATGGAACTGCGGGATAAAAACGGCCTGACAGAGGCCGAATTTCTGGCCACGTACCAGAGCGGTGACTGGCCTCATCCCTCTGTGACGGCGGATGTGCTGGTGTTTGCCAGGCAGCCGGACGGACTCAAGCTGCTGCTGGTTCGCCGGGGCGGACACCCCTATCTGGGCAAGTGGGCCCTGCCCGGAGGCTTCGCGGAGCCGGGGGAGACCATCGAACAGACCGCGCAGCGGGAGCTTCAGGAGGAGACGAACCTGACGGGCCTGGACCTGGTGCCGGTGGGCTTCTTCACCGACCCGGGCCGGGACCCCCGCTGCTGGAGCATGACCCGGGCCTTTATGGTGCTGCTCAGCGCCCTGCCGCCCCAGGTCCGCGCCGGGGACGACGCCCAGGCGACGGACTGGTTCACCGTGGACACCCGGCGGGCGGGCGAGGGCTTCAAGCTCATCCTCAAGCGGAAGGGAGAGACCCTGTGCGCCCACATGAAGGTCCGGGAGCAGGACACCAGCGCGGGCTTCGTGCGCAGCATTGAGCTGCTGGGCCAGCGGGGCCTGGCCTTCGACCACGGGAAGATCATCGTCTCGGCGCTGCTGAAGCTCAACGAGAAGGTTCCGGTGCTGTGAGGCCGCTTCGGTACAGGACGGGCGGGGATTCAATCTCCACCCGTCCTGTACTGTGCAAAATTGATGGGCACAGCTCACCCGGAGGCTTAAGTCTGCTGTGACGTGGAGGACTCCGCCCGCTCTGTATGTTGTGCAGAGCAGATACGGACAGCCCCGCCCGGCGGTTTCCGCCTGCTGTGACGCGGAAGGCTCAGCCCGCTCCGCGTGCCCGGGCGCGGCGGCTGTGGAGAACGTGCAAAAAGTCGAAGAAACAGGGTTGAAAATTTTCTCAAAAAACATGATGCGGGAGCGTTGAAAAAAAAGATGGAAAAGGCTATAATAGACAGGAACCGCACCGAGGGTGAAGTGCGCCCCGAGACAGAAGCGGTCAGTGAAGCGCCGGAACAGGCGCAGATGGATATTGCTCCCGAAGAAAGGGAGTTGGAACGGCAAAAAAAGCGCAAACACAGGAGTGTGGGTAATATGAGCGTTGCAAAGGATATTGGTATTGATCTGGGTACCGCTTCGATTCTGGTCTATGTCAAGGGCAAGGGCGTTGTGCTCCAGGAGCCCTCTGTGGTGGCCATCGACAAGAACACCGGCAAGCTGCTGAAGGTGGGCACCGAGGCTCAGAACATGCTGGGCCGTACCCCCGGCAACATTGTGGCGATGCGGCCTCTGCGCGAGGGCGTCATCTCCGACTACGACATGACCGAGCGGATGCTCAAGGAGTTCATCAAGAAGGTGGCCCCCGTCCACTTCTTCAAGCCCCGGCTGGTCATCTGCGTGCCCTCCGGCATCACCGAGGTGGAGGAGCGCGCGGTCATCGACGCGGGCATCCAGGCCGGCGCCCGGAAGGTCTACCTCATCGAGGAACCGGTGGCGGCTGCCATCGGCGCGGGCATTGACATCGCCAAGCCCGACGGCCACATGGTCGTGGACATCGGCGGCGGCACCACGGACGTGGCGGTCATCTCCCTGTCCGGCGTGGTGGAGTCCTGCTCCATCAAGGTGGCCGGCGACCAGTTCAACGACGCGGTGGTGAAGTACATCCGCCGCAAGCACAACGTGCTCATCGGTGAGCGCACCGCGGAGGAGCTGAAAATCTCCATCGGCTGCGTCTACCGCGAGGAGGGCGAGGAGGAGCAGAGCGTGGACATCAAGGGCCGCGACCTGATGACCGGCCTGCCCCGGACCTTCTCCGTCAGCTCCGAGGAGATGATTGAGGCCTTCCAGGAGCCCACCCAGCGCATCCTGGAGGCGGTGCACAGCGTTCTGGAGCGCACGCCCCCCGAGCTGGTGGCGGACATCTCCACCAACGGCATTGTCATGACCGGCGGCGGCTCCCTGGTGCGCGGCTTCGACAAGCTCATCGAGAAGCACACCGGCATTGAGACCCGGGTGGCCGACGACGCCATCTCCTGCGTGGCCTACGGCACCGGCAAGAGCCTGGACGACCTGGCCTCCATGCAGGACGGCACCATGAACCTCTCCCGCCGCAAGCAGATGAACAGCTGAGACGCGGACAACACGCAATCACCGTGCGGATTTCCCCAGAGGGCGGAAATCCGCACTTTCCTTTGCCTCCCCACCCCTCCCGGGCGGCAAAATTCACAAAGCGTTTACGTTTCCCGGATTGCATTTCTCGGCCCCTTGCGGTATGATAGGACTCAGAAATGAGACTGTCTCCGAGGTGAGATTTATTATGATTCGAAATTTCCTGAGCCGGGTGATGTATGGCCGCTACGGCACGGACCAGCTAAATTTGTTCCTGTTGGGCCTGTGGGTGGCGATGTATCTGGTCTCCATTGTGATGAACCTGCTGCACCTGACCCTGGTGGCCCAGCTGCTGAATCTGGTGGCCTACGGTGTGGTGGTCTGGTCCCTGTTCCGCATGCTCAGCCGGAACTATGACCGCCGCCGCCGGGAGAATGAGTGGTATCTGGAGAAGGTCGGGCCCCTGTCCCACACCATCCGCCAGATGCGCGCCCAGCGCCGGGACAAGGAGCACCGCTACTTCCGCTGCCCCAGCTGCGGCGCGGTGCTGCGGGTGCCCAAGATGAAGGGCAAGGTCAACATCACCTGCCGCACCTGCGGCACGGTGTTCCAGAAGAAGCTGTGACGCCGAAAAAGAGGGTTGCCTTTGGGGGGCAGCCCTCTTTTTCGGCTTTTTTCAGGGGTCAAAGCTCTTCCGGACATGCCCGCCGCGTCACCAGCGCCTCCACCGGCAGCTGGGAGAGCAGCACGGCGGTGAACATCACCGCGCAGCCCAGCGCCTCCCGGGCCGTGGGCACCTGCCCCAGCAGCACCAGCCCGCCCAGCACGGAGAACACCGACTCCAGGCTCATCAGCACCGTGGCCACCACCGGCTCACAGCGCTGCTGCCCGATGATTTGCAGGGTGTAGGCCACCGCGCAGCTGAACACACCGGCGTAGAGAATGGGAATCGCGGCGCCCCGCAGCCCGGAGAGGGTGGGAGTCTCCAGCGCCAGCATGGGCACGGCGGTCAGCAGGCCCACCACCCAGAACTGCACGCAGCTGAGCTGCACCCCGTCCAAATCGGGGGCGAAGCGGTCCACCGCCATGATTTGCAGGGCGAAAAAGAGGGAACCAACCAGAGTCAGGGCGTCCCCGGCGTTGAGGCGCAGCTGTCCGCTGACGCTGAGCAGATACAGGCCCACCGCCGCCAGCGCCACGCAAAACCAGTGGCGCAGCCGCGGCAGGCGGCCCAGCGCTGTGGAGAGAATCGGCACCAGCACCATGTACATGGAGGTGATGAAGCCGGACTTCCCCGGCGTGGTGAACTGGAGGCCCAACTGCTGGAGGTTCGTGGCCACGCAGAGCACGCCGCCGCAGCACGCGCCGCCAATCAGCAGGTTTTTCCAGGAAATCGGCTGAAAACGGCCCTGTTTCCGGTCACGCTTAGCCCGGAGCACGCACACCAGCGTCAGCACCGCGGTGCCCAGCAGACAGCGCACCGCCTGAAAGGTGTAGGGTCCCACGCTGTCCAGGCCCACCCGTTGGGCCACGAAGCAGGTGCCCCAAATCAGGGCCGCCAGCAGCAGGGACAGCTCCCCGGAGCGCTCCCTCACCGGATGCCGCCCTCCGCGAAGCGGCGAATCATGTCGGAGGTGATGCTCAGCTCGTCTTTGGGCACCGGAACCTCGCTGCGGGGGAACCACTTCGCGTCGGAGAGCTCGTTTTCCTCCGCGTGGGGGTTCATGCCGCCGCTGCGGTCCAGCTCGGCGGTGTAGCCCAGGGTCAGGTTCCCGTCGATGCCCCAGGGCTGGGAGCCGAAGTAGCGGATGTTCTTCACCCGCAGGCCCACCTCCTCCAGCACCTCCCGCTCCACGGCCTGCTCCGCGGTCTCCCCGATTTCGATGAAGCCCGCGATGAGCACATAGTGGGTGACGCTGTGGCCGGAGCGGGGGTTGTAGCGGGTCATGAGCAGCCGGTCCCCGTCGGTCACGGCCACGATGATGGCCGGATTGAGCCGGGGATAGACCCGGTTCCCGCAGCGGGGGCAGTCCATGCGCCGCTCGTCTGGTCCGGGGACCAATGCCGCGCCGCAGCGGCCGCAGTAGCGGTTGGCCCGATACCACTGGTTCAGATGCACCGCGGTGAAGCCGCTCAGGGCCTTCCGGGTGGGGTGGTTGCGGCGCAAATCCCTATCAGAGTGATAGAAAAAGCCCGCCAGCTCCAGCCGCTGGTCCGTCCAGGCCAGAAAGTAGCGCTCCTGGTCGATGGAGAAGAGGTAGCGGTACTCCTCCACCCCCAGAGCCTTGAGCTGGGCGTAGCGGGGCAGGTGGCCGTCCCGGTCCGTCAGGACCTCCCGCCGGGAGAAGCAGAAGATTTTGTCCTCGTCGGCGGGGGAGAACTGGCCCCACTGGTTGTGGAAGCGGTGGGGGGCGATGTGCTGAATCATAAAAGAGACGCCTCCAAAGGTCATAATGGCCCATTCTACCACAGCTCTCCGGGACAAATCAAGGAGGCGGGACAAAAACCCTTGCGCGCCGGGGCAAAATATGAGATAATGCCGGAGAATCGTCCAGGAAGGGGGGAACACGATGCTGGATGTATGCCTGTTGGGCTGCGGCGGCATGATGCCGCTGCCGGAGCGGTGGCTGACCAGCCTGCTGGTGCGCTGCAACGGCCACAGCCTGCTCATCGACTGCGGGGAGGGCACGCAAATCGCCATGCGGGAGCAGCGGCTGAGCTTTAAGGACATCGACACCATCTGCTTCACGCACTACCACGCCGACCACATCAGCGGCCTGCCCGGCCTGATGCTGACCATCGGCAACAGCGAGCGCACGGAGCCGGTGCTGCTGGTGGGACCCCGGGGTCTGGAGCGGACCGTGCGGCGCTTTCTCACCGTGGCGCCGGAGCTGCCCTTTCCCATCCACCTGCTGGAGCTGGGCGAGGGGGTGGAGTCCTTCCAGCGCGGGGAGCTGCGCGTCACCGCCTTTCCGCTGGAGCACTCCATGCCCTGCCGGGGCTACACGCTGGAGCTGCCCCGCTCCGGCCGCTTTGACCCGCAGCGGGCGAAGGCGGCCAATATCCCGGTCAAGCTGTGGAGCCGACTCCAGAAGGGCGAGAGCATCACCGAGGACGGCCGGACCTTCACCCCGGAAATGGTGCTGGGTCCTGCCAGAAGGGGCCTGAAGCTGGTCTACTGCACCGACACCCGGCCGGTGCCGGAAATCGCCCGGCAGGCGGAGAGTGCGGACCTGCTGGTGTGCGAGGGCATGTACGGGGAGCCGGAAAAGGCGAAAAAGGCCGCCCAGAAGAAGCATATGACCTTTCAGGAGGCCGCGGTGCTGGCGGCAAAGGCCCGGCCGGAGCGGCTGTGGCTCACCCATTTCAGTCCCGCCCTCACCCAGCCGGAGGCGTATCTGCCCCTGGCACAGGCACTCTTCCCGGCCACGGAGCTGGGGGAGGACGGCAAGCAAATCACCCTGCATTTTCAGGAAGAGAGAGGATAAACGCATGAGCATCGTCAAGGACAAGGGTCTGGCCCCCTCCGGGCTGCGGAAGATTGAGTGGGTGCGGCCCTTTATGCCGGCCCTGAGCGCCATCGAGGAGCGCTTCGAGCGGGAGAAGCCCTTTGCGGGGCTGCGCATTACCGTTTCCGTGCATCTGGAGGCGAAAACGGCCAATCTGGGGCTGGTGCTGGCCAAGGGCGGCGCGGAGGTGCATCTGACCGGCTGCAATCCCCTGTCCACCCAGGACGACGTGGCCGCGGCGGTGGACCATCTGGGCATCCAGACCTACGGCGTCCACGGCGTGAGCCCGGAGGAGTACGAAAACCTGCTGGTGGAGGCCCTGTCCTGCCGTCCGCACCTGATTGTGGACGACGGCGGGGACCTCATCCACCTGCTCAGCGGCTCCCACGCGGCGCTGGCCGAGAACCTGTTCGGCGGCTGCGAGGAGACCACCACTGGCATCCACCGCCTGAAAGCCCGGGAGCGCGCGGGGATTCTGCCCTGCGCCATGATGGCGGTGAACGACGCCAAGGCCAAGCACTACTATGACAACAAGTACGGCACCGGCCAGAGCGTCTGGACCGCCATCATGGACACCACGAACCTCATCGTGGCGGGCAAGACCGTGGTGGTGGCGGGCTACGGCTGGTGCGGCAAGGGCGTGGCCATGCGGGCCAAGGGCATGGGCGCCAACGTGATTGTGACGGAAATCGACCCGTTCAAGGCGCTGGACGCCACCATGAACGGCTTCCGGGTCATGCCTATGGACGAGGCCGCGGCGCTGGGCGACATCTTCGTCACCGTCACGGGCTGCAAGGATGTCATCACGTCGAAGCACTTCGCTGTGATGAAGGACCAGGCCCTGCTCACCAACGCCGGACATTTCGACTGCGAGGTGGACGTGGCCAGTCTGCGCTCTATGGCCGTCAAGGAGGAGCTGCGCCGGGACAACATCGTGGGCTACACGCTCCCGGACGGGCGCACCCTGAACGTGGTGGGCGAGGGCCGTCTGGTGAATCTGGCGGCGGGCAACGGCCACCCGGCGGAAATTATGGACATGAGCTTTGCGGTGCAGGCCCTGAGTCTGGAGTGGCTGGTGAAGCACCGCGCGGAGCTGGAGAAGAAGCTCTATGTGGTGCCCGATGAGATTGACGACGAAATCGGCCGGGTGAAGCTGGCCGCGCTGGGGCTGAAGATTGACACGCTGACCCCGGAGCAGGAGGAGTACCTGGCGGGCTGGGAAGCTTGAGCGGACTGCGTCCGCGGGCAATCGCTTCGCCCGTCGGCGGGTCCAACCATGCAAAACCAGTTTCGTTTGGTGCCCGCCGAGGGAACAAAGTGCCCCGTAAGCGTCAGAAAGGGGACTGCCTGTTGCAGTTGAGCAGACAGCAGGAGATTAAAAACAGCAATAAAACGTTTATTTGGCATTTATTCTGTCTATTTTACACCTGTTATGATTCTGACTGCGTTGGAATGAGGCAATGCACAAATTGACCACGTTTTCACGTTCTGACCACTTCAGACAATTGCCCGTCAGGCGCTTCGGGGTCTGGGGCCCGCGGCCCCAGCGGGGTGCAGAGGCAGCGCCCCTGCCTGACGTATAAAGAGAAGAAAAACCGTCCATACTGGGGGTAAAACTCTGGTAAGGACGGTTTTTCTCTATGAAAGCAATCATTCTGGCCGGGGGCGGCGGTCAGCGCCTGCGCCCCCTGACGGCGGAGACCCCCAAGCCCATGGTCCCCTTCCTGGGCGCGCCGCTGCTGGAGCACAGTCTGCGCCTGCTGCGCCGCCGGGGCATCACCCAGGCGGCCCTCACCCTCCACTACCTCAGCGAGGTGGTGGAGGACTTCTTTGGGGACGGCCGCGCCCTGGGCATGGAGCTGTCCTACTTCCGGGAGGACGAGCCCCTGGGCACTGCGGGCGCTGTGCGCTCCTGCCGCTCCTTCTGGCAGGGGGAGGAGAGCGTCCTGGTGCTCAGCGGGGACGCCCTGTGGGACCTGGAGCTGGAATCCGCCCTCCAGCTCCACCGCGGCCGGGACTGCGCCGCCACCCTGCTGCTCCACCGCTCCCGCCGCCCGCTGGAGTACGGCCTGGTGCGCACCGGCTCCGATGGACTGGTCACAGGCTTCGTGGAGAAGCCCGGCTGGGGCCAGGTCTTCACCGACCAGGTCAACACCGGCATCTACCTGCTTTCTCACCGGGCGCTGGAGGCCCTCCCGGAGCAGGGGCCCTGGGACTTCGCCCGGGACCACTTCCCCATGCTGCTGGAGCGGGGCGAGCGGCTGGGCGGCTGCGTCGCCCGGGGCTACTGGAAGGACATCGGGGACTCCACCGCCTATCTGGAGGCCGTCCGGGACGCTTTGGAGGGCCGGGTGCGTCTGGAGCTCTCCGCGCCCCTGCTCCGGCCCGGGGTCTGGTGCGCCTCTCCTCTGCCCGAGGGGGTTCGGGTGATAGCTCCCTGTTATATTTCTAAAAATGTATCCGTTTCGGACACAGCGGTGGTGGGTCCCTACACGGTTTTGGAGTCCGGCAGCCGGGTGGAGCGGGGCGCGGAGGCCGAGGAGAGCGTGCTGATGCCCCGCTCCGCTCTGGAGCCGGAGGCCCGGGCCCGGGGCGCGATTCTGTGCACGGAGTCCGTGGCGCAGCGGGGCGCGCTGCTGAACCGGGGCGCGGTGCTGGGTCCCCGGGCTGTGGCGGCGGAGCACGTCATTCTGCGGCCCGGCGCGCGGCTCTGGACGGACGTGCACACCGCGCCGGGAGAGCGTTTCAGCGGCACCCTCACCGGGCCTGGGCCCGGTCAGCTGAGCTTTCGGGACCGGGCCTGCATCCGGGGCAGCGCGGGCGGGGAGCTGACGGCGGAGCTGCTGCTGAGTCTGGGCGAACTGCTGGGCGAGGAGAAGTGGGTCGGACTGGGCTACTACGGCGGCGCGGCGGCCCGGTCCCTGCTCACCGCGGCGGCGGCGGGGGTCACGGCGGCCGGAGCCACGGCGGTGCTCCACGACGCTACCACACCGGCGGCGGCGGCCTGGCTGGCCCAGCGACAGGGCTTGCCTGTGTCCCTCTTTCTCACCCAGCAGGGGGAGGAGGTCACGCTGTGGTTTCTGGACCGCTGGGGCCTGCCCCTGAGTCGGGAGTGCCAGCGGAGTCTGGAGGCGGCGCTGCTCCAGGGGGTCCGGCGCAGAGCGCCCGCCCACCGGGTGGGAGAACAGCAGTCCCTGAGCGGAGTGGACGCGGCCTACGTCCGCGCCGCCGTGGGCCGGGAGCGGATTGTCTCGCCCCTGAGCGTTCATGTGCCCCGGCGGGGGCGGGGGAATGTGCTGCTCCGGGAGGCGCTGGGGGAGCTGGGGCTGGCTGTGCAGGCCGGGGACGGACCCCTGTCCCTCTCCGTCACCGGGGACGGCGGCGGTCTGTGGCTCCGGGACGAGCGGGAGCGCGTGCTCACCCCGGAGCAGAGCCTGCTGCTGATGGAGCGGCTGGTGGTGGAGGCCGGAGCGGAGCAGGTCTGCCTGCCCTGGGACGCCCCCTTCGCGGCCTGGACGCTGGCCCGACAGCTGGGTGCCCGGGCGCAGGCCCCGGAGGAGGACCGTTCCGCGGCCGCCGCGCCGGAGCAGCGCCCCCTCCGGGACGGCATCTTCGCCGCCTGCGCGATTGTGCGCCGTCTGGCCCGGACCGGGGAGCAGCTGAGCGAGCTGGCCCAATCCCTGCCCCTGTGCGTGCTGCGGCGGGAGGAGCTTCAGCTCAGCGCGCCCCGCAGCACCATCATGCGCCGCCTGACCGAGCAGTTTCCCCAGGCGGTGAGCACCCCCGAGGGCCTGCGCATCCCTTTGGAGGGCGGCAGCGTGTTTCTGACTCCCCGCAGCCGCGTCTGCGCCCTGCGCCTGTGCGCGGAGGCACAAAAGGCCGAGGTGGCTCAGGAGCTGTGCGCCCATATGGCGGAGCAGGTGCGGCGGCTGGAGTGCCGGGAGGAATCCTGACCAGCAAACCGGTCATTATGTGAGCAACATCTGACACAAAGCGACAAAATTAAAAAAACGGGTTGAGAACAGGTATACTTTGCCTGCCGCTTGTGGTATAATGTCAAACAGGGCAGTCTGAGGTGCGGCAATCCCGCCCCAGGCGAAAACGGACCGGGGAGCGCCCGCACGGCGCGGAGCCTCCCCCGCAGGAATCATCAGCTGGAACAACACTCCCCCCGGACCAGGACGGGCAGAGGGCGCAGGCGAGACGGGGCCTGAGCACCTGTCCGGCACCATGCTCCGGGGCGGAGCAGTACATGAAAAACAGATATTTTCGCGGATAGAAAGGAGTTTTGCACCTGATATGTCAGAAAAATTGAAAATTATCTCTCTGGGCGGACTGGATGAAATCGGCAAGAACATCACCGTGTATGAGTACGGCAACGACATCATCGTCGTGGACGTGGGCATGGGCTTCCCCGACGACGATATGTACGGCATCGACGTGGTCATCCCCGATGTGAGCTATCTCATCCGCAACGAGAGCCGGATTCGGGGCATTTTCCTCACCCATGGCCATGAGGACCACATCGGCTCTCTGCCCTATGTGCTGCGGGACATCAACGCCCCCATCTACTGCACCCGCATGACCGCCGGTCTGGTGGAGCTGAAGCTGGAGGAGCACGGTCTGCGCTCCACCACGGACATCTACACCTGCAAGGCCGGAGACGTGGTGCAGGCGGGCAGGTTCTCCGTGGAGTTCATCCATGTGAACCACTCCATCTCCGACGCGGTGGCCTTCGCCATCAAGTGCCCGGTGGGCACCGTGGTCCACACCGGCGACTGGAAAATCGACCCCACCCCCATCTCCGGCGGCATGATTGATCTGGCCCGCTTCGGGGAGCTGGGCAACGAGGGCGTGCTGGCCATGCTCTGCGACTCCACCAACGTGGAGAATCCCGGCTACACCAAGAGCGAGCAGAAGGTGGGCGACACCTTCGACTCCCTGTTCAAGGGCTGTGAGGAGCGCATCATCATCACCACCTTCTCCTCCAACATCGACCGGATTCAGCAGATCATCAACGTGGCCGCCCGCTACGGCCGCAAGGTGGCCGTGTCCGGCCGGAGCATGGAGAACGCCCTCCGGGTCTCCCGGGAGCTGGGCTACATGGAGGTCCCCAACGGCGTGGTGGTGGACCTGAACCAGATTCGCTCCCTGCCCAGGAACGAGGTGTGCATCATCACCACCGGCAGCCAGGGCGAGACGATGTCCGCCATGCGGCGCATTGCCTTCTCCACCCACCGCCAGATTGAGATTCAGCCCGGCGACCGGATTATCATGTCCGCCAGCGCCATCCCCGGCAATGAGAACGCCATCGGCACCGTAATCAACGAGCTTTACCGCAAGGGCGCAGAAGTGGTCAACGAGCGCAAGCTGGACCTGCACGTGTCCGGCCACGCCTGTCAGCAGGAGCTGGCCATCATGCACGCACTGGTGCGGCCGAAGTTCTTCATCCCCGTCCACGGCGAGCAGCGGATGCTCAAGCGCCACGCCATGCTGGCCCAGCGCATGGGTATGCGCCCGGAGAACATCGTCATCAGCGAAATCGGCAAGGTCATCGAGCTCACCCGCACCAGCGTGCGCATCAACGGCACTGTGCCCAGCGGCAAGGTGCTGGTGGACGGCTACGGCGTGGGCGACGTGGGCAGCGTGGTGCTCCGGGACCGCAAGCACCTGGCCGAGGACGGCGTTATCATCGTGGTGATGACCATGTCCAGCCACCAGGGCGCCCTGCTCTCCGGCCCGGACATTGTGACCCGGGGCTTCGTGTATGTGAAGGAGAGCGAGGAGCTGCTGGAGGAGCTTCAAAGCCTGGCCGCCCAGGTGGTTGTGGAGTGCGAGAACCGCCGCATCACCGACTGGGCTTCCATCAAGAACGCGGTGAAGGGGGAGCTGTCCGGCTACCTGTTCAAGAAGACCCGCCGCAGCCCCATGATTCTGCCCATCATCATGGAGGTCTGAGGTCCCTGAATCCAGAGAAAAAGGCCGCTGCCGTTGAACGCAGCGGCCTTTTTTGTGCTTCATTGGTACTTTGCTCCTTTTGCGAAAGTTTTTATTCCAATGGCGATGGAATTGTGGTATAATGGAGCCGGGCGAAAATGAGCTCTGCGCTTCCCCGCTGAGACCCCATCCCGGACCGGATGGGCCCGCCCGCTCCAGATGTCACACAAAAAGGAGGAATTCTCATGAAAAAGACAAAAAAATCGCTGATTGCTGCCGTTTTAGCTTTAACGATGGTGGTGCTGAGCGCCTGCGGCAGCTCCTTTGACGCCAGCGCCTACATCAACGCCTTTATGGACATGCTCACCAAGGGCGAGGTGACCCAGTACGCTGAGCTCACCAAGCAGAGCGAGGAGGACGCGGGCAAGGACTACCAGGAGATTCTGGACAGCATGAAGGACGCCTTCGACCAGGACGGCGTCACCGATGAGACCAAGCAGAAGGTGGTGGATGTGTACGTCGAGGTGCTCAAGAAGGCCAAGTACACCGTCCACGACGCGGAGAAGACCCAGGAGGGCTATGATGTCACCGTGGACATTGAGCCCATCACCGGGCTGTACGAGGGCCTGATGGACGAAATCACCGGCGAGATGGACGCGGCTGTCCAGGCCGGCGACCTGACCATGGACAACATGTATGACTGGATTTTCAACAAGATGGCAGACAAGATGTCCTGAGCTACGGCGAGGCCGAGAGCGTCACCGTTCACATTGTGAAGGGCGAGAACGGCTACGAAATCAAGGACCAGGAGAGCACCAGCGAGCGCATCGGTCAGCTGCTCATCGACCAGAGCGGCATTCAGACCCAGTAATCGCCGCGAAAAGCTGGAAAAAAGGCATCAAAACGGGCCGTCCCACCGGCCCCGCATAAAAAACGACAGCCGACTCCGAAGGGGGTCGGCTGTTGGCGTAAAAACACCCGGTTGCGGCGCGGAAGGGCGTGCAACCGGGTGTTTTTTTGGGGTTGGGAGGGGAACGGGGTTCGGTTCCACTAAGGTAAGATGTAAGATACCAAAATAATGCGATTCCCTGGTGGCTCTAGTAACATGTTTCAATTCCACTAAGGTAAGATGTAAGGCTGAAAGGGCGGCCGACTCTGTCTTGGATGCCATGGGTTTCAATTCCACTAAGGTAAGATGTAAGTAATGGCTGAAACACCGGAGGCACCAGCTATTATGTTTCAATTCCACTAAGGTAAGATGTAAGTTAATGCAGGCATCTCATTTTTGATTATCCTGCTGGTGGGAACGGGTTTCAATTCCACTAAGGTAAGATGTAAGAATCGTGTACGATGTATTCGATACCACCAAACTGTGGGTTTCAATTCCACTAAGGTAAGATGTAAGAGCAACATCTGGTGCTCCTGGCAGCATCATACCACAACCCCTGCCGCCTGTCAAGAAAAAAACTGTCGTTCTTTTCGACTGTACTTCGTCAACGCCGCCTCCTCTGTAGCAAAAACGGCAAAATTATGCCGCATAAAAAAGACCATTTTGAAGGGTTGACGAACGGCCTTCCCCGCGCCGGAGAGAACCAAACAGG
>CACZUK010000035.1 GCA_902784305.1 Oscillospiraceae bacterium | reverse complement strand
TGCCACGGCGCTGACCAGGCCGGTTTCGTCCACAGTGGCCACGCCCTCGTCGCTGCTGCTCCAGAGGACCGCTTTGTTCTCCGCGTCCTCGGGGGTCACAACGGCGGTCAATGTGGCACTCTCGCCCTGCGTCAGCGTCAGCTCGGTCTGATTCAGCGTGACGGCGTAGTCCGTGGTGATGTTGTACAGCGCCCGGACGAAGGCGGCGCAGTCGATGATGCCGTGGCCGTAGGAGGTGTCATAGCCATCCGCGCCCGCGTCCTTGCTGGAGCTTTGCAGCAGGGTCTTGAACTGCTCCAACGTGAATTCCTGATTGTTGTCTTTGGCGTACTGCTTCGCGGCCACGGCCAGTGCGGCCACCATGGGGGAGGCGTAGGAGGTGCCGTCGGCCAGCTTGCAGCGGTGATTCCAGCTCAGATCCAGCACGGGGATGTGCTCGCCGGGGGCGGTGACAAAGACCCTGTCGTTTTTCTGGGAGCTGGCGCGCACCTTTTGATTCAAATCCACCGCGCCCACGCTGATGACCTCGTCATAGGACGCGGGGTAGACATAGGGGTCGCTGCCGTTGTTGGCCTCCTTGGAGCTGTTGCCGGAGGCGCCGGTGATGAGGACGTTCTCCGCCGCGGCGTGCTGCACTGCGTCGGAGAGCGCCGTGGTGTCCTTCACATCCAGACTGGTGGTGATGACATCCACATGGTACTTGTCCACCGCGTCCATGATGGCCTGAGCCACCTTCTCACTGGAGACGTCGTCCAGCTGTTTCTTGGGAATCACCCGCAGCGGAACCACCTTGAGCTTGCTGAAGAATCCCGCCGTGCCCATGGCGTTGTCCGCCTTCGCGGTCAGGATGCCGATGACGGCGGTGCCGTGTCCGTCCTCATCCACCAGAGCGGAGGCGGGCATGGAGCTGTTCGTCTCGTAATCCCAGCCGTCCAAAATCTGGCTGTAGTTCAAATCCTGCTGGGCGGGGGTCACGCCGCTGTCAATGACCGCGATGGTGACGCCCTCGCCGTTCAGGCCCTTTTTCTCCAGCGCGGAGGCGCTGATGCCCTTGAGATATTTGTTCTGGAGCTTGAAATAGGTGTCATTGTGCCTGAGGTTTTTGCCCTTTTCCGGGTGCGTCTCCTTGACGCCCTCGTACTTGTCCGCCCGGGAGGAGAGGGTGACGGCGTAGGTCTGGGCCGCCGCCTGAAGCTGCTCCAGCCGGGTCAGCTTGCTGGCGGAGTAGGTGCCCAGCTCGCCGTAGGCCTCCACCGCGGCCTGGGTAGCGGCGAGCTTGTCGTCGGCGGTTTCGATGGCGGCAATCAAATCGTCCACATGCTTCGCGGCGGCCTGTCCCAGTGCCTTGTCCGTGGCCTCCAGAATGCCGTTGGAGGACATGGTTGCCCGGGTGATGACATCCACGTCGGTGGACTGCTTTTCCACGATGGTGCCGTAGAGCTTTGCGGCCTTGCTGTAATAGGACTCCGTCTCCTTGAGGCTCTCGCCGGTCAGGGAGGCGATGCGCCCCTGTTCCACGGTTGCGCTGACCCGGATGGCGTCCACGCCGCCGTGGCCGTCGCCGTAGTCGGAATAGGTGCCGTCCGCCCAGACCACGGCTCCGTCGGCGCTGGTGTTGACGGACTCGGTAAAGGCGTCGGGGTAGAGGTTGGAGCAGGCAATCACGCCGTCAATGCCGCCGTTGTTGCCCCAGGCGGGAGCGCCGTTCTTGCCGTTGGATTCCCCGACCACAATCAGCTCGCCGTCGTCCCGGACCAGAACGCTGTTGATCCAGTCGCCCTGCCGGGTGCCGATGTTGTCGGCCCATTCCAACTGATTTGCGGCGCTGTACTTCATCATGACGCCGTCCTGGGCGCCGTAGTTTCCCCAGTTGTAGCCCGCGTCAATCAGATTGTCCTCCTGCATCACGCCGAAGGCGGTGCCGGAGAAGAGGAAGCCGCCGTCGGGCATGGCGGTGACGCTGGCGTGCTTGCTGCCGATGTCGTCAGTGGTGCGGTAGCTGATGGTGCCCACGCACTGGGCGCCGAGGACGGCTCCGCTGGAGCTGTAATGCACCCAGAGGGCGTCATTGGCACCAATGACCTGCCAGCCCTCTTCGCTGGCGGCGTCCTTGTCGGCCTCGCCGGAGACCACCACGGAGCCGTCCTTGAGCACGGCCACGCCGTTGTATTCCGCCTTGATTTTGTCCAGCTCCGTGGAGGCGAGGGTGGTCATTTTGTCGTTGGCCCGGCCCGCGGAGCGGTGCCAGAGCAGGGAGCCGTCGGAGCCGTTCAGCTTGGCCACCACGGCATTTTGTACGGATTTGGACACGGAATGGTAGCCCACCAGATACACGTTGTCGTGTTCGTCCACGGTCACGTCCGTCAGGCGCTCCGAGGGCGAGGTGATGTTGTACGCGTTTTCCATCACCCCGTAGTTGTGCAGGGCGGTGTACTGCACCTGACCTTCTCTGTCAAACTTCACCACCACGCTGTCGGAGCCCTTGGGGGCGATGCGCTTGGGCAGGTTGGCGTCCGTGCCGTTTTTGCCCTGCCAGAGCTGCACGGGCTGGGAGTAGGTGGTCAAATCCTCGGAATGGGTCAGATAGCCCGCCTCGCTGGCCGTCCACCCGGCCACCACGAAGCCGCCGTCGCTGGTGCCGGCCACGCCGTAGCCCTGGTCCCCGGCGCTGCCGCCGATGCGGTAGTCCACATAATCCTCCGGGTCGTTGGGGTTGATGAGCAGCAGATACCAGGACACGCCCTTGATGGGGCTGTCGCTGCTGGTGAACGAGGAGCGGCCCAGCGCGGCAATGCGCCCGTCCTTGAGCACGTCCACGCTGTTGAACACGTCCACCCCAGTGCCGCCGTAGGCCTTGGCCCATTGCAGCTTGTGGTCCATGTCGAACTTGAGCAGCAGCGCGTCGTTGTTGCTGGCGCTGCCGGAGTGGGTCCACTCGGGGTCGGAGCTGGTGCCCATGGAGTAGCCCATGGCCACAAAGCCGCCGTCCACGGTGTAGGCCGCGCTGAGCAGCGAATCGGTCTGCACGCCGCCGTAGTTCTTACCCGATTGCAGGATGGGCACCTTGTCCGCCGCCGCGTGGGCCTGAAACCCCGTTGGCAGGGCCGCAAACAGCATGGCGGCGCTGAGTCCGCCGCAGGCGAGCCGCCTGAGCCAGGTTTTTCGTTTTTTGTTCCTCATAGAATACCTCCCTGCTGCGCGATGCAGGGTGCCGGAGCGGGAAATGCTGCCGAACGGACCTTAAAGCCGCCAAATGGACCCAAAAGCCGCCGAATGGACCTTAAAACCCCCGGAAATCGGCTTTCCACGCTCCCGCACCTGCACCACGCGCTGACAATAGAATAAGAGTTAGCAGATTCTAACTCTATCTTAGGTTATCATATGCTAACTCCTGTGTCAAGCAGGTTTTTCCGACTCCGGCCTGAGAGGCTGTATTCACAAGGTTGAAATCCACAAAGGATTCCTGCGAAATTTTGCCTTGATTGACGGCAAAATTGCTCGTCCATCTGGCGCACTTCACTTGTGAATACAACCTCTGAGTCGGGGAGGACGGCTGATTAGCCCTAAGGATAAAGATTTAACGTAAAACATCCAACGTGAACCTGCCCAAGCTGAAAACCGGCAAGGTCAGCGCCATTCGCTTTTCCACGCTGGACGCGATTTGCAGGGCGTTGGAGTGCCAGCCCGGCGACATTCTGGAATACCGGGCGGAGCCGGAGGGATGACCCGGAACGGTTCCGGCGGGGGAACGCCGGGCGGGTGGACCGCCGTCCCAATCTCCAACGCGGAGAGCCGCCGCGCCAATTCCCAATGCCTAGCGCTGCGCCAATCCCCCACACGGAGCGCCGCCGCGCCCGGTGGATGCCAATCTGAGAGCGCTGCCATATGCTTCCGGCAGCGCTCTTTCTCCGCGGTGCGTGAAAGACTCCGGTTTTCTGTGAAACCCGCGCTTGACAGCCGGGCCGTCCCGTGCTACAATGCAGTTAGCAGACGATAACCATCTGAGAGACCATCGGGGTGACAGTCGCTGACCCGGCTGTCACCCTCTTCTTTTTGGTTTATAGGTTAGCGATTGCTAATTAAAAGGAAAGGATGAGTGGTATGAAAAAACTGCTGGCATTGATTCTTGCCATGTCCATGGCGCTGAGCTGTCTGTGCGGCGGCGCGCTGGCAGCGGAAGTGGAGGAGGAGCCGTCCGCGCCCGCGGCGGAGGTCACCACGGCGGAGGAGACAGAATCCGCCCCCGCCGCGCCGGAGGAGAGCGAAGAGCAGTCCGAAGAGGAGCCGGAGGCCGACCCGGAGGACGGGGAGGAGTCCGCACAGGCGGACGAGGCAGAGGCCGACCCGGAGCTGTCTGAGGAGGAGCCGGAGTCCGACGCGGACGCGGCACCCGCTGAAAGTCCGTCCGAGGCCGACGCGGACGAAGAACCCTCTGAGAGTCAGGCCGACGCGGACGCCCAGCCCGGGGACAGCCAGGCCGAAGTGGACAGCCTGAGCGCACAGTCCGAGGAGTACGTCTACGCGCTGATGAACATCCCCTACGGCGCGTTCTACAAGGCCGAGGGCGTGGACAATCAGGTGGACGCGGTGTCCTCCGCCACCAAGAACAAGACCCGCACCGGCTCTCTGGCCGCCGGTTCCTATCACGTCAACAGCGACGGCACCGACATCACCGGTGTCATCTTCCCCGTCAAGGTGAAGCAGAGTGATTTGACCGGCTGCACCCAGATCACCGACCAGAGCAGTGTGACAATCAGCGTCACCAACCGGGGCAATACCACCGAAACCACCTATTCCGGCAAGGATGCCCTGTTTGAGGCACCCAGCTGCGCGTATTACAGCCTGGGCAGCACGCTCCCCGGGGATTACACCGCCTACAAGGAGGCGACCCTGACCAACGGCGTGTGGAGCTTCGGCGCGGTGCAGGGCGCGGCGGTGCAGAACGTGAGCAATGCCAGCGCCGCGGTGGACCCCGCCGGACACCACACCGACGTGGAGATTCTGGTCAGCGGCCCGACGCTTGCCAATGAGAGCGTCAGCGGTGCCATTGTGACCACCTCTGAGGGCAAGTCCTACGGCCTGCGCCACGTCACCGAGATTTGGCGCAACGGCTATTCCATCGGCTGGAACTATAACCAGCCCGGCTTCGGTGAGCTGACCGGAAAGACCATCACCGGACTGACCTACATCACCCAGAAGGCCGTCTACTCCATGGCGGTCAATGTGCGGGTGCCGGAGTACGTCTACGCGCTGATGAACATCCCCTACGGCGCGTTCTACAAGGCCGAGCTGGCCGAGAACAGCGTGGACGTGGTCAGCTCCGCCACCGCCTCCAAGAGCCGCAACAAGGGTCTGGCCGGCGGCTCCTATCACGAGGCCGCAAGCCAGGGCATTGACGGTGTGGTCTACCCCGTCAAGGTGGACAAGGCCAGTCTGGCCGGTCTGACCCAGGTGACGGACGACACCAGCGTCACCATGACCTACAACAACCGCGGCACCCAGATGACCGACACCCTGACCGGTCAGGCCGCGCTGATGGAGGCGCCCAGCTACGCCTATTATCTGCTCAGCGACACGCCCGTGCGCTCCAAGGCGGCGACGCTCACCAACGGCGTGTGGAGCTTCGGCAAGGTCTCCGGCCGGAGCACCCCCTCCACCGCGGAGCTGACCATCACCACCGGCGGCCATCACACCTATTACGAGTTCGACGGCCCCGACGTGCTGGCCGAGGGCGAGGTGCTCTGCGGCGCGGTGCTGACCACCACCGGCGGCCAGACCTACGGCCTGCGCCACGTCACCGAAATCTGGCGCAACGGCCTCCAGCTGGGCTGGGACGAGGCGGACGGCTATGAGGGGCTCTCCGGCAAGACCATCAAGACCATCAAGTACTTCACCCGGGACAATGTGTACGAGGTGAGCACAAATCTGTACGTTCCGGTCAATTCCGGCGCGGTTCTGAGCGTTGAAAACGCCGCTGTTGACTCCGGCATGGCCGCTGTGACGCTGAACGCTCCGGACGATTTCCAGCCGGTCTATGCCGTGCTGGGTTTGGACGGCGCCGCCGTGTCCAATGGGAAGCTGAGCTTCACCGCACCCGCCGCTCCCGGCAGCTACACCATGACCGTCACCGACACTTCCGGCAAATACGCCCCCGTCAGCGCCAGCTTTGTGCTGACCACCACCGCTCAGCCCGCCGCCTATGACAGCGCGTCCAAGAGCCTGAAGGCCGCCTCCGGCACCGCCGCCGCCGACTTCACCGCCTATCTGGGCAAAATCTCCAAGGTCACGGTGGACGGCACGGACTACAACGCCACCGGACGGGGCGCTGTGAAGCTCATCGACACCGCAACCGGCACCATCGACACCGCCGCCGCCCCCTTCGCGGAAAAGAAGGCCTATTCCGTGGTCGTGACCGCTGTGGGCTACAGCAACGACCTGCGCTTCACGCTGGACCTCAGCCCCGCGCAGCCCAAGCCCCAGCCGCAGCAGCAGACCATCACCGCCGCAAACGTGACCAAGGTCTTCGGCAGCGCGCCCTTCTCCCTGGGCGCCAAGGCGCAGACCAAGCTGAGCTATTCCAGCTCCAACAAGAAGGTGGTCACGGTGAACGGCAGCGGTCTGGTCACCATTCAGGGTGCCGGCAGCGCCAAAATCACCATCACCGCGGCCGCCACGGACCGCTGGAAGGCGGCCACCAAGACCATCACCGTCACCATCACCAAGGCCAGCCAAACCGTCACCGCCAAAGACGTGACCAAGGTCTTCGGCAGCAAGGCTTTCTCCCTGGGTGCCAGCGCTCAGACCGCGCTGAGCTATTCCAGCTCCAACAAGAAGGTGGTAACGGTGAATGGCAGCGGCCTTGTCACCATCAAGGGCGCCGGACGCGCTCAAATCACCATCACCGCCGCCGCCACGGACCGCTATCAGACGGTCGCCAAGACCATCACCGTCGTGGTCAGCAAGGCCAAGCAGCCGTTGACCGTCACCCCGGCGAAGAAGGCGCTGAAGCTCAACAAGAAGAATCCTCAGACCGTCACCCTCAAGGCCGCCAAGGCCCAGGGCAAGCTCACCTGGACCAGCAGCAACAAGAAGGTGAAGGTCAAGAACGGCAAGGTCACCATCCCCAAGGGCTTCAAGGGCAGCGTGAAAATCACGGCGTCCGCCAACGGGAACAAGAACTACGCCGCGGGCAAGAAGGTCGTCACCATTCAGGTCAAGTAACCGTTTCGTCCCCCTTTTCGTGGACAGGGGCCTCGCGCCCCTGTCCACCCTCAGCGTCTGTGCTGAGGAAGGTTTCCGAGGCCGGAAGCCCTCCTGAGTGCAGAAGGGAAGGAGCATAGAAAAGCGATTTGCCCGCCCCTTACGGGACAGCGGCAGAGCAAAGCCAGATTGACTCCGGCCAGCGCACAACATTCAGAGGCTGTATTCACAAGGTGCCGCACACCATCTGGACGGCCCTTTTGCCGCCTTCTTGAAATCCACAAAGGATTCCTGCGAAATTTTGCCTTGATTGACGGCAAAATTGCTCGTCCATCTGGCGCACTTCACTTGTGAATACAACCTCTCAAATGAGGAACGGTGCGTTCCTCACCGTAGCAGTCAGATGCCCCGTCCCGTCAGGCACCGCGCCGCCCGCTCCCTTGCCCTGCTGCGCGCCGTCCGCGGCACTTTTCAGGAGCACCGGGCGGCGGGCGCACTTCGCCGTGGACACATGTATAACCCAAATCGCCCATCCATTGGAGGAGGCAACATGAAACAGAAAAAACCGAAAAAGAATCCCGCGCTCCTGCGCCGTCAGCGGCAGGAGCAGCTGCGAACGCTGGTACAGGCGGCGTTCTTCCTGACCGCTCCGTCGATTTACGCCTCGGCCTTCACCGCGGTCAAGGCCGGGTTCACCGCGTTTGGGCAGGGCCTCCCGCTGCCCTGGGACGCGTTCAGCCTTCAGCTGGTGCTGGTGCTGACCTTCACGGTGCTCTTCGGACGCTTCTTCTGCGGCTGGGCCTGTGCGTTTGGCGCGCTGGGGGATTGGATTTACCGCCTTTCCCAGTGGATTCAGAAGAAAACGGGGCGAAAGCTGCCCCGCCTCAGTGAGACGGCGGTGCTGCGGCTGCAATGGTGCAAATATCCGCTGCTGGCGCTCCTTTTGGGCCTGTGCTTCTTCGGACGCTCCGCGCTGGTGAGCCGATGCAGCCCGTGGACGGTGTTCTCCCTGCTGCGCTCCGGAAAGCTGCCCGCGGGGGAGTATCTGGTCGGGTGGATTCCGCTGGTGCTCATTTTGGTGGGAATGGCCGTACAGGAGCGGTTTTTCTGCCAGTTTTTGTGCCCGATGGGGGCCATTTTCGCGCTGCTGCCCCAGATACCCTTCTTCCGTCTCAGGCGCAACGCCGCCGCCTGCCCGCCCAATTGCGGAGCCTGCCGCAGGATGTGCCCCTCCGCGCTGCTGCTGGACGACGAGAACCCCCGTCAGGGCGAATGCTTCCGCTGCGGACGCTGCGCGGTCATCTGTCCCCGGGGCAATCTGACGGGCTGTCCATGGAAACAACTGCTGAAACGCGGAGCGAAACCGAAACCGAAAACCGACTGAGCGCTCGGCGTCCGAAACGCTTCGGATTGCTGTGCAAAGTGACTGAAAAAGGAGGGAATCCACTTGAAATCTGAAAAAAAGAGCACCATCGCAACGCTGCTGCACTACGCGGGCAGCTACCGCCGTCTGACGTATCTGGGACTCGGCCTCTCCGCCGTGGCCATGATACTGGGCATGCTGCCCTACATCTGCATCTGGCTGGTGCTGCGGGATTTGATTGCCGTGGCCCCCGACTGGACGCGGGCCGCTTCCATCGCCGGCTACGGCTGGGCGGCCTTTGCCAGCGCCTTTGGGGGCATCGCGGTCTATTTCGCCGCCCTGATGTGCACCCATCTGGCGGCCTTTCGCACCGCGGCCAACATCCGCAAGGCGGGCATGGCCCATCTGATGAAAGCGCCCCTGGGCTTCTTCGACTCCAACGCCTCCGGCCTGCTGCGCAACCGGCTGGACGGTGCCGCCGCGGAGACGGAGACGCTGCTGGCCCACAATCTGGCGGACATCGTGGGCAGTCTGGCCATGCTCCTGTCCATGGTGGTGCTGATGTTCGTCTTCGACTGGCGCATGGGCGCGGCCTGTCTGATGGCGGCGGTGGTGTCCATCGGGGCCATGTGCACCATGATGGGCGGCAAAAACGCCCAGCTGATGGCGGATTATCAGGCCGCTCAGGACGTGATGAGCAAGGCGGGCACGGAGTACGTGCGGGGCATCCCGGTGGTGAAGGTGTTCCAGCAGACGGTGTACTCCTTCCGGGCCTTTCAGCAGGCCATTGAGGACTACAGCGCCAAGGCGGAGCACTATCAGGGGGACGTGTGCCGGGTGCCTCAGGCGGTGAACCTCACCGCCACGGAGGGTGCCTTTGTGTTCCTGGTTCCGGTGGTGCTGTTTCTGGCCCCCGGGGCTCTGCAATCGGGCAATCTGGCGGGATTTGTCACCGATTTCGCCTTTTACGCCGTGTTTTCGGCGATTGTCTCCACGGCGCTGGCCCGGGTGATGTTCGCGGCCAGCGGCATGATGCTGGCCGACACGGCGCTGGGGCGCATCGAACAGGTGATGAGCGCCCCCACGCTGGAGCTCACCGACAATCCCCAGACGCCCCGGGACAACAGCATTACCTTTGAGGACGTGAGCTTCACCTACGAGGGCGCGGAGCTGAGCGCGCTGGACCACGTCTCCTTCCGGGTGGAGCCGGGCCAGACCGTGGCACTGGTGGGACCCTCCGGCGGCGGCAAGACCACGGCGGCCAGCCTGATTCCCCGCTTCTGGGACGTGAGTTCCGGCCGGGTGCTGGTGGGCGGCGTGGACGTGCGGCAGACGGACCCCCATGTGCTGATGGAGCAGGTGGCCTTTGTGTTCCAGAACACGCATTTGTTCAAGGCCACCATTCTGGAGAACGTCCGGGCGGCGCGGCCCAACGCCTCCCGGTCGGAGGTGCTCGCGGCCCTCTCCGCCGCCCAGTGCGATGACATCCTCCAAAAGCTCCCGGAGGGCGTGGACACCCTCATCGGCACCGAGGGCACCTTCCTCTCCGGCGGCGAGCAGCAGCGCATCGCTCTGGCCCGGGCGATTCTCAAGGACGCGCCCATCGTCGTGCTGGACGAGGCCACGGCCTTTGCGGACCCGGAGAACGAGGCGCTGATTCAGAAGGCCTTCGGCGCGCTGCTGAAGGACCGGACGGTTCTGCTCATTGCGCACCGGCTCTCCACCGTGGTGGGCGCGGACCGCATTGTGGTGCTGGACGCCGGACACGTGGCGGAGCAGGGCACCCACGAGGCGCTGCTGGCGGTGGACGGGCTCTACGCGCGGATGTGGCGGGAGTACCGTCAGGCGGTAAAATGGCGCATTTCCGCGAAAAAAGAGGTTAAATAAGATGTTCGGCAAGGAATTTCAGAAAAAATACGCCCTCAGCGAGCAGGGCGTCCGAAACGTGAAGCAGGGCACCCTCTGGACGGTCATCGTCAATCTGGTGGTCATGGGCGGCATGGGCATTTTGTACCTGATGATGAGCCGCCTGATTGCCGCCCTGACGCAGGGGAGCGCCCTTCCGGGGCTGGGGACCGTTCTGCCGCTGGTGCTGGCGTTTCTGCTGCTCTCCTTTTTCACCCATCTCCAGCAGTATCAGGCCACCTACGGTCTGGTGTACCGGGAGGTGAAAACGGTCCGGATTTCCCTGGCCGAGCGCCTGCGCAGGCTGCCTCTGGGCTACTTCGGCAAGCGGGATTTGGCGGACCTCACCGAGACCATCATGGGGGATGTGAACCGGCTGGAGCACGTCTGGTCCCACTGTCTGGGCTATCTCTACGGCTCCTGGTGCTCCACGGCACTGGTGGCGGTGATGCTGCTGTGCAAGAGCTGGCGGCTGGGGCTGGCCTGCCTCTGGGGCGTGCCCGTGGCCTTTGCACTGCTCTTCGGCAGCCGGAGGCTGGCAAAGCGCAACTCCGAGCGCACAAAAGCCGCCGGAATTCAGGTGTCCGACGGGATTCAGGAGACGCTGGAGAACATCCGCGAGATTCGGGCCACCAATCAGGAGCAGCGCTTTCTGGACGCGCTGAACGGCAAAATCGACACCTTTGAGGCCACGATGAGACGCGGCGAGCTGTCCACCGGCATCTTCGTCAACGGGGCCAGCGTCATCATGCGGCTGGGCGTGGCGACGACGATTCTCACCGGAACCCGGCTGATTTTGAGCGGTCAGACCGATTTTATGACGCTTTTCCTGTTCCTGCTGGTCATCACGCGGATTTACGCGCCCTTTGACCAGGCGCTGGCGCTGATTGCGGAGATGTTCGTCTCCCAGGTGTCCGCCAACCGGCTGACGGAGATTTTCGACACGAAAACCGCCGGGGGAAGCGAACAATTCGCCCCCGCGGGCCATGACATCGTGTTTGAAAACGTGGAGTTTGCCTACAACGAGGACGCGGTGCTCAAGGGCGTGTCCTTCACGGCCCGGGAGGGGGAGGTCACGGCGCTGGTGGGGCCCTCCGGCTCCGGCAAGAGCACCTGCGCCCGCCTCGCCGCCCGGCTCTGGGACGTTTCCGCGGGGAAAATCACCGTGGACGGCGTGGACATCTCCAAAATCGACCCGGAGACGCTGCTGACGGACTATTCCATGGTGTTTCAGGACGTGGTGCTCTTCGACGACACGGTGATGGAGAACATCCGGCTGGGCAGGCACGGCGCCACGGACGCGGAGGTCCGGGCCGCGGCCAGAGCCGCCAACTGCGACGAGTTCGTGACAAAGTTGCCCAAAGGCTACGACACGCCCATCGGCGAAAACGGCGCGAAGCTCTCCGGCGGCGAGCGGCAGCGCATCTCCATCGCCCGGGCGTTGCTGAAAAACGCGCCCATCGTGCTGCTGGACGAGGCCACGGCCTCTCTGGACGTGGAGAACGAGACTCAGGTGCAGGAGGCGCTCTCCCGGCTGCTGCGGGGGAAGACGGTGCTGGTCATCGCCCACCGCATGCGGACCGTGGAGGCGGCGGACAAGGTGGTGGTGCTCGCGGACGGCAGGGTGGCCGAGGAGGGTGCGCCCGCCGCGCTGCTGGGCAGAGAGGACAGCTTGTTCCGGCGCATGGCGCAGCTTCAGGGCCAGAGCGCCGGGTGGAGTGTTTGAGGACGAAGCGCCGAAAAACGGAAAAATCTTCAGGAACCCCTTGACAAATCAAAAGAGTTAGTGTATGCTAACCACAGTGACGGTGAAAGCCAGCGATTTGGAACAGTCACACGATTCTCTCACAGGAGAAAGGTGCTCAGGCACCTTTCTCTTGCGGGGTAGAGTTAGCCAAAACTAACCAGAAAAGGAGAACCTTCCCATGTCCGATTCCTTCGCCCACAGCCTTTATCACATCTGTTCCCCCACGCTTCGCAAGGTGAAGCCCTCCAACCTGTTCACCCTCCACAAGGAGCGCTGTCCCAACTGGCGCGCCGATTTGGAGGAGTGCCGCGCCACGCTGGAGCGCTTCGGGTTCGGCGTCGCTGTGCTGGAGGACAACCGACGCTATGTGGTGGTGATGGTGTATCACATCGCGTCTCTGCGCCGCTGTCTGGGGCAGCGGGAGCCGATGCGCTGGCTGGACGCGCTGGGCTATTCGGAGACGCCTTCTCTGGAGGGAAAGCTGGAGCGTCTGGAGAAACGGTTCCACCGGGACAGCTTTCCCCATGAAATCGGCCTGTTTCTGGGCTATCCGCTGGAGGATGTCCGGGGCTTCATCGCCAATCAGGGCCGCAACAGCAAGTACACCGGAGAGTGGAAGGTCTACGGCAACCTGAACGACGCTCTGCGGCTGTTCCAGTCCTACAAGGACAGCCGCCGCTGGGTGATGGAGCAGGCGCAGCAGGGCAAGGGTCTGGCGGACATCCTCAGCGCCTGCTGAGTCGCCGGACACCATGAGGCATTTTTCCCGCAAAAGTGGGCAGAATGATAGAAACTGAATGAAATGAGGGATAGACATGAAAGCAGCAGTCATCTATTGGACCGGAACCGGCAATACCGAGGCCATGGCGCAGGCGGTGAAGGAAGGTCTGGTCAAGGCCGGAGCGGAGGCGGATCTGCTCCAGTTCTCCGACCTCACGCCGGACGAAGCGCTCTCGAAGTACGACCGGCTGGCGCTGGGCTGTCCCGCCATGGGGGGTGAGCAGCTGGAGGAAGGCGAGGTCGAGCCCTTCTTCACCGAGCTGGAGGGCAAGCTCCAGGGCCGCAAGCTGGCGCTGTTCGGCAGCTACGGCTGGGGTGACGGGCAGTGGATGCGGGACTGGGCGGAGCGGGCCCAGGCCGCGGGAGCCGTTCTCGTCGGCGGCGAGGGCCTGATCGCCAACGAGGCCCCCGACGACGACGCTCTGGACGCCTGTCAGGATTTGGGGCAGGATCTGGCAAGGCTGTAACGATTCAACCGGCCGAAACGTTTGAACCGGCTGAAACGGGTGAAATCAGGCAAAACAGGACAGCTCAGAACAAAAAACCACCGGAGCGGCCGCTCCGGTGGTTGCTGTTTTTTAAGAGAAGTGAAACGGCCTGACGTGAGGAGCTGCTTCTGAGAAAGGCGAAACGTCCCGGCGCACGGCGCTGCTTCTGAGAAAGGCGAAGCGTCCCGGCGCACGGCGCTGCTTCTGAGAAAGGCGAAACGGCCTTGCGTGAGTTGATGCTTCTGAGAAAGGCGAAACGCCCTTGCGCAAGGTGCTGCTTCTGAGAAAGGCGAAGCCGCGCTGTCCTCACGACTGCGCCTCCTTGCGGCGGATGCGCTGGATGGCGTTGTCCACGCTCTTCTCGCTCCGGTCCAGCCGCCGGGCGATTTCCGCGCAGCTCAGACCCTCCAGATAGAGGCCGTGCACCTGAGCCTCCAGCGGGGAGAGGCGACCGCGCAGCCGCTCCATGCGCTCCCGGGTGGCCTCCCGGAGCAAAACGATGCGCTCCGGGTCGCCCATGGGGTCGTCCGTCTCCAGCAGAATGTCCAGGGGCAGGGAGTTGTTCAGGACGCTGTGGCGCTTGGCGGCGGCGCTGCGGATGGCCGTGAGCATGGCGCTGCGGATGCACAGCTCCGCGTAGCTGCCGAAGCTGCTGCCGCGCTCCGGGTCGAAGCCGCGAATGGCCCGCAGCAGGCCCAGCATGCCCTCCTGAATCAAATCTTCGCTGTCCCCGCCCAGCAGGAAGAGGGGGCGGGCGCACAGGCGCACGTTTCTGCGCCAGCGCAGCAGCAAAGATTCCTCCGCCTGGGCGTCCCCGGACTGGGCCAGGGCGCAGAGGGCCTCGTCGGTTCTTTCTGTGTCGTTCATAAGCACCTCAGTCGAACAAGCTCTGTTGGGCGTCGGGCAGCTCCATGTGCAGGTGACGGTAGGCGAAGGGGGTGACGCAGCGGCCCCGGGGGGTGCGGGTCAGAAAGCCCTGCTGGAGCAGGTAGGGCTCGTACATGTCCTCCAGCGTGACCGTGTCCTCGTTGATGGTGGCGGCCAGAGTCTCCAGACCCACGGGCCCGCCGGAGTAGTAGTCGATGATGGCCCGGAGCATGCGCCGGTCGATGTTGTCCAGGCCCATGTGGTCCACCTCCAGGGCGGTGAGGGCGCGGTCGGCCACCTCCTGAGTGATGACGCCGCCGGAGCGCACCTGGGCGAAGTCCCGCACCCGGCGCAGCATGCGGTTGGCGATGCGGGGGGTGCCCCGGCTGCGGCGGGCGATTTCCATGGCGCCGGCCTCCTCAATGGGCACCTGGAGGATGCCCGCGGAGCGCTTGACAATCAGGGCCAGCTCCTCCGGCGTGTAGAGCTCCAGCCGCAGATTCACGCCGAAGCGGTCCCGCAGCGGCGCGGACAGGGACCCGGCGCGGGTCGTGGCGCCGATGAGGGTGAACCGGGGCAGGTCCAGCCGGATGGAGTTGGCGCTGGGCCCCTTGCCGATGATGATGTCGATGGCGTAATCCTCCATGGCGGGGTAGAGAATTTCCTCCACGGCCCGGTTCATGCGGTGGATTTCGTCCACAAACAGAATGTCGTTCTCGGAAAGGTTGGTCAGCAGCGCGGCCAAATCGCCGGGCTTCTCAATGGCGGGGCCGGAGGTGATGCGCAGATTCACGCCCATCTCGTTGGCGATGATGCCCGCCAGAGTGGTTTTGCCCAAACCGGGGGGGCCGTAGAGCAGCACATGGTCCAGGGGCTCGCCCCGGAGCTTGGCCGCCTCGATGAAGATTTCCAGATTTTCCTTGGCCTTTTTCTGGCCGATGTACTCCCGCAGAAACCGGGGCCGCAGGGAGAACTCGCCCTCATCCTCCCGCAGCAGGGAAGGGGTCACCAGCGGCTCGCTCTCCGGAGCGGGCATTTGTCCGAAATCAATCGCCATACAAACCTCCTCACTTCACCATGCGGCGCAGAGCGGCCTTGATGACCTCCTCCACGCTGAGATTGGCGGTATCCAGCCCCCGCAGAGCCGCGTTGATTTCCCCCTGAGAGTAGCCCAGAACCGCCAGCGCGGCGCTGGCCTCGCCCTGCTTGTCCTCGGGGATGGGGGCGACTCCGGCGGGCACGGCGGGGAAGCCGGAGTCTGCGGCGGCGCTGCGCTCCTTGGCCAGCTTGTCCTTGAGCTCCAGCACGATGCGCTGGGCGATTTTCTTGCCCACGCCCTGGGCGGCGGTGAGGCTCTTCACGTCGCCGGTGATGATGCTCAGGGCCAAATGCGAGGGGGGCGAGGTGGACAGAATGGACAGCGCCGCCTTGGGCCCCACGCCGCTGACGCCGGTGAGCATCTGGAACAGGTTCCGCTCCTCCAGAGAGGAGAAGCCGAACAGGTCAAAGCCGTCCTGCCGCACGGAAAAGATGGTGAACAGCTTGGCCTTTTCCCCCTTTTTCAGGGTGGAGAGGGTGTAATTGGTGGTCTTGCACTCGTAGCCCACGCCGCCGCAGTCGATGACGGCCAGATAGGGGCCAATGTGGGCCACGGTTCCGTTCAGATAGTAAAACATAGTAAAAGTGTCCTTTTTCAGAAGAATAGAGCGAGGGGTTCATACCCGCTTTCCCGGTTCCGCCCGTCAGGAAATGGAAGCTTCGGGGGTTCTCAGGGGACGCTTTCCAAAGTCCCTCCCTGAGCGGGTGCAGGGCAGAGTCCTGCCATCACCTTGTGTCGTACTTCCGCGCGTCAAAGCGCCGGTCGGTGTTGATGAGGCTGGTGGCGGCCCGGGCGTGACAAATCGCCAGAGCCAGCGCGTCGGCGGCGTCGTCCGGGCGGGGAATCGCGTCCATGTGCAGCAGGCGCCGGGTCATGTCCATCACCTGCCGCTTTTCCGCCTTGCCGTAGCCCACCACGCTCTGCTTCACCTGCATGGGCGTGTACTCAAACACCGGAATGCCCCGCTCCGCCACCGCCAGCAGCAGCACGCCCCGGCCGTGGGCCACCGCGATGCCCGTGGTGATGTTCTTGCTGAAAAACAGCTCCTCCACCGCCACCTCCTCCGGGTGGAACAGCTCCAGCAGCTCGCCCATGTCCCGGTGGAGCTGGAGGAGCCGGTCCGAGAGGGGAATCCCCGCCGGGGTGGTGATGGTGCCGTATTGGATGAGCCGGTTGCGGCCCCGCTGGGCCTCAATCAGCCCGAAGCCCACGGTGGCCACGCCGGGGTCAATGCCGAGAATCAACATAGCCGCACCCCAAATCAAAAATATGTTCCAGTATACCACAGATTTCCCCAGGAAGCAAATCAAACTTTGCAAAGTGGGCTTGTATCCAACAGGCTCTTGTGATGTTCGTCACGGAATACAAATTTTGCCGTATTATTTTGTTTTTATGGCTTTACTTGACCGCAAAGCTGTGCTATACTTTTACAAAGCAAAGCTTTAAAGGAGTGTAGCAACTATGTCGAAGGTTATTTCTGCAAGCAAGGCCCCCGCCGCTCTGGGCCCCTATTCTCACGCCATCCTCGCCGGAAACACGCTGTACAGCTCCGGCCAGGTGCCTCTGGTGCCGGAGACGGGCAAGCTGGCCGGTGAGAGCATCGAGGAGCAGGCGGTGCAGGTGCTGGCCAATCTGGAGGCTGTGCTCAGCGCGGCCGGGATGAGCTTTGCCAATGTGGTGAAGACCACCGTTTTTCTGACCGATTTGGGAGATTTCGCCGCGATGAACGCCATTTACGCAACAAAATTCCCGGAAAATCCTCCGGCCCGCTCCTGCGTCCAGGTGGCGAAGCTGCCCGCGGGCGCGAAAATGGAGATGGAGGTCGTGGCGGTCCGCTGAGGCGCGCGGCCAATTCACTTCTATTCCATTGTTCCGGCGCGAAAACCGCGTTTGTTGTGCGCAGTGCGCTTTTTGCTCATTTCCACACAGGCGCGGCTGGTTATGTGGACGAATCTATGAATATTTTTATGAATATTCTGTATATTACTTGCGCGTCGGCCAGTTAGCCTGTATAATGGGCACTGTCGCAATGACGCGATAAAGTGTCAGGGAAGCCCTGTCTGCCGCCCCGGCCCGGGACGAGGCCCGGAGCCTTGCCGCGGAGCATCGGCTGCGCGGGTGACGTGCGCCGGACCTTTGCGTCCTCTCCCCACGCGGGGGCGGAGCAGCGGAGCTTCCCCGGAATGAAAGATTTAGGAGTGAATGAACGATGAAAAAGATTCTTGCTTTGCTGCTCTCTCTGTCCATGTGCCTGGCCATGCTGGTGGGCTGCGGCTCCAACGGCGCTGCTGAGACCAAGACCGACACCGCGGACGCCTCCGCTCCCGCCGCTGCCGCGGACGGCTCCGCTGCCGCTGCCGACTGGAAGAGCGAGCTGACCACCATCACCGAGGGCAAGCTGACCGTGGCCACCAGCCCCGACTTCGCCCCCTATGAGTTCTACGCTCTGGACGAGAACAACACCCCCACCCTGGCCGGCTTTGACGTGGCTCTGGCCCAGTACATCGCCGACTATCTGGGCCTGGAGCTGGAGATGGTCACCGTGGACTTCGACGGCGTGCTGACCGAGCTACAGACCAAGAGCGTGGACCTGGGCATGGCCGGTCTGTCTCCCGACCCCAAGCGCGAGGCCATCATGGACTTCTCCGACATCTACTACAAGGGCGGTCAGTCCCTGGTGACGGTGAAGGCCAATGCGGACAGCATCACCAGCTTTGACGACGTGAACAAGCCCGAGTGCACCATCGGCGCTCAGACCGGCTCCATCCAGCTGGACCTGGCCAACCAGAACACCCCCAACGCCAACATCGTGTCCATGCCCAAGGTGACGGACATCATCTCCGAGCTGCTGGCCGGCAAGGAGTACGCCGCCTTCATTGAGACCGACGTGGCCAAGAGCTATCAGAAGAACTACCCCGAGCTGGAGCTGGTGCTGGACGTGCCCTATGAGCAGGAGGGCTCCGCCATCGGCGTGTGCAAGGGCAACGCCGCCCTGCTGGCCGGTGTGAACGAGGCCATCGCCGCCGCTCAGGCCGACGGCTCCCTGGCGCAGTTCATCGCTGATGCCAACGAGCAGGCCAGCGGCACCAAGTACGAGGGCCTGCTGGACGAGAACGGCCAGGCGCCCGTCGAGCAGGCCGACGCCTCCGCCGCAGCCGAGGCTTCTGCCAGCGCCGCTTAATTCCTTCACAACATTTTGCCTCCCTCCTCCCAACGGGGGAGGGGGGCTTTCCCACATCTGGTGTGAATAAGGAGCAATTTATGGACTCTTTTGTGAAGCTTTCAAACTTCCCGGTCATCATGGGCTATCGGCAGCTGTTTTTGCAGGGCCTTCTGGTGACGGTGTTGCTCTCTCTGCTCACGGTGCTGGTGGGCTTTGTGCTGGCGCTGATTCTGGCGCTGATGCGCCTGTCCAACTTCCGGCCCCTGGGCTTTCTGGGCCTGAACGAGGAGGGCTTTGAGCTCGACGGCGGCTGGCGCAGCGTGGTGAGCAAGTTCAACCCCCTGTCCTTCCTCGCCACCGCCTATGTGGAGATTCTGCGCTCCACCCCGGTGCTGGTGCAGGTTTTCATCATCTACTACGGCGTGTTCAGCATCATTCAGCTGCCGTCCTTCACCTTCTTCGGCTTTGTGAAGTTTGAGCGCTTCTTCCCCGGCGTGGTGGCTCTGGGCATGAACTCCGGCGCGTACCTGTGCGAAATCATCCGCTCCGGCATCCAGAGCGTGGACGGCGGCCAGACGGAGGCGGCCCGCTCCCTGGGCCTGAGCCAGATTCAGAATCTGCGCTTCATCATCCTGCCCCAGGCCATCAAGAACATCCTGCCGGCCATCGCCAACGAGTTCGTGGTCATCATCAAAGAGTCCTCCATCACCTACACCATCGGCGTGCAGGACATCATGAGCGCCGTGAACGCGGTGAAGGGCGCGACCTTCATCATCGTGGAGCCGCTGCTGGTGGCCACAGCGATTTACTTCTGCCTGTGCTTCCCCACCTCCAAAATCATTGCCTACTTTGAAAGGAGAATGAGCCGTGGCGACAGACGATAAGGTCCTCATTCAGGTGCGCAATCTGAAAAAGTACTACAACCGGGGCACCATCAAGGCCCTGGACGACATCACCGTGGACGTGAACAAGGGCGACGTGATGGCGGTCATCGGGCCCTCCGGCTCCGGCAAATCCACCTTCCTGCGCTCCCTGAACCTGCTGGAGCAGCCCACCGGCGGTTCGATTTTCTTCGACGGCGTGGACATCACCAAGAAGAAAGTGCCCGACGGCAAGGGCCGCATGGTGAAGATGAACCTGGACCTGCACCGTCAGAAGATGGGCATGGTCTTCCAGCACTTCAACCTCTTCCCGCATCTGACCATTATGGACAACATGACCCTGGCCCCCGTGCAGGTGAAGGGCATGAACGAGAACGAGGCCGAGAAGAAGGCCCAGGGCCTGCTGGAGCGGGTCGGCCTGGGGGACCGGGCCAACGCCTATCCCATCCAGCTCTCCGGCGGACAGAAGCAGCGCGTGGCCATCGTCCGGGCGCTGATGATGGAGCCGGAGGTCATGCTCTTCGACGAGCCCACCTCCGCTCTGGACCCGGAGATGGTGGGCGAGGTGCTGGACGTCATGAAGGAGCTGGCCAAGGCGGGCATGACCATGGTGGTCGTGACCCACGAGATGGGCTTTGCCCGTGAGGTGGGCAACCGGGTGCTGTTCATGGCCGAGGGCAAGCTGGTGGAGGAGGGAACCCCGGAGGACATCTTCGACCATCCGCGCAACCTGCGCCTGAAGGAGTTCCTGAGCCAGGTGCTCAAGTAAACCGTTCCGAAATAACTGCAAAACAGGCGCATACTGCACGGTATGCGCCTGTTTTTGAAGGGTGACAAGGAGAAATACATGACACAGGAAAAGCAGGCGGCGCTGGCCGCGATTGAGGCGAAAAAGCCGCTGGTGGACCGGGTCTGCCGGGAGGTCTGGGGCTTCGCGGAGCTTTCGTTGCAGGAGGAGCGCTCCGCGGCGCTCTACTGCGCGCTGCTGGAGCAGGAGGGCTTCCGGGTGGAGCGGGGCGTGTGCGGCATCCCCACGGCCTTCGCGGCCTCCTTCGGACAGGGACGGCCGGTCATCGCGCTGCTGGCGGAGTACGACGCCCTCTCCGGCCTCTCCCAGGAGGCGGGGGCGGTGGAGCACCGTCCGTTGGTCAATGGCGGCTGCGGACACGGCTGCGGCCACAATCTGCTGGGCGCGGGCGCCTTTGCGGCGGCGCTGGGGGTGAAGGCCTGGCTGGAGGAGCATCCGGCATCGGGCACGGTGGTGCTCTACGGCTGTCCCGGCGAGGAGGGCGGCGCGGCGAAGGCCTTCATGGCCCGGGACGGGCTGTGGTACGGCATGGACGCCGCCCTGACCTGGCATCCCGAGGACTGCAACGAGGTGGTCACCGGCTCCACCAACGCCTGCATTCAGGTGCAGTACAAATTTCACGGTGTCGCCGCCCACGCCGCCGGGGACCCGGACCGGGGCCGCAGCGCCCTGGACGCGGTGGAGCTGATGAACATCGGCGTGCAGTTCCTGCGCGAGCACATGAGCGACCGGGCGCGGGTCCACTACGCCATTACGGACGCGGGCGGCCGCAGCCCCAACGTGGTGCAGGCGGAGGCGTCGGTGCTCTACATGGTCCGCTCCGACAAGGTGGCGGAGGCCGTGGAGCTTCAGGGGCGGGTGGACCGCATCGCGGAGGGCGCGGCCCTGATGACGGACACCACGGTGGAGCGCAAATTCATCGACGGTCTGGCCGACACGGTGACGAACCACGCTCTGGAGCGGGTGCTCTATACCAACTTTGCGGCGTTGGGCGTGCCGCATTACACGGAAAAAGAGCTGGATTTTGCCGAAAAGCTCTCCAAAACCTATACCGGTGCGGACAAGCTGCCCGGACTGGGCGCCGCCGCCGACGCGGCCTTTGCCCGGGAACAGGTGCAGCTGCTCCGGGCGGGCAAAGGAGCTATGAACGACTTTCTGCTGCCCCTGTGTCAGGCGGAGGTCTTCCGGCCCGGCTCCACGGACGTGGGGGACGTGAGCTGGGAGTGTCCCACGGCGCAAATCCATGTGGCGGCCTGGCCCAACGGCTGTCCGGGCCACAGCTGGCAGAACGTCTCCTGCGGCGGCACGGAGCTGGGCCGAAAGGCCGCTCTTCACGCGGGCAAGGTGCTCTGCGCGTCGGTCATCGACCTGTTCACGCGCCCGGAGCTGCTTCGGGAGGCCCGGGAGGAGTTCCAGGCGCGCACCGCCGCGGGCTTTGTCAGCCCCATCCCGGCGGACGCGTTGCCGGTGGTTCCGGACTGATACAAAAGGCGTTGCCGGTGGTCCCGGATTGAAAAATTACCAAAAACAACAAAAAACCGCTTCCGACAGCTCAGAGGCGGTTTTTCTGGTATTTTATCGACTTATCGGTGACAGTGCTGGAACCCGTCCCAGCTGCCTAGGACGGCGAAGTATTTCACCGCCATAGCCGTCAGCAGGAGAAACGGGAGGCTCGTGTACCCGATGCTCCGGGCCGTGAGGACCGCGCCCGCTGTGCTCAGCGTGGCGAACAGGAAGGCGAACGCGGCCAGTCTGGGGGCGTCCACCACGGTCTCCTTGTACTCCATGCGGATTTCGTACTCAATGGCGGAGAACACGGTGAACACGTCCCGGTGGTAGAGCAGCCGCACCACGAGGAAGAGTACGCACCCGGCACCGGTGAGCAGGATGGTCCGCAGCTTGAGCAGGGAGGGGTCCGCGCTGAGCTCGTGAAGGGTGTAATGGTACATGCGCATGCCGATGCCGGCCACGGTGGTGAGCAGCAGGAAGACGGTGTCGAACAGGAGGACCTTGCGGGTGTACTTGAGCAGGGCGGACCCGGCCAGAGCGACGCGGAGGGCCCAGAGTCCGGCGGCCTCCGCCACGGTGCAGACCAGCGCGACGAGCACGCCCAGGGCGAAGACCGGGAACAGGGCGCCGAAGGCCTCGTGGAGGCTCAGTGCGGCCTTGAGGGCCAGGCCGGTCAGGGAGATGTTCAAAATCTGCACCGTGGAGAGGCTGCCCAGGGAATCGAGCAGAAAACCGCCGATTTTCAGCAGGCCCAGCACCGCGCAGGTGCCCTCGACGCTCTTGGCCAGAGCGAGCACGGTGGGGGCAGGCTTCTGGATGTAGCGGGCGGGGTCCGCGTGCAGAATCATCATGTAGGGATTGACACTCATCACACTCACCTCAGGGGGTCCGGCCGGGCCGTTGGGAGATTAGGCTGCGTCCGGGTGGTTCTATGCCTTGATTGTATCACAATCCGGCTCAGATTGCAAGCTGTGCGGGGGAGGAGGGCGCGCAGTGCGCGCCCGGGATTCTCTCAATCTTTGCCGGGCGGCCAATGGCCGCCCCTACAAAAGGTTGCAAATTTCCGATAAATACGCTGTTTTCAGGCGTTTAAATGCAGTCACCCCGGGGAGGAGAGGGAAACGAAAGCGTTCCGACCAAACGCGCGGAAAGGGGCCCGCCGCGCCCGTCTTCACACGAAAAACGGCCGGACAGCCACCGACTGGGACATCGGCAAGGCGGTGAAAATCATAGGGAAAAGTGCAAAAAACCGCGGACCGCACAGCAGGGGAGAGGGGACATCCAACGCATGTTCGCTCTCTGAAACAGCCCCCCTTCGGGAGAACGGCGCGGTCTGTGAGGCCGGATTTGCCGGGCAGCGCTCCGCCGGACCGCTGCCGGGACTTTGGGCATTTCGCACCAAAGCGGCGGGAAATGGGCAACCATTATGGGCGCTGGAGCGTCCCGCGGCAAGCAGCTTTTCTCTTGCTTTTTCGGGGGTGGTGTAGTAGAATATATAAGGTTACACAAATTGTATGCGTATCAGGAGGGTTTCTGCAAATCGCCGGAAGGCCATCCCCGGAGCCTGGCTCAGCCAAAGCGGTGAAATTGGCGCGCAAATGCCCCGCGTTCAACAGATTGTGGCGCTGGAAGGATTCCGCACCGCACGGGATGAAATCCGGAGGAAGAACCGGAACAAACAGGAAAGCGTCCGATGGAACCGACGCGGGGCGATGCCGCCGCGCCGGGCCGGACGCGCCCTCCTTGCTGATTATCCACAGGAAAGGAACGATGAATCGTGAAAGGAATCGTACTGGCCGGAGGCAGCGGCACGCGGCTCTACCCGCTGACCATGGTGACCTCCAAGCAGCTGCTGCCCGTCTATGACAAGCCCATGGTGTATTACCCCATCTCTGTGCTGATGCTGGCTGGAATCCGCGACATTCTGCTGATTTCCACGCCGCAGGATTTGCCCAACTTCGAGAAGCTGCTGGGCGACGGCAGTCAGTTCGGCATCTCTCTGAGCTACAAGGAGCAGCCCTCTCCCGACGGCCTGGCCCAGGCGTTCCTGATTGGAGATGAGTTCATCGGGGACGAGCCCTGCGCCATGGTTCTAGGCGACAACATCTTCTACGGCGGCGGTCTGGGCAAGATCGTCCGCGCGGCGAAGCAGAACGCGGAGAACGGGCGCGCCACCATCTTCGGCTACTACGTCAACGACCCGGAGCGCTTCGGCATCGTGGAGTTTGATGAGAACGGCAAGGTCATCTCCGTGGAGGAGAAGCCGGAGAACCCCAAGTCCAATTACTGCATCACCGGCCTGTACTTCTACCCCAGCGGCGTCAATCAGATGGCCGCCCAGGTCAAACCCTCCGCCCGGGGCGAGCTGGAAATCACCACGCTCAACGAGATGTACCTGCACCAGGGCCTGCTGGACGTGAAGCTGATGAGCCGCGGCTTTGCCTGGCTGGACACGGGCACCATGGACTCGCTGGTGGACGCGGCGGACTTCGTGCGCACCATTGAGACGCGCCAGAGCGCTCAGATTGCCGCCCTGGAGGAAATCGCCTACAACAAGGGCTGGATTGACCGGGACACCCTGCTGGAGTCCGCGGAGCGGTACGGGAAATCCCTGTATGGAAAGCATCTGCGGAACGTCGCGGAAGGAAAGCTGAGGTATTGAGCATGAAGAGCGGAAATTTCACCTTCACGGAGACGGAAATCAAGGGCGTTTTCGTCATCGACGCGAAGCGCTACGGCGACCAGCGCGGCTACTTCATGGAGACCTACAAAAAGAGTGATTTCGACGCCGTGGGCCTGTGCTACGACTTCGTACAGGACAACCAGTCCTCTTCCCGGAAGGGCGTGCTGCGGGGCCTGCACTTCCAGAAGACGCATCCCCAGGCGAAGCTGGTGCGGGTGCTCTCCGGCGAGGTGTTCGACGTGGCGGTGGACCTGCGCAAGGGCAGCGAAACCTACGGAAAGTGGGTCGGCGCGCTGCTCAGCGGCGAGAATCAGCGTCAATTCCTGATTCCCCGGGGCTTTGCCCACGGCTTTTTGGTGGTCAGCGACTACGCCGAGTTTGCCTACAAATGCGACGACACTTACCACCCCGAGGACGAGGGCGGCATCGCCTGGGACGACCCGGACGTGGGCATCGTGTGGCCGGAGGCCGGGGAGCTGATTCTCAGCGAGAAGGACAAGCGCAATCCCACGCTGGCGCAGTGCCGGATGGAATTTGAGGTGTGAGGATGACGCTCGCCGTGACGGGCGGCGCTGATTTCAGTGGAGAGTATCAAAACTGTTATGAAAAGTTGTATGGAAACCGGTAAACCGCTGATTTCCATCCTGATGGCCGTGTACGAGCCGCGGATGGACTGGCTGCGGGAGCAATTGGAATCCCTGAACGCCCAGACCTATCCGAATCTGCGGCTGTATGTGCGGGACGACTGCTCTCCCACGGTGCCCTTTGGGGACATTGAGCGCCTGGTGGGGGAGTGCGTCACCGCGTTTCCCTGGTCCATCGGGAGAAATGGGGAGAATCTGGGCTCCAACCGCACCTTTGAGCGCCTGACGGAGGAGGCGGAGGGAGACTACTTCGCCTACTGCGACCAGGACGATGTGTGGCTGCCGGAAAAGCTGGGGGTTCTGGAGGAGCAAATCGGGTCCGCGGGGCTGATTTGCAGCGACGTGCTCCCCATGGACGCCAACGGGGCGCCGCTGGCCGGGAGCATCACGGCGCTGAGGCCCCGGCACATCTTTCACCAGGGGAGCGGGCTGAGCGACCACTTTCTCTATCGAAACTTCGTGATTGGATGCACCATGCTGATTCGCGCGGAGCTCGCGAAGGCCGCCGTTCCCTTTGCGCAGAGCATGGTGCACGACCACTATCTGGCCTGGTACTGCGCTCTGGAGCACGAAATCGCCGTGGCGGACCGTCCGCTGCTGCGCTACCGGCTCCACGGGAACAACCAGACCGGGGTGCTGGCCCACATCACCACGAAGGAGGACTACATCGCCCTCCATCTGAACGGGTTCCTGAACCGGGTTTCGGAGTTGTCCCGGCGCGCGCAGACGCCCGGTTTGAAGGACGCTCTGGCCTGGGGGCAGGCCAGGCAGGACAACGCGCAGCGCAAACGCGGCGCGGTTCGGCGGCTCTGGTCCCTGCGCAGGCAGAATCCCTCCACAACACTGTTTGAAATCATCGCGTTGAGATTGCCCGCGCCCCTGTTCCGCTTCGCGGTGCGGGTGATTCGTTCGGGAAAGCTATAAGGAGACGAGCATGAAGATTTTGGTTACCGGAGTAAAAGGTCAGCTGGGCTACGACGTTTGTAAGGTGCTGGCCTCCCGCGGCATTGAGCACTGCGGCGTGGATGTCGCTGATTTTGACATTACCGACGCGGCGGCTGTGAAACGCTACCTGGAGGGCTACGGTCCGGACGCGGTGATTCACTGTGCGGCCTGGACCAACGTGGACGGCGCGGAGGACGAGGCGAACATCGCCAAGGTGCGCGCCATCAACGCCGAGGGCACCCGGAACATCGCCGAGGTCTGCAAGGCGCTGGACTGCAAGATGATGTACATCTCCACCGACTACGTCTTCGACGGACAGGGCACGGAGCCCTGGCAGCCGGACTGCAAGGACTACAAGCCCCTGAACGTCTACGGTCAGACCAAGCTGGAGGGCGAGCTGGCGGTCTCCGGCCTTCTGGAGAAGTATTTCATCGTCCGCATCGCCTGGGTGTTCGGCGTGAACGGCAAGAACTTCATCAAGACCATGCTGAACGTGGGCAAAAACCACGACACGGTCCGGGTGGTCTGCGACCAGATCGGCACGCCCACCTATACCCCGGACCTGGCGCGGCTGCTGTGCGATATGATTGTGACGGACAAATATGGCTACTACCACGCCACCAACGAGGGCGGCTACATCAGCTGGTACGATTTCACCTGCGAAATCTACCGTCAGGCGGGCATGGACACAAAGGTTGTGCCCGTGACCACCGCGGAATACGGCCTGTCCAAGGCGGCCCGGCCCTTCAACAGCAGGCTGGACAAGAGCAAGTTGACGGAACACGGCTTTGAGCGGCTGCCGGACTGGAAGGACGCGCTGAGCAGATTTTTGGAGGAAGTGAATCAATAAATGGATCAAAATAAGCTGAAAAAAGGCTGTGCCATTGCGCTGGCCGGCTTTGCCGTGCTGGCCCTGCTGCTCTATCTGATTGGCGGGGAGCAGTTCCATTACCGCGAGGACGAGACGGATATGCTGAGCCAGGTGGCGGTGGTGGAGGAAATCACCGCGGACGACACGGTGGAGCAGGAAATCCAGCTGAACGGGAACGTGGTGGGCCTCTCCCTTCTGGGCGCCACCTACAACCGCACCAACACGGGGACGCTGGAGCTGGAGCTGCTGAACGGGGACACGGTGCTGGACCACCTCTCCGTGGATGTCTCTCAAATGGCGGACAATCAGGAGCATTATGTGCCGCTCCACAATCCCATCACGGAATCCGGAACGGTTTTGCTGCGTATTACCGCGCCTGAGAGCGAGCCGGACAACGCGGTCACGCTGTACTACGGCAGCCTCTCCGAGGAGAGAAAAAATCCGGCGGAGGACACGCCCGCGAAGCTCAACGGCAAGGAAATCAACGGTGCGCTTTGCGTATCTCTGACCACGAAAACGAAGATTCTCTTCGGCGATATTTACTGGTATTGCGTGGGGGTTCTTCTGGCGGTACTGGGTATTTTCTCTCTGCGCCTGCTGAAAGCCAACGAGCGCGGGGAGACAACGCAAACCCTGAAGCTTCTCCACGCCTTCTCCCGCTATCGCTTTTTGATGAAGCAGCTGGTGGCCAGAGATTTCAAGACAAAATATAAGCGCAGCGTGCTGGGCGTGCTGTGGAGCTTCCTCAATCCTCTGCTGACCATGACCGTGCAGTACATCATTTTTTCCACCCTGTTCCGGTCCAGTATTCCCAACTTCGCCCTCTATCTGCTCATTGGCGTCGTCTGCTTCAGCTTCTTCAGCGAGGCGACCAATATGACCCTTTCCAGCATCGTCGGAAACGCGTCGCTCATCACCAAGGTGTACGTTCCCAAGTATATTTATCCCGTCACCCGTGTGCTGTCCTCGGCGGTCAATTTCCTGCTTTCGCTGGTGCCGCTGCTGCTGGTGGTGCTGATTACCCGCACCCCGATTCGTTTCTCGTTTTTGCTGATTCCGCTGGTGATTCTCTGCCTGATGGCGCTGTGTCTGGGCGTGGGAATGCTGCTGGCCTCCGCGATGGTTTTTTTCCGGGATACGCAGTTCCTCTGGGGCGTGGTGCTGATGCTCTGGATGTACGCGACGCCGATTTTTTATCCGGAAACCATCCTGCCGGACCGGCTGCTGCCGCTGTTCAAATGCAATCCCCTTTACCACATCATCCGGTTTTTCCGTACCGCGGTGATGAACGGTGTTTCGCCCGAGCCGAAGGCCTACGCGCTCATGCTGCTCGCCTCTCTGATTCCGCTGCTGCTGGGCGTTCTGGTGTTCAAAAAAACGCAGGATAAGTTCATCCTGTATCTCTAAAGAATGTGAGTTGCTGATATGATTATTAAAGCAGACGACATCTCCCTCTGCTATCGCATGAGCTTTGACAGGGTGTCGGGAATCAAGGAATATCTCGTCCAGCTGTTGCAGGGAAAAATCCAGTATCAGGAGTTTTGGGCCCTGAAAAACGTCAGCTTCGAGGTCAAAAAAGGCGAGGTCTTTGGCATTGTCGGCAACAACGGCGCGGGGAAATCCACGCTTTTGAAGGTCATTTCCGGTATCCTGAAGCCCACCACCGGTTCCGTCAGCGTGAACGGAAATGTGGTGCCCATGCTGGAGCTGGGCAGCGGATTCGACTTCGAGCTGACCGGCAGGGAAAATATCTTTCTCAACGGCGCCATTCTGGGATATTCAGAGAGCTTCCTGAAGGAAAAATACGATGAAATCGTCGCGTTTTCCGAGCTCGGCCAGTTCATCGACGTGCCTCTGAGAAACTATTCCTCCGGTATGGTGATGCGCCTGGCCTTTTCCGTGGCGACGGTGGTGAATCCCGACATCCTGATTGTCGATGAAATCCTCGCGGTGGGAGACGCCAGCTTTCAGGCCAAGAGCAAGGCCCGGATGATGGAGCTGATGAGCGGCGGTACGACGGTGCTGTTTGTCTCTCACAGCATCGGACAGATTCGGGAAATGTGCGATACCGTTCTCTGGCTTGACCACGGACAGATGAAGATGATTGGTGAAGCGCAGGAAGTGTGCGATTATTATGAGGGACTGAGGCACGAATGATTTGGAGGTGCGGAAAATGGCAAGAATCGGACATCTGCTGAGCAAATCTGCGAAGAGTCTGAAGACCGAGGGGCCTGTCGTTTTTGCGAAAAAGGCAAAAAACTATATTGATGTACGAATCCAGCGGAGAGGGTGCGGGGACCCGCTCCCGAATGTGGTGTATATGGATGTTCTTTTCATCAACGGCTGCTATCTTCCGCACCCGTCCCGGTACAGAGTGTCCCACCAGAGGGAGCAGCTGCTGGCCTCAGGCATCTCCAGCAATGAGGTGTTTTTTGATGATCTGACCCTCGATCTGGTGAAGCACTACCGCATGTTTATTTTCTTCCGCTGCCCTTATACGGATACGATTGGGGAGTTTATTGCCATCGCCAAGGAGCAGAATAAGACGGTGCTGTTTGACATTGACGATCTTGTCATTGATACAAAATATACAGATCAAATCAAGTATATTCAGCAGATGAGCGAACAGGACCGGGAGAACTACAACAGCGGCGTGATACGCATGCACAAAACCCTCAGCCTGTGCGACGCGGCGATTACCACCACGGAGCAGCTGGCGGAGGAGCTGCGCGGCTACGTTCCGGAGGTGTTTATCAACCGGAATGTCGCGTCTGAAAAGATGGTGAAGCTGTCCGAGGAGGCGGTCTATGAACGGGATGTGCTCCCCTTCCTTCCGCCGGACAAGCTCAGCGGCAGAAAGGAAAAAAAGCGCAGCAGACAGCTCCAGGAGGAGGCGCAGAATCGGAAGGAATCCGGCGTTGTCCGCATCGGTTATTTCAGCGGCAGCATTACGCACAACGCGGATATTGAAATGATTCTTCCGGCCCTTCAGGCCATCATGAAGCGCTATGAAAACGTTCAGCTGGTCTTTGCGGGGGAGATGGACGTTCCCGCTGAACTGGAGCCGTTTAAGGACCGCATGATTGCCACGCCTTTTGTCGATTGGGAAAAGCTGCCTGCCATGATTGCGGCTGTTGACATCAACATTGCGCCTCTGGAGGACACCATTTTCAACAGAGCCAAGTCGGAAAACAAGTGGACGGAGGCTGCCCTTGTGAAGGTGCCCACCATTGCCAGCAGGGTGGGCGCGTTTGAGAAGATGATTGAGGATGGCGTCACGGGTCTGCTGTGCGACGGATGTGACGAATGGGAGGAGAAGCTCAGTGAGCTGATCGAGCATCCTGAAACCAGAAAAACGATTGCGGAAAACGCCCACGCCTACGCCACAGAGCACTGCATCACCATCAACTCCGGGTATTCTCTTGTGCAGTTTCTGCTCTCAAAAATGTCCAGAAATCTGGTGATGGTTCTGCCCTCCCTCCAAATCAGCGGCGGTATTCTGGTCGCGCTCAAGCACTGTGTGATGCTGAAAAAGGCGGGGATGGATGTCCTTATTCTGAACGATGGGGTCGATGAAAAAGACTTTGTCGTTGATGGGACCACGCTGTTTGTTCTCTCCAAGCCTGAGACTCAGATTCACGCAAAAATCGACAAAGCTGTGGCAACGCTCTGGTCTACGCTGGGTTTCATGAACACCTATCCGAATATCGCTGAAAGATATTATCTGGTGCAAAACTATGAGGTAAATTTCTATAAACCCGGTACAACCTACTTCCGCATCCTGGCAAACCAGACGTATATGTCTTACACGAAGCTGCATTACCTGACGATTTCTCAGTGGTGTGTTGACTGGCTGAAGTCGTATTACGGCAAGGAGGCCCGCTACGCCCGCAACGGAATAGATTTGAAGCGCTTCCCCCAAAAGCAGCGCTCCATGTCCGGAAAAACTCGGATTCTTGTGGAAGGCAACAGCGACGATTATTACAAGAACGTGGATGAGAGCTTCCAGATTGTGGAGCGCCTGGATCCGGACAAATTTGAAATCTGGTTTATGTCCTATCAGGGGAAGCCGAAGAGCTGGTATCGGGTGGATCGCTTCCTCCACAAGATTCCCAATGAACAGGTGGGCGAAATCTACGCTCAGTGCGACATCCTGATAAAATCCAGTATTCTGGAGAGTTTTTCCTATCCGCCTCTGGAGATGATGGCGACGGGCGGATACTGCGTCGTTGCCCCCAACGAGGGAAATATAGAGTATCTGGTGGACGAGCAGAACTGTCTCCTTTATGAGCGCGGAAACATTGATTCCGCGGTGGAGGCAATCAATCGGATTTGCACGGACGCGCAGCTGCGTGGTAAGCTTGAGCAGGGTGGATTGGAAACGGCTGCGGGCCGGGACTGGAGCCTTTTAGAGGAGGAAATACTGAGTCTGTATGGGGAAGAAAAAAACGTTTGAGGGTATCCTTTCCATTTTAAAACCAGCATTTACGCTGATATTCGCTGTAATTGCGGCGGCTTCCTCCGGGCAGCCGGCTGACTTCCTTTACCCCCTTTTTGAGGTCGCGATCCTGTTTTTCCTCACGGAGCTTCTGCTGAGGAAAAACAGAGTTGTGGGGCATTGTGTCAGCGGAATCCTGTATTTCCTGCTGAACGCGCAGCTGTTCTTTAAGGTGTTTGCGAACACCTACCTCACCATGGTCATGGTGACAAACGTTCGGTTTTTATCTGACCTGAGCGACAAGATGTTCCTCTATGTCATTTGCATTGGAATCATGGTGGCGGTCTGCTTTGCCCCGACAACCACTGTACTGCCGGACTCCGTAAAGCTCCCAATTCCGCTGGCCGGAGTCATTGCACTGGAGCTGATGTGCGGTTTTTTTGTTCCGACCAGCTCGCCGGCACTGGCGTATTTTCAGCTCATTCAGCAGGGCATCCAGTCCGCAAGCTATTCCGGTTCCATTGAACAGAATGACCCGAGCAGCTTTCAGAAGCAGGGAATTGACAACGCGGTGCGCAAGCCAAAGGCGCTGGGAAAGCATCCCAATGTTGTGCTGATTTTCTGCGAAGGCCTGTCGCAGAATATTATAGATGATGACAGAAATATTATGCCGAATGTGGCAAAGTATCAGCAAAAATCGCTGTCCTTCACCAATTATTACAATCACAGCTTCGCGACTCTGAGAGGCTTAATCGGACAGCTTTATTCCGGCTACCAGCTGAACGATCTGGACGAGAATCACCTGGTTTCTATTCAGAAAATACTCCGCGATGAGGGGTATTTCACCACGTTTATCGACACAGAGCCGGATAATGAGGACTTCTGGAAGTACTTATACAGCTTTGGCTTTGACGAGCTCATCAGCGAAAAGGGCACCTACACCGGCACGGCAAACTCGATTTCTGATCTGGCGGCTTTTGAGCGTTTGGAGCAGCGCATCACGGAGGATTTAGACCGGGAGCAGCCGTTTTTCACCGCGATTTACACCTTCGGCACCCACGCCAACAATGACTCCCCGGATGAAGTGTTTGACGATGGTTCCCTGTCTGAGCTGAATAAATTTTACAATTTTGATGTTCAGTTTGGGAAGTTTATGGAGTGGTTTGAAAGCAGCCCTGCCTTTGAAAATACGCTGCTGGTCTTTACAACAGATCACGCCACCTATGCCGATAAATATTTCACGGACGCGTTTCCGGATTACCCCAGAGAGTATCTCAGCATTGACAGGGTTCCGCTTTTCTTTTACTTCAACGGGGTGGAACCGGACAGCATTGATGTCGGGGGCAGAAATACCCTGGGCCTGGCGCCGACGATTCTCGATTATCTGGATATATCCAGACCAAACTATTTCCTCGGCTCGTCTCTGTTTTTGGATAAAAATACGCCAACGATTTCTCGATTTTCGACCCTGTATCAGCTGTTGGGGGAACCGATTATCGATACAGATGACGGAAATCTTCAGCCGCTGAGCAAAGAGGAGCAGGATGAAATCAATGACAGGCTCAAGGCGTATTTTGCCGCGAAGCTCTGGGATTCTGACGACACAAACGGGGTCGATTCTGAACTGCTTTTGCTGGATGCCTGCACCTTTACTGTGTCGGAAGATCATAAAACCATGACAATCACTGTGACCGCTGAGAATCTTCCCGAGACCTATGATGAAATTCAATTTGCGGTGTGGACGGAGAAGGACGCTCAGGATGATTTGGTTTGGTATGACAGTGAATACCAGGACGGCGTGTGGACAAAGACCATCAATCTGGAAGACCACGACCCAACCGGCGTGTACCATATGCACGCCTATGGGAAAAAGGGTGACGCAAAGCAGACCTTCATTTTTGGATGGGCAATCGAGGTCAAGTAAGCTGTAGAAGGGCATGAAACCGGTGCTGCGGCCTGCCGCTGACAGCGATAAAATCACGCCCTGACAGTTTCACAAGACGAGAGGTGAGCGCGAGATGCGCCTGATGCCGGGCAGCCTCCCGCGATTATCACGCAGACGGCTTTTGACCCTGCTTTTGCTCACGGAAAAACACACGAAAAAATGGTGAAAAGGTTCAATACAGAAAACAGGTGAAAATATGACAGTTATCACGACCATTCTCGCTGCCCTGACAGCGCTGGAATTCTTCTACATCATGTACCTGGAAACCATCGCGACCACGTCAGAAAAAACCTCAAAGGTATTCGGCATGGACCGGGAGGAGCTGGAGCGCAAGTCGGTCAATACGCTGTTCAAGAATCAGGGAATTTACAACGGCCTGATTGCCGTCCTGATTCTGCTCGCGCACTTTGTGTTCGTCAGCAAAACCGCTGTGATGGTCCTCATGGGATATATCATTCTGGTGGCGCTGTACGGCAGCATCACAAGCAACCCGAAGATTCTGCTGATGCAGGGAGGGCTTGCCATTTTAACGCTCGTTTCCTGCCTGTTCTGAATATCGGGCTGATAGAAAAAACGCCCAGCGTGCTGGGTTTCCATACACGAACTATGATTCGTCGCGGGAGCCTTCCACGCTGGGCTGTTTCTTTTTTTGGTTCTGTCAACTACTTTTTCGTGTGCAAGGGGAATCACTCTGTGCGTCCTGCTCCGGCACGAGATACCCCGCCGCCTCAGCACCCGGATGGAGGCAGGGAGGCGCCTTCCGCGGAGCCAGACGCATCGCTCTGAGCCGAAGCAGTCGGGCGGGCGTGCCTTCGCAGCTTTCCGGTTTCCAGATAATAAACGTCCTTGTCGCGGTACATCTTTTGCTCCGCTATTTTGAAGATGTTCAGCACATGATTCCCCGCCCCGGACTCGTATCCATAGGACGCAATCCTGTCTTTTTTTCTCAGGATTTCGCCAAACGCCTGCATCTGCGCCTGGAGGGGTTCCGCCTCCACGTTCCGGATGATGACCACAAATTCATCGCCGCTGATGCGGAAAACAGAATCATCGGGAAACGTCTCCCGCAGCAGATCCGCGAAGCCCTGAATCAGCCGGTCGCCCGCTTCGTGGCCGAGGTTGTCATTCACCTCTTTCTGGGAATTTAAATCGCAAAATACCGCGCAGACTGCCTCGTCCGCGCCGATTTCGAACAAAAGCGCTTCATAGCCTCTGCGGTTTTTCAGGCCGGTGAGCAGGTCCGTGGTGGAGAGCTCGTTGTACATTTTTGCCCGCAGGTTTGTCTCCGTGATGGCCTTCGACTGAACCAGCACGAAGAACAGCGCCATGCCCAGAGCAAGGCCCACATAGGAGAACGCCCAATCACAGTTGATGATGAGCAAAATGGCCGCAAGACCCGGCATGATGAAATAAATCATCATAACTCGGGCCTGCTCCTTTCCCAGCACTCCGGCCTTTCTGATGACAATCGCGAGGTTGGAGAGGAAGCAGACAGAGGGCAGAACGGTGCAGAAACCGTTCCACGGTCCGATGGTGTAGACGCCGTTTTCCACGGTGAACAGCTTGCCGGTGAGCGTTCCGACGCTCAGAAAAACCACGTCAGCGGCGCAAAGCAAAAAACCGTATTTCTGTACCGGCGGTTGAAGCTCTTTTCCACCGAGGCAATGCGGGCGCACAGGTCCGTCGTGATAAACAGGATGACCAAATCCATCAGAAAGAAGGACAGAAAATTGACCAGTCCCACCAGCACAGCCAGGTCGGCCCTGCCGTCGAGGAGGTAGGACAATGCGTCCACAATCAATCCGGCCAGACAGGACAGCAGGCAGGCGTGATAATGCTTCGAGCGGTCGGGAATTTCTCTGGTGCCGGAATCATATCCAATAAAAACAATAGCGAGAAACAACGCGGAAATGAGGTCCGCCGCAACCAAAGCTGTTTCATGACTGCCCCTCCTTTCCGCTGCCGGGTTCAGCGCTTTGATAATAGCCGCACAGCTGATGCGGGACGTTTTTCACGCTATCCGCGGCATAATTCGCCCGGACAAACCGCTCCGCAATGTCGTGCTCCTGATGCGCGTTGGGATACACGCCGATTCTCAGGCTGGTCTTGTTTTCAGCCCCGGTTTCCGCGAAGACATCGGCTAAAAATTCCCGCAGAAGCGGCTCCCAGTCGTCCTGATGGGGAGCGTAGAACAAGAACGTGTCATCGCCCTTTCGGCACCCCATTCCGCCGGTTTTTCTTATCAGGTTTTTCATGCCCACACCAATGCCGCGCAGGACCAAATCACCGAAGGGCCGCCCGTATCGCTGGTTGACAACGGAGAAGCGATTGACATCAAAAACCAGGGCGTCGAAGGCGTTTTCCGGCTCCTCCTGGTCCCAGCGCTTCACGATTTGCATGAAATAATCTATTTTAAACAGCCGGGTCAGCTTGTCCCGATGCGCCCGCCAGCTGGCGTCGCGGTTTTCGGAAAGCTCGATGCATTTGGCAATCCGGGCCTTGACGATTTCAATGTCCGGATAGGGCTTGGGAATGAAATCCAGCGCGCCCATTCTCAGGCAGTCCAGCTCCGCGTCCAAATCGACGGTGAGCACGATCACGGGAATCTCCATCAGCTCCGCGTCGGCCTTCATGGCCCGGAGCACGTCCCGGCCGGTCAGCTTCGGCATATACAGGTCGAGAATCAGCAGGGAAATCTCATCGCTGTGGCTGTGAAGCTGCTCCAGCGTCTCCTCGCCGTCCGCGGCGTACAGAATGTCGTAGTCATCCGAAAGCAGCTCGCCCAGGATTTCACGATTGCTCTCAATATCGTCGGCAATCAGGAGCGTTTTGCGCAGATGCATGACCGGCGTCTCCACGCAGGTGATGGCACAATAGCCGGGATAAATAATCTGACGGGCGGTGAAGCGGTAATGCTTTCCGCTGAGCGGGCTGTCAAATTCCCCCTCCACCAGCTTTCCGTCCAGAGCCGCGCTTTTGACATCGTAATACCAGTCGTCTCCCAGGTAGGGGAACAGCTCCCGCACCGTGTGCCCCAGCATGGCCTTCGCCGGAAGCTCGGCAAACTCCTCATACTTGCTGTTTACATAGAAGAAAACCACGTCGTACTGCCCGGTTTCCTTCGAGTAGGTCACATGAAACACGGTGTAGGGCACGGGCAAATCATCGAAAAAGTGAAACAGCGCGGAGGCGTGGTCAATGCGGTTGTCGTCTGAAATGTTCTGGTCATAGTCGGCGTGCAGGCGCATTTCCGCGCTCTTGACCTGCTCAGTCAGGTCGAGGGTCTCCGAATAGAGCGCGAAGCCGACGGACAGGTATAATGTGATGGGCCTGCCGTCCACCTCCCGGACGGTCTGTCCAATATTCTTGACCTTTTCGCGCATCCGGCGGGCATCCTCCCTGGATTCCACCTGCTGGAGGATGGCGAAGGTGTGTCCTGCGTAGCGTCCCACCGCGCAGCTGCGTCCGAAGCCCTGCTTGAGGGCGCGGCCCAGGGCGCCGAGCACCTTGTCTCCGAAGTCAAAGCCGTACTGCTCGTTGAACATCGTGAAATCGTTGATGGTGATGTGGATGCGCACAAAGTCCGTCCCGCGCAGATAAAACTCATCGTGGAAGGCCTCCGCCTCCTCCGAGATGCCGCGGGAATTGAGCAGCCCGGTGAGGAGGTCGCGCCGGGTGGCGTCCTGATTGCGCTGATTGCTCAGCCCCAGGGACGTGATGTCGAAAAAGTAGCCAATCAGGCCGGAAATCTCCCCGTTGACATCATAAAGGGGCGTTTTGCTGGCCATAATTTCCCGGTTTTCGCCGTTGCAGATGCAGTTGCCGGGCACGTTGTGGAAGGTCATACCCTCGTGGATGACCTTGTATTCATCGTTCATGTACAGGTCGGGGTGGACGTGCCAGCCCATCTCCTCGTCGTTTTTGCCCAGGATGTCGTCCAGAGACGAGAAGTTGTAAAAATCCAGAAAAGCCTTGCTGGCACCCAGAAAGCGGCGGTCCCGGTCCTTCCAGAAAATCCGCAGCAGCTCGGAGCGGGCGATGTTGCTCCACAGCTGCGCCGGGGCGTAGGGTCCGCCCTCCTGAACCTGCACGCCGTAGGTTTCAATCAGCTTCTTGGCGCAGTCGTGGATGTTCTGAATCAGCAGCAGCGCGTTGTTCTCATCAATCTTGAGCAGGGTGTATTTCGTCCAGGCGTACTGCCCGTGGCGGACGCTGGTGCGCAGCAGCTCGGAAAAGCTGACGCTGGCGCTCTCCATCAGGCGCTCCTTCGCCGCCTCGGGGTGAAAGGCGCGGATGAACCGGGTCCGGTCGTCGGGATAGAGAAACTTCTCCGCGTACTCCTTTACCAGCTCCTGAATCCCCTGCCGGCCGGAAATCAGGCCCACCTGGGCGTCCGTGTACAGAGGGGTGATGCTGTCCTCGGCGTAGTTGAGCAGGGTAATGCGGTCGTAAAGTGCGTAAATCTGGCGGATATTCTCGTCCAGATGCCCGGTTTTCTCCGACTGCGCCTCCTTGGTGAGGTTGGTGACGCGCACGAGCACGCAGTATTTGTCCCGGGCCTGGGCCATCAGACGGGCCTTGATTTCGTAATACTGCTCCTTGATGGCGAAGAGCATTCTGTCCTGACCGGACACCCGGGCCGAGTCCATGAGATTGATGATTTTAGTCGAGATTTTTCGATACGGCTGGGGCTGGCCCAGCATTTCCTGGGTAAACACCCCGGCGAACATGCCCGACTGCCGCGCCATTTTTTCAAAGGCGGTGTTGAAGAACAGCACCCGGAAGCTGTCCGCGGAAAAGTCGGCCAGCATCAGCGGGATACTGTTGAGCTGCCGGGCGGTGACCAGGGAATCCTGCTCCTCCCGCGTCATAAACGGGACGGCGCTGAGGTAGTCAATCTGTCCGATTTCATCGTAATAGTTCCGGTCGTGCAGGGCTTCGATGCGGATGCCCTTGTTGCGGAGGTTCGCCAGCGCGTCCTCATAGGGCATGGGCTTGCCGAAATAGTAGCCCTGCACCTTTTCGCAGCCGATGTCCCGCAGATAGACAAACTGCTCCTCCGTCTCCACGCCCTCGGCCAGGGTGTGGACGTAGATTTCCTTCGCCATCTTCACCAGGGCGGTGACGATACGCTTGGAGCGCAGGTTGAAGGGCCGCAGAAAGCTCATGTCCAGCTTGAGCTCATCGAAAGAGAAATCCTTCAAAACGTTCAGAGAGGAATAGGCGCTGCCGAAATCGTCCATCCACATCTGATACCCGGCACTGCGGAAGCGCTCCACAATCCCCATCATCAGCTCCTTCTGCTCCGCCACGATGCTCTCCGTGATTTCAAAGTAGAGGAAGTCGTGGGGAATCTGGAACTCGCTGACGATGCGGTCCGCCTCGCTGAAAATATCGCAGAGCGTGAAATCCAGCCGGGAGAGGTTGACGGAGACGGGAATGGGTGTCTCCCCGTTGGCGATGGAGCTTCTGAGCCGGGCGCAGACCTGCCGGAGAATCGCGGTGTCCAGCAGATGAATCAGCCGCTCCCGCTCCAGCACGGGGATGAACTCATCGGGGTAGATGACGCCCAGCTCCGGGTCAATCCACCGGGCCAGGGCCTCGAAGCTGCACAGCTGCCGGGAGGAGGTGCGGATGACCGGCTGATAGAAGGTCTGAATCATGTGACGCTCTATCGCCGTTGTGAAGTTTTGTATGATGTATTGCTCAAGGTTTCTTCCCATGGCAGCTCCTCCTTTCAACATTATCCGGGGCGACGGCGTTTTCTGTCTGCGTTGCTGTGTGATTTCCGCGCGCTTTCCCGCTGAAAGTCCTCTTTTCGGTCGGGCGGATTGGGGTCAGTTGGAAACCCGA
>CACZUK010000034.1 GCA_902784305.1 Oscillospiraceae bacterium | reverse complement strand
CGCGCGCATGCCCTCCTCCGTGACGGTGAGGGTGCAGTCGGTGATGCGGAACATGGTGGAGCTGGAGTCCACCCGGACGGGGTAGCTGCCCGGGTTCAGGGCGTCAGAGGCGACGCTCTCCAGTCCCTCCAGGTCCAGCTCCGCGGCGGGGGCCAGCTCCGAGCCGGAGGCAACGGCGGCGTCCTCCCCGGTGTGCTCAGTGCGCTCCGCGGCGGCGGAGCTTGCCGGGGCGGAGGCGTCCGCAGAGGCGTCCGAAGGGGCACCAGTCTGCCCCCCGGTGCAGCCGGAGAGCAGGCTGACGGCAAGCGCAAGGGTCAGAATTATGCTAAGAATGGTCTTTTTCACAGTTGTTTCCCCTTTTTTATCCGTTCAGGCTGTCAATGGCGGCCTGGGCGTGGGCGACGTAGAGCTGCCGCACAGCCTCATTCTCACCCAAACCCTGAAGCACGCACTCCACCTGATAGCCCTTGGACTCGAAGACGCTCTTCCAGCTGTCCTCCTCGTCCCCGGCCATGTCGTTGTTGGCGTGGTCGCCGGCCACCACCATCAGCGGCTGGAGCACCACCCGCTTGTAGTTGCCCTGCTCCACGGCCGCCACCACGTCGTCCAGGCTGGGCGTGGCCTCCACGGTGCCGACGTAGTAGTGCTCATAGCCCAGAGCGCTGAGGGTCTGCTGCATCACCGTGTACACGCCGTTGGACTCGGCCTCGGTGCCGTGGCCCATGAAGCAGATGGCGGTCTCGCCGTCGTCATACTCCTTCGTGCTCTCCGTGATGGCCTCGGTCAGGGCGTTGAAGTCCGCCTTCTTGAGGAGCAGCGGCTCCCCGATGGTCACCTGCTCAAAGGCGTCGGCGTAGTTGGACACCTCCTCCACCAGGTCGTGGTACTCCAGACCGTTCATCAGGTGGGTGGGCTGCACCACCAGCTGCTTCACCCCGTTGTCGGCGGCCCGGTCCAGAGCCTCCTTCACGTTGTCGATGCTCACGCCGTCCCGGCTCTTCACATGGTCGATGATAATCTGGCTGGTGAAGGCCCGCCGGACGCTCCAGTCCGGGAACTGCTCCGAGAGCGCCTGCTCAATGGCCCCGATGGTCAGGCGGCGGGAATCGTTGTAGCTGGTGCCGAAGCTGACCACCAGCAGCTCCTTTTCCCCGATGTCGTCCTGATTCAGCGGGTCGTCCAGAGCGGCGTCGCCGGTGTTGTAGTTCTCCTCGTCTTCGGCGGCGCTCTCCTCGGCGGCGCTGGCCTCCGGGGCGGGCGCGGCAGAGGCGTCCGGGGCGGCTGAGGTCGCAGCGGCGCCGGTGGTGCCGGTTCCGGCGCAGCCCGTGAGCATCGCCAGACACAGGGCGAGTGTGAGCAAAAGTGCGGTAAACTGTCTCATGATGGTTCCTCCTTTGAATGGTTCCTCCCGGACGCGGAGGGGTGGATGCGGAGGCACAGGTACAGAAAAAGCCCCCTGTACAAGGACAGAGGGCACCACAAAGCAGGCTGCGCGCGCAAAACGCTCAGCCGGGGAGCGCTGAGCCGATGCGCAGAGGCTCCCTGTTCGGTACGGCCAAGGACTCGTGGCCTGGAATCTGCAATCCCTGTACCGGCGCTCGGCAGGTTTCCTGGCTCAGGCTTCGACGCGCAGCGCAGCCTTCCCATCCCGGGCGGCGGGGAGGCATCCCCACCGCGCCGTGGACAGTGGCCGCGTCGCCGCATTGCGCCGCGCTCCGCCTTCACAGTGACGAGTTCGCACAGGTTTTGCACCTGTTTCCCTTTTACCCGCTGGCCTGGTCTCCCATCAGCGGCACCGAACACCTGTTATTCACTTGTTCGCGGCCGTCCGCGCCGCGCAAGCTCATTATAGCATGAAACCCCGCGGCTGTAAAGGGCGTCAGTCCGTCACCAGCGTGCACAGGCTGCCCCCGCTGCGCTGGCGCTTCACCTGAATCTGACGGGGAATGCGGCGGCGCAGCTCCCCCACATGGGAGATGAGCCCCACCAGCCGCTGGGAGTCGTCCGTCAGGCTCTCCAGCGCCCGGAGGGCCTGCTGCAGCGCCTCCTCGTCCAGAGAGCCGAAGCCCTCATCCACAAACATGGTGTCCAGCCGCACCCCGCCCGCGCTGGCCTGAATCTCATCCGAGAGGCCCAGCGCCAGAGACAGCGCCGCCATAAAGGACTCGCCGCCGCTGAGCGTGTTCACGCTCCGGACGCTGCCGTTGTAGTGGTCCAGCACGTCCATGTCCAGACCGCTCTGGCTTCGGTTGTTCCCGGCGGTGCGGCGGCGCAGCAGCTCGTACTGGCCCCCGGACATCACCCGGAAACGCAGATTCGCCCGCTCCACAATGCGCTCGAAGCAGCTCATCTGCACAAAGGTCTCCAGCATCACCTTCTCCTTGCCGGGCAGGTCGCCGTTGGCGGTGCGGGAGAGGCCCTGCACCATGGTTCGCTGGCCCTCCAGCCGCCGCAGCGCCTCCTCCGATTCGGTCAGCGCGTCCAGACAGCTCCGGTTCTCCTCCAGCGCCGCGCTGAGCCGGGAGAGCGCCCCCTGCTCCGCCTGCCGTCTGGTCCGAAGCGTCCGCTCCCGCGCCTCCAGTGCGGTCAAATCCACCTCGGGAAGCTGCTCCAGCAGGGTTTTCAGGCTCTTTTCCTCACCTTTGGCGGCACTCAGGGCCCTCTGGGCCTCCTCGCAGCGCTTTCGGGCCGTCTCCGCGGCCTCCTCGATGCCCCGGCGGCGCGCCTCCAATTCCGCGATGCGCGCCTCCAGAGCGGCGCGGCTCTCACAGCTGAGCTCCTGCCGCAGTGCCTGCGCCTGAGCCCGCATAGCCTCGCCTTTGGCCTGGGCAGCCGCCAGCTGACGCTCCTGCCCGCCGCGCTCCTCCCGCAGCTGGGTGAGCCGGGCCTCCTGCCGGGGAATCTGCTCCTCCAGCGCGGTGCGGCGGTCTTTTCGCTGCCGCTCCCGTTCCAGCGCGGCTCCGGTCTTGCTCAGCGCCTGCTCACAGCCGCGCCGCTGCTTCGCCAGACGTTCCGCCGCCTGCTCCCACGCAAACTTCAAATCCAGACGCTCCAGCTCCCGCTCCAATGCCGACCGGGCGCTCTCCACCGCGCTCTGGGCCCGGACGCGCTCCTGAGCAAGGGTCTGGGCTTCGGTCTGGGCCGACTGGAGCGCCTGTCTGCGCTGGGGCAGAAGCCGCGCAAGCTCCTGACTGCGCCGGGCCTGTCCGGTGAGCCGGGTCAGCTGCTCTCTGAGCCGCCGCAGCTCCGACTCCACGTCCCGGCGACGTGCGGAAAGGGCCTCTGCCAGCGCTCCCGTGGGCAGCTCCCCCAGAAGGGCCTGAGAACGCTCTTTCAGGCCCTCCTCCGCCGCATCCAGCGCCACCTTCGCGCCGTGGGCGCTCTGACTGGCCTTTTGCAGCGCCTCCTGCGCGGAGAGGGCTTCGGCGCGCTCCCGCTCCAGCTCCGCCTGGGTGGGCACCTCCATCGGCACCGCTGCCGGGTGGGGGTGCTCCAGAGAACCGCAGACCGGGCAGGGCTGGCCCTCCACCAGCTTTCGGGCCAGAACGCCCGCCTGACCGTCCAGAAAACGCTGGTAGCGCTGGTTGTAGCGCTGCGCCAGGGTTTGATAGTGCTGTCGGCCGGCCAGATAGTCCGCCTTCCGGCGCTCCAGCTCTGCCGCCAGCTCGTCCCGGCGGTGCAAGAGCTGGGTCAGCTCCCCCAGTGCGGTTCTCTGTTCAAGGGTCTGGTCCTGACGCGCCTTGCAGCGCTCCAGCTCCTCCCCGGCCCGGAGCAGGGCGGCCGCCTCGGTTTCCAGCGCGTTCAGCTCCGCGGAAGCCGCCTCCAGCGCAGCGGTCTGCCGCTCACAGGCCACGCGCCTGCGCTCCGCGTCCCGCACCAGTTTTCCATAGCTCTGATACTGCCCGGACAGCGCCTCCAGCGCCGCAGCGCGCTGCCGGAGCTCCTGCTGCTGATGACTCAGCTCGGTGATGGCCGCGCCCGCGTCTCCCAGCGCGTCCCGCTCCGTTCTCTGGGCCCGGAGAGTCTGCTCCGCACGGTTCAGCTGCTCCGCTGAGCGCTCCAGCGCGGCGGTCTGGGCGCGCACATCCCGCTCCTGCTGGGCCACGGCGGTCAGACGCTGCTCCAGCTCCGCGTAGCGGGGCAGCTCCCGGCGCAGCAGCGTCAGGCTCTCCGCCAGCTCCGCCGCCTCGGGCAGACGGCGCCGGGCCTGCTCCTCCCCGGCCTGACAGCGCTCCAGCTCTCCGGACAACGCCGCCACGTCCCGGCCCAGCGCCGCCAGACGTTGCTGCTGCCGCTGACGGCTGCGGCCCTGCTCCATCTGCCGGTCCAGCTCCTTCAGGGCCGCGTCCAGCTCCGTCAGGGCGGCGGTCACCTGCTCCTGCCGCTCCTCCCCGCTCTTCAAAATCGCCCGGAGGGTGGGCAGGGTCGCGCCCGGCGCCGCGGTGCCCGCGCGAACGGACGACCAGGCCTCGGCGTGGGCCTCATCCGGGCGCACCCGGTCCAGCATGTAGCCGCGCAGCGTCTCCTGCTCCCGGCACGCGCCCTCCAGCTCCCGAAGCTCCTGCCGGAGCCGCTTTTGCAGGATTCCATAGCGCTCCGTTTGGAAAATCTGCGAAAAAATCCCCTTTCGCTCCTCTGTAGAGGCCAAAAGCAGGCGCTGGAAGTCGCCCTGGGCAATCATGGCGATTTGGGCGAACTGCTCCCGGTCCACCCCCAGAATCTCCCGGACCCGGGCGTCTACGGCCTTGACGCCGGTGATGACGCTGCCGTTGGGGAGGGTCAGCTCCGCGCCGGCGCTCTCCGTCACCAGACCCTTTCCCCGGCGGGCGGGCCGCTCGTAGCTGGGATTGCGCCGCAGCGTGCAGACCTCGCCGCGGTACTGAAAGACCAGTTCCACAAAGGTGGGCGTCTCCGGTCGGGCGTACTTGGAGCGCAGCATGGAGGCCTCCCGGCTCTCCCCGCTGGGCGTGCCGAACAGGGCGTAGGAGATGGCGTCGAAGATGGTCGTCTTCCCCGCGCCGGTGTCCCCGGTGATGAGGTAGAGCCCCCGCTCCCCCAGCCGCGCGAGCTCCAGCACGCAGGTTCCGGCGTAGGGTCCGAAGGCGGACATGGTCAGTTGTATGGGTCTCATAGCTCCTCCCGCTGTGCACAATGGGAAGAGGGGCTGCCTCCCGTGAGACCGCCCCTCTGTAATCGTTTGACTGTCAATCAGGCAGAAATGGTCACTTTGCCCAGCTTCTGAGGCTTCTTGAGCTTGGCAGTGTCCACCTTCTTGCCCGCCACGCGGACCTTATTCTCCTTGTTCTGGCTCAGCTTGTTCCCCTGCACGGTGACGGCGAACTTGTTGCTGACCACATTGATGGGACAGGTGCACTTTTTGATGGTGTTGCCCTTGATCGTGGCGATGCCCTTGGTGAGGGTGATGCCGTAGTGGGTCAGGTTGCCGGTGATGGTGTTGTTGGTGACAATCAGCGCCAGCTTCGGCGCGCCGGTCAGATTCATGGGCAGGAAGCTCTTCTTGCCGGACACGCTGAGGGTGTTCTTGGAAATGGTGGTTTTGGCCAGCAGTTGGTCGATGCGGATGCCATTTTTCATCTTTCCAGAAACCTTGTTGCCGGTGATGCCGGGCAGCTTGCTCTTGCCGGTGACGCGGATGCCGTAGCTGTTGGCCGCGTCCAGCACCGCGATGGTGTTGTTGGTGGCCTTGGCGGCAAAGGAGCCGCCGGAAAGGTTGATGCCGTGCTTCTTCACCTTGGTGAGCTTGTTTTTGTTCAGCGCGCTCTTCGCCTGGCTCTTGTCCAGGTAGATGCCGCACATGCCCGCGCCGGTGACCGTGTTCTTCTCCACCTTGCCCTGAATCAGACCCGCGTTGAGGGCGGAGATGCCGTGCTCGCCGGAATTGGTGATGGTGTTGCCGGTGATGCCGCCCTTGACCGTGGCGGTATAGACCTCAATGCCGTCCTGCCTGGCGTTTTTGACCGTGTTGCCACTGATGTTTTTCACCCAGGACTTCAGATGGATGTAGATGCCGTGCTCGCCCACGGTGTCCACGGTGTTGCCGGTGATGTCGCCCTTGACGCAGGCGTGGGTGTCCACATAGATGCCGGAGAGACAGCCCTTCTTCTTCTCCTTCGTCCAGCCGGGACTGTGCGGATAACAGCCCACATTGGTCAGCCGGTTGCCCGAGATGTTGCCGGAGACGAAGGCGGTGTCCTGTAAGACGCTGCTGGCGTGGTCGCCGTTGGGGCCGGAGTAGATGACGATGCCCGCATAGGTGACGTTGCTGATGGTGTTGTTGGTGATGCTCTCGGCGTAGGTGCCCTCATTGATCATGCTGTCGATGATGATGCCGTAGTCGCCGTCAACGCCGTTGTGGGCGCCGCCGATGTTGGTGAGCTGGTTCCCGGTGATGCTTTTGCAGTGGGAGCCGTGGTAGATGCCAATGCCGTCGCCCCGCACCCCGGTCAGGACGTTGTTCGCAATATCGCCTGCCACCCAGCTGCCGCTGTTGGCCACATACTGGTCGTTTTCCTTCCGGTTCGTCACCAGGATGCCCTTGTCGGTGATGTCGGAGATGCGGTTGCGGACAATGCTGCCGCTCACAGAGCTGGCGTTGTTGAGCTCGATGGCCTTGACGGTTTTGCCGCCGCCGCTGATGGCGCAATCCTCGATGCAGGACAGGTTGGCTTTGGCGACGTAGATGCCGATGCTCTCCGCATTGGCAATGGTCAGCTTTCGGACGGCGACCTGCTTCGCGTTATTGGTCACATAGACGCCGTGCTCATAGGCGTTGTTGACGCTGATGTCCTGGAGAAGCACATTCTGGGCGCTGTCGCGCACATACACGCCGCCGCCGCTGAGCTGTCCGCCCCGGACGGTGATGCCGGAGCCGCCGGTGATGCGCAGGGCGTAGCGCGCGCCGCTCGTCGGGACATATCTCAGCTTCGTGGTGCCCAGCTCCAGGGTCAGGTTCTTCTTGTTCCTGATGTCGATGAAGTCCTCACCGCCGTCCAGCTCCGGGGTGTTCACCCGGATGGTCGCCCCGTCCGCGGCGGCCTTGATGGCCTGGTTCAGCTCCTGCACGTTTTTGATGCCGTTGTCCTCAGCCGGTGCGACGCCCTCCTCCTCGGGGGCCTCTTCGGACGCCTCGGGAGCCTCTTTGGACACCTCCGGAGCCTCTTCGGATGCCTCGGGAGCTTCTTCGGACACCTCCGGGGCCTCTTCGGACACCTCCGGGGCCTCTTCGGACGCCTCGGGGGCCTCTTCGGACGCTTCAGGGGCCTCCGCGCCTGCGGCCTCCGGCTCCGTCTGCGCGACAATCAACTCCTGCTCCGGGAGCTCGGCGGCGTTCTCACTGGCCAGCGCGTAAGCAGGCAGATTCAGTATTAGCGCGGCGGCGCACAGAAGTGCCGCGGCTCTGCGTTTCGTGTCTTTCATAATCCCACTCCTTTCCGGTGGTTCATTGTCTGCTGGGAGCGGCGCGGACGCCTCTCCCACGGGTTTTGCCCTTAACGGCATTATACCACAGATGACCTCCCGCTTCAAGCGGAGAGACGCGGCTGCCGGGTGCGTTTCCTTATGATTGTGTGGAAAACGCTCCTCTGCCGGAACGGAAAGCGGCCGCGCTCCGGCGCGTTGCGCTCACTCCCGCGCCGCCTGCTCCGCCATGATGCGCTGGCAGTCCGCCCAGCCCTCCGGGTCGAAGGTCTGACGGCCGTAGAGGTACTGCCTGTCCTCCTCCGTGATGGTTTTCAGCACCCGGGCAGGGTTCCCCGCCGCCACGGACCAGGCCGGGATGTCCCGGGTCACCACGCTGCCCGCGCCGATGACGCTGTTGCTGCCGATGGTCACGCCGGGGCAGAGGACCACGTTGCCCCCAATCCACACGTTGTCCCCGATGGTCACGGGTCGGCCGTACTCGTAGAGGGTGTTCCGGGTGGCCGGGTGGATGGGGTGGCCCGCGGTGTAGATGGACACGTTGGGCGCCACCTGGCAGTTCTCCCCAAAGGTCACCTTCGCCACGTCGATGATGGTGCAGTTGTAGTTCACAAAGCAGTTTTTGCCAAAAAAGATGTGGCTGCCGTAGTCACAATAAAAGGGCGGGTTGAGGAAGACCCCGTTGGCCTCCCCCACCAGCTCCGCCGCCAGTGCCTGAAGGCCCTCGAAGTCGGAGCGGTCCATGGTGTTGAAGCGCTGCACCAGCTTCCGGGCGCGCCGCTGCTCGGCCATGACCCGCTCGTCGGAGATGTAGCCGAGGCCCGCGTCTCTGCGTTTGATTTGGTCCATGATTTTGTCCTCCTGTGTGGGAATTGGGTCGATGCTGGGCTTCATTATAGCAGAAAACCGCCGGTTTTTCCATACTCTGACGAAAAAAAAGGGAAACGGCCGGAGCGCGAACGCTCCGGCCGAAAACCTGTGGGGTTTATACAATTGTTTCAAGCATCAGTCCTTGCGGGCGGGCTTGAGGGCGCTCAGGATGGCGGCGCCCACGAAGGAGCCGACCAGCAGAGCCACGATGTACATCACGGGGTTGCCCACGGTGGGGAACACGAAGATGCCGCCGTGAGGAGCCATCAGGGTGCAGCCGAAGGCCATGGACAGAGCGCCGGCCACGGCGGAGCCCACGATGCAGGAGGGAAGGACGCGGAGGGGATCGCCGGCGGCGTAGGGGATGGCGCCCTCGGAGATGAAGCACAGGCCCATGATGTAGTTCACGATGCCGTTGTTGCGCTCCTCCTCGCTCCACTTGTTGCGGGCCAGCAGGGTGGTGGACAGGGCGATGACGATGGGGGGAACCATGCCGCCCACCATGACCGCGGCCATGACGCCGTAGTTGCCGCTGCTCAGGGACATGATGCCGAAGGCGTAGGCAGCCTTGTTCACGGGGCCGCCCATGTCAACGCTCATCATGCCGCCGACCACAGCGCCCAGCAGCACCGCGGAGGTGCCGCCCATGGAGTTCAGCAGAGCGGCAATGCCGTTGTTGATCATGCCCATGAAGGGGTTGATGGCGCACATCACGATGCCGATGGTCAGGATGCCGCCGAAGGGGTAAATCAGCATGGGCCGGATGCCGTTCAGGCTCCTGGGCAGGTTCTCTGTGACGTTCTCCAGGAAGCGGACCAGATAGCCGGCCACAAAGCCAGCCAACAGGGCACCCAGGAAGCCGCTGGGAACCGCGTTCGCGCCGGAGAAGATGCTGGAGAAGGACAGGCCGCTGGCTGCCAGCGCGCCGCCGGTGAAGCCGACCGCCAGACCCGGACGGTCCGCGATGGACATGGCGATGAAGCCGGCCAGGACGGGCAGCATGAAGCCGAAGGCCTCGCCGCCCACGCTCTTGAAGAACGCGGCCAGGGGGGTGTTCATACCGAAGTTGCTGGGGTCGATGGAGTAGTCGTCCAGCAGGAAGGCCAGGGCGATCATGATGCCGCCGCCGACCACGAAGGGCAGCATGTTGCTGATGCCGTTCATCAGGTGCTTGTAGACGGCGCTGCCAGCGGAGGCGCCGGAGTCAGCGGCGGGAGCGCCGCCCTTGTGGTGGTAGATGGGGGCTTCCTTGTTGATGATCTTCTGGATGAGCTCCTCGGGCTTGTGGATGCCGTCGGCCACGCGGGTCATGACCACGGGCTTGCCGTCGAAGCGGGCCATCTCCACGTTCTTGTCCGCGGCGATGACGATGCCGTCGGCCTTGGCGATCTCCTCGGCGGTCAGCACGTTCTTCGCGCCGCCGGAGCCGTTGGTCTCCACCTTGGTGGCCAGACCCAGCTTCGCGCCGGCCTTCTGGAGGTTCTCAGCGGCCATGTAGGTGTGGGCGATGCCGGTGGGGCAGGCGGTGACGCAGAGGATGCGGTAGTAATCGTCCACCACGGTCTGCTGGGTGAAGCTCTCGTCGCCGAAGCGCATCTCCTCCTCGTGGTCCAGCAGGTCCAGAATCTCGCCCTCGTTCTTCGTCAGGCGGAGCTTGGCCACGAAGTCCTCGTCGGCCAGCATGGTCATCATGCGGGCCAGAATGTCCACATGCAGGTCGCCGTTCATGGGGGCGGCGATCATGAAGAACAGATCGCTCTTCTCGTCGTCGTCGGGGTTGTACTGGATGCGGTCCTTCAGACGGACCAGCGCCAGGCTGGGCTTGGTGACCACAGGCGTCTTGGCGTGGGGCACCACGATGCCGTTGCCCACATAGGTGGAGAACTCCTCCTCACGGGCGTAGATGGCCTTCTTGTAGACGGCCTTGTCGGTGATGTTGCCGTGGGTAAACTGCAGGTCAATCAGCTTGTCGATGACCGCTTCCTTGTTGGGAGCGACGACGTTGATGGCTGTGGCTTCCCGGCTGAACAGTTCAATCAGACGCATAATCCATTCTCCTTCTTTATTCTTTTGTTCGGGGAGCGCTCTCCCCTATCATCACACGGCATTTCCCCCAACGCCGTGAAAATGACGCTTACAGAGTCGCCAGCAGGGCGTCCACGTCCTCCTTGGCCGCCAGACCCAGGGAGAAGGCCGTGGCGCTGCCGGTGGCGGTGCCCAGCTTCAGCGCGAAGCCGTAGTCGCCCGTCTGCTGGTAGCCGGCCACAAAGCCCGCCACCATGGAGTCGCCCGCGCCCACGCTGTTGACGACCTTGCCCTTGGGGCAGCCGATGCGGTGGGCCTCGCCCTTCTCGTCCAGCAGCAGCGCGCCGTCTCCGGCCATGGACACCAGAATGTTCCGGCCGCCCTTCTCCTGGAGCTTCCGGGCGCACTCGACGATCTCCTCGTCGGTCTTGAGCACCTTGTCAAAAATCTCACCCAGCTCGTGGTTGTTGGGCTTGATGAGGAAGGGGTGGTACTTGAGCACGTTCACCAGCAGGTCCCGCTCCGCGTCCACCACAATCTGGATGCCCTTGCCGTCCAGACGGGCCATAATCTTCTCATAGGTGTCGCTGGGCAGGCACTTGGGGATGGAGCCGGAGAGAATCAGGGTGTCCCCCGCCACCAGCTTGTCCAGCTGGGCGTAGAGCTTTTCGATGTCCTCTTCGGTGATGTTGGGGCCGATGCCGTTGATTTCCGTCTCAACGCTGCCCTTCACCTTCATGTTCACCCGGGTCATGCCGTCCTGCACGCGGATGAAGTCGGTCTTCAGGCCCATGTCCCGCAGGCCGTTCTCCAGGCCGTCCCCGGTGAAGCCCGCGATGAAGCCCAGCGCCACGGTGTCAAAGCCCAGGGTCTTGAGCACGTTGGACACGTTGATGCCCTTGCCGCCGAACTGGTAGTCCTCGCTGGAATTGCGGTTCACGCTGCCCAGCTTGAGCACGTCACCGTTGAGGTGAACCACGTAATCAATGGCGGGGTTGATGGTCACAGTGTAAATCATAGTTCCTCCGTCTCCTTTACGATGGTGTGTTCCCGGTAAACCGGGTCGGGCAGGTGCTCGGTTATCATCGGGCAGGCGCCCAGCTCACAGATTCCTGCGGAAAAGACCTTTCCCAGCTTGCTGGAGTCGGCCAGCATCCAGCTCTCCCGGGACGCCTCCAGCGCCCGGGCCTTGAGCCGCACCTCCTCCAGACCGGGGGTGGTGTAGCCCTGCTCCAGGCTCACGCCGTTGGTGCCCAGAAATGCCTTGGTGAAGTTCAGGCCCCGGAGCCCGTCCAGGGCGTTGGTGCCCACGATGGCCTCCGTCGTCAGCTTCACCCGGCCCGGCAGGATGTAGACCCGGCAGCCCTTGGCCGCCAGCATCCGGGCGTGGGGCAGGCCGTTGGTCATGTAGGTGGCCTCCAGCGCCTCCCCGGCGATGGCGCGCACCAGCTCCAGCGTGGAGGTGCCCGCGTCGATGTAGACGAAATCCTCCGGACTGATGAGCCCGGCGGCGTAGCGCCCCATGCTGCGCTTGGCCTCCATGTTCTGGCCCTGCTTGGTGAGCATGTCCTCCTCTTTGGCCTGCACCTGCCCGCGGAAGGCGGTCGCCCCGCCGTGGACCCGCCGGAGCAGCCGCCGCTGGTCCAGGTGGATAAGGTCCCGGCGGATGGTGGACTCGCTGGTGTCCAGCGCCTCTGAGAGCTGCTGCACCGTCACAGAGCTGCGCTGTGCAACCAAATCCAGAATCTGCTGATACCTCTGTTCCGCAATCACTGTTATCGCTTCCTTTCATCTGTGATTATAGCAGAAGTCTTTTCAAAGTCAAGTGACATCAAGCAATTTTGTGCAACATTTTTTCATCTTTTGCGTTTTTTCACTTTTTTCACGCAAAAACAGTCAATTTCATTCAATATAAACAAAAACTGTTTGCGATAATATGTCAAATACTATTCACATTCATTCATATTCAATCATATTCATTCAGAAAATCACCAGATACTTCCAAGAATGCGCAAAAACCGCAGCTCCTCAAAGCCGTAGCCGGACAGGGGCTTGTAATCGGTATCAAAGGTGTGGGCGGCCACAAGGGTGTTGCTGAGAGTGGGCGTCTCCCCCATGGCCACGATGATGGGGGTGTGACCGAAGCGGCCCGGGCCGAAGCGCAGCTGCACGAAGTCGCCGGGAGAACAGCGCTCCAGGGTGGTTTCCTCCGCCAGAGGGCCGGGAGAGCCGTCTGTTCGGGTCAAAAAGTTATAAAAAAAGGGCACGCCGGTCCAGCTGGGACTGCGGTCGTTGGCACTGCGGTAGAACCAGCCGAAGGTGGGTCGGTAGTTCATCACGCCGCCGCCCGCGTAGAGGCACTGGGAGGCGAAGTTGGTGCAGTCCCCGCCCAGGGCGTCGAAGTTGTAATAGGCCGGGTTGCGGCCATAGGCCCAGCGATGGGCGTAAGCCACCGCCGCGGCGCGGTCATATTCCTTCATATGGCACTCCTCCTCTGCCCACTCTATGTGCCCCGCGGAAAAAATGGACCAGCGGTGAAAAAAAGACTTGACAGGAGCCGGAGTTGCTATTATAATAGTATGGTCTTCGGGACGTGGCGAAGTTTGGTATCGCGCTTGGTTCGGGTCCAAGAGGCCCCGGGTTCGAATCCCGGCGTTCCGATGTGTTAAGAGCTGATTTCTGACGAAATCAGCTCTTTTTCTATCTATTATTAAACTTTTTAGGGAAGTTTGCTTTCCCCCGCTTTTGGGGGTGTAAGCAAAAGGGTCAACACAAAGCATCGGGGGTGCAAAAGGGGGTGCAGCTCTGAGGCTGGAAGATGGGGAAAAAGCGCCCTTTTCAGTGCGAAAAAGAGGCTGACAGGTACTGATTCGTTTGGATAAACGTGTGTTTACTTCTCCCCCTCCGGGTTCAGGCAGTGGTTCCCTGTCCGCGTGGTCAGTCTGTATCGGCACATTCCGGTGCTTTGCACGATGACTGCTCGCCCCAGACATCGTTTTGCTCCGGTTTGCCGCGCTTGAGCAGAATCAGAATAACCATCAGAAGGAAAAGCGATGCCAATTATCGCAATTCCTATCACCGGCAGCGCGGAAACGCCTGGATTGCGCAGATGCAGTGCCGCGTTGCTCACGATGGCCACGGCAGGGTGCCGGTATCTCCGCATCAGCTTCTGGTACAGAAACGCTCTTTCTGTGATTTCCTCCGCTCCGGACTGATTCAGAACTGCAAAGAGAAAGGGAAAGGAGGGGTTTGAATTCATGGAAGGAACGGTGGGGCTTCCAATACCTCCCGCAGACGGTCCAAATCCGCCTGGGTAGTGGACCAGCTGGTGGCCAGCCGGACAACCGTGTGCGTCTCGTCGTACTTCTCCCAGAAGCTCACCGCCACCTCCCGGCGCAAAGCCTCCAGCTGCGCGTTGTCCAGTATCAAAAACTGCTGATTGGTGGGGCTTTCCAGATAGAAGGTGCAGCCCTTTTCGCGGAGGATTTGTTTCAGCGCCTCGGCGCAGTCGATGGCGTGGCGGCTGATGCGGAAGTAGAGCCCGTCGGTGAACAGCTCGTCGAACTGAACGCCCAATAACCGCCCCTTGGCCAGCAGAGCGCCGTGGAGCTTCACCGTGGTCAGCAGGTGCTCCGGAGCGCGGCGGGGGAACACCACCGCCTCCCCACAAAGGGCACCCACCTTGGTGCCGCCGATGTAGAAGGCGTCGCAGAGACGGGCGATGTCCGGCAGTGTCACATCAGTCTCGCGGCTCATCAGGCCGTAGCCCAGACGGGCACCGTCCAGGTACAGGGGCATGGAGTTGGCGCGGCAGACCCGGGAAATGCTTTCCAGCTCGGAAAGACTGTAGAGGGTGCCGTACTCCGTGGGATGGGAGAGATAGACCATGCCGGGGAAGACCATGTGCTCGTGGTTGCCGTCGGCGTAGAAGCCGGTGACGAAGCGCTCCAGCTCTCCGCTGTCCAGCTTGCCCAGGTGCTGGGGCAGGGTGAGGACCTTGTGGCCGGTGTGCTCAATGGCGCCCGCCTCATGGGTGCTGATGTGGCCGGTTTCCGCGGCAATCACCCCCTGCCAGGGGCGCAGCAGGGCGGAAATCACCAGAGCGTTGGTCTGGGTGCCCCCGGAGAGGAAGATCACCTCCGCCTCCGGCGCGTCACAGGCGGCGCGAATCTTCGTCCGGGCGCTCTCACAGTAGGGGTCGCTGCCGTAGCCGCTCAAAGGCTCCAGGTTGGTTTCCAGCAGGCGCCGGAGCAGCCGGGGATGGGCCCCGGCGATGTAATCGCTTTCAAAGGAAATCATGGAAGGCTCCTTTTTTCGGAAATGGGCGGGTCAGGGAACAAATCCTGTTTTCCCCGCGGCTCAGCGCTATTGTAGCATATCCGCTCAAGGGGGTCAACGGCGCTTTGCGCACGGTTCGGCTCCGCTTTATGCCGGCAGAGAAGCGCTTCCGTTGGCTTTGGGCATGAGAAAAGGGCCTGTGGATTGCTCCACAGGCCCGGTTGCTGTTCAATTGTTCAGATTTCAGGCCGTCACGGAGTCCTTCGGAGCCACAAGGGAACGCGCCTGATCGTCAGTCGGTTGGAAACGCTCTTTCATCTTACGATAATCTCTTAGTGGCATTTTGTACTTCTCGAAGACACTCGACCTACCCGGTCATCTTACCCTCGTCCACAAAGCGCTGCGTCACCTCGCACATGGCGTCCTCAACTTCCTCTGCACACTTCAGAAGATGGACTCTGCACGACAGCTCCCCATCGTTCGAGACACCGACCCGCATTCCCTGATGCGAGGCTCAAGCAGCGGGATACACCCGCCCGGCCGCTTTTCCGGCAAACATCCTGCCGTTTGCCGTGTCATAGGTGACCTCCACCTCGACGGGGCTGTCGGTGCGCACGATGTATTCCAGCACATAGTCCGCCGTCTCTCCGGGCTGCACCACCTGTTGCTGACCATTCTTCGTCACATCTGACTCCACCAGCAGCAGGCTGACGCCGTCCTGCATAACCCAGAAATGGGGGATGCCGTCGGCCATGCCGCTCTTCCAGACCGGGATGGCCAGCAGTTCAAAGATGCTGTTCGCCTCGGTGCCGTTGTTGGTGTAGGACAGGGGGAGGCGCATATGGGTTTTGCCGTCCACCTCGGTGAATTCCGCGTCTCCCAGCCTGACGTGGCCCAGATACCGCTCGTCGTCCGCAAAGATGTCCCCCTCCTCTGACAGACCGCTGGTCCAGTCGGGGTGCTTCACCTTGGTAATCCAGTCCTCGTTGCGCACTTTGCAGGGCATCTCCGCCAGGTCGAAGGTCACTTCCTTCACGCAGTTTTTCCTCAGCTCCTCAATGAGCGGATCGTCCTTGTCGTAGAAGTTGAGGTTGTATTCATAAATCGGCAGGCTGATGTGCAGGGTGATGGGGCCGGCTTGCCAGTCACACAGGTATTCCTCCGCCATCCGGACAGAGTATCCATCCCGCATCATGCACCGGCGGTTGTTGGCGTACTCGTTGTCGTAGACGAAGTTGGCCATGTCAATCAACACTTCCGGATTTGTGCCGTCATAACCCACGTCCTTGTCATTGGCCTCATAGTCGTATGTGGGGCTGAGGGGCTCCCCGTCCTGGGTGGCCGTCAGATGGAAGAACTCATAGGCCTGCCAATGGTTGCCCGCCTGATTCTTCACATCGTAGTAAATGCGGATGGCCTCCTTCCCGTCGTGGCGGAAGAATTCCGCGCCCACGATGGTCAGGGGGTCGGACGGGATGTCGTACTGGGGATAGTTGCCCAGCACCAGCTCCACCGGCTCATAGACAGTGCCCTCCGCCTCCATTGGGGCGTTGTCCTCGCTGGCGAGGTCCTCTGCCCTGGCTGCTTCGTTGTCAAAGGACAGCTTGCGGCAGAAATCCAGCGAAAAATAGGCATAGGTGCCGGGATAGAAGTCATCGCAGTCATACACAGAGAGGATGTATACATAGCCCCGGTTGTTGCCCACGTCCAGAATCAGGTATTCCATCAGATAGTCCGCGTTTTTCAGCTCGCCCTCGGCGCCGGAAAGGTCCATGACGCCCCGGGCAAACACGGGGTTGCCGTTGTATCTGGCTATCTCGTTGCCGCTGTCCTCATCTCCCAGCTCCTCGATGGAGTACTCTTCCGCGTGCTCCGGAAAATAGGTTTGCAGGAAGGTTTCCGGCTCCAGCGGGTCATAATCATCGGGCGTGCATTGGATGCGCTCAATGGTGAAGCCGTAGAACTTTCCCTCGTCGTTTGTGATGCCGTAGGCCACGCTCTCAGCCCCCTCCCGGGGGGTGAAGGAGAGCTCCGTCATGCTCTCCGGACGGTAATAGATCAGGTTTTCAAAGCGTCCCTCCGTCCAGGTGATCTCTTGGGCAGGCTCATCAGAGGCAGTATTCTGACCGCCAGCGCTGCCCCCGCCGCAGGCGGACAGCAGCAGCACCAGAGCGGAAAGGAGCAGGATGATTTGGCGCAAAGGTTTCATGAAAGTTGAGTATTGCGAAACTTGAGTTTCAACAACCAGTTAAAAATGGCCTGTTTCAGCACATCTCAAGCACGCGATGAGGGGGTGCTGAATAGTTACCCTTACTGTTTTCTCAATCTTCCTGAAGTTGTTCTTCAGGGAGAACTGAAGCTCATAGCCCTTGGCGGTGTTGTTTTTCTTCCACTTCACCGTCACCTTTTTCCCCGCGCCTTTGACGCTGGAGAGGTTGGTGGCGCTGGGAATCACTGCGACAGTGATCTTCTTCTCGGCAGCCAGGTACAGCTTCGTTGCTTTGGAAGTGATGGTGATGGTGACCTTGCCCACAAAGCCCTTTTTGATGGTCACCTTGCCGTTCTTGTCCACCGTTACCTTGCTGGTGTTGCCGGACTTGTAGCTCAGGGACGCGCCGTTGGCGCTGGCATCGAGCTTGAAGGTTTGCTCCTTCTTGGTGTTGACGGTTTTGGTGATGGACTTCTGAACCTTAATGGTATTTCTGCCGGGGTTTACTGTGACGGTGACCCTCAGCTTGGCACTCTTGTACTGCTCTGTCTCAGCGGCGGTGATGGTGATGGTCGCCTTGCCCACAAAGCCCTTATTGATGGTCACTTTGCCCTTCTCGTCCACCGTCACCTGCTTGCTGTCGGACTTGTAGCTCAGGGGCGCGCCGTTGGCGCTGGCATTGAGCTGGAACGTCTGGTCCTTCTGAGCGTCGGCGGTTTTGGTGAAGGACTCAGAGCACTGGATGGTGTTGTCCTTCCGCTCCTTCGCCGTGAAGTAGCCGGGGGCTTTAGGGGTGTCAATGCGGGTGTAGGTCACATCCGTATGCGCCGCGCTGTAGGTGGTGCCGTTGCCGCCCACGAGGGCGGGACAGCCGGTGAATACGTTGGTGGTCTGAAGTTCCGTGGTCGCCCCGGAGGTCACAAACTTGTCAGAGGCGTAGATGGTCTTGAGCTTGGTGCAGCCCGTGAACATTCCGCCAAAATAGATACTGCCGCTGGTGTCCCAACCGGACAGGTCAAGGGTTGTCAGACTGCTGCACCCACTGAAGGTACTGCTCAGGTCCGTGACATTGGAGGTATCCCAGCCGCTGACATCCAGCTCCGTCAGACTGGAGCATCCAGAGAACAGACCGTGCATATTGTTCACGTTGGAGGTGTCCCAGCTGGTCACATCCAGCTTTTTCAGTTTGGTGCAGCCGTAGAACAGGTCCATCATCCGCTCGGTTCTGGTCAAATCCAGATTCTCGGGCTTCTCAACCTCCACCAGATTGGTACACTGGTCGAACCAGAGGGACACGTCGTCCGGATACAGCTTATCCTTAAACACGACTTTTTGGACCCGCTCCCGATCCTCAAACCAATCCGCATTCGTCGCCTTGTTGCCGGTCATGGCATAGGGCGCAATGCATTGGGGGTGTCGTTGCGGGCGTAAGTGACGTCCGTATGGGCGGCGCTGTACGCCGTTCCGTATCCGCCCTTCAGGGCAGAGCAGCCGGCAAACATGCCATTGCTGCTGGTCACGCTGCCGGTGACAAAGCTGTCGGAGGTGTGAATGGTCTCCAGGCTGGAACACCCTGAGAACAGTTCGTCCATGTTCGTCACCTGGGAGGTGTCGAAGTTGGTCAAATCCAGCTCCTGCAAGCTGGAGCAGTTCCGGAACAGGCCCTTTCTATTCGTGACTTGGTAGGTGTTCCATCTGAGCAGGCTCATCCTCTTCAGTGAGGAGCAGCCAGCCAGAGCGTTCTCAAGGCTGGTGACATTGGAGGTGTCGAATGTGCTCAGGTCCAAACGCTTCAGGGCAGAGCATCCATAGAACATCCCGCTCATGTCTTTCACCTGGAACGTGTCCCATGCGCCCTTAAAGTTCACAATCAGGTTCAGCTCCCGCAGGCTGGAGCAGCCACGGAAGAGGTTCGCCATGCTGGTGGCTTCGGAGAGGTTCAGATTTGCCACTGAGCTGGTTTCTTCCAGCTTATTGCAGCCCATAAACCAGTTTGCAACGGTTTTCGGGGCGATTTTGGCGGCAAAGTTCACCTTCCGGATGGATGCCCGGTCCGCATACCAGGGCGTATTGCCCTGCGTGTATCCGTTGACCAAATCCACGGGATAGGTCTTCTTGACCGCTTTCCCTTCCTCCGGGGTGTTGCTGCTCTGGAAGGAGAGCGTTCCGTCCTCGTAGAGAAGGGCGAATACGCCATCCTCCGCCGGGGCGACGTCGTCCTCCGGGTGCATACCCTCGTAAAGAGACTGCGGATCATCCGGCAGTTCCTCATCGCTTTCCGCTGCCTGATCGGCCTCTTCAGCGGCTTCTTCCTCACCGGCGGCTTCTTCCTGCTGCGCGGGTTCCTCCGCTTCTTCTGTCGTCTCTTCCTGCCGGTCAGTTTCCTCCGCCTCTGTTGAGACAATGCTCACATTGAAATCCACAAAGGATTCCTGCGAAATTTTGCCTTGATTGACGGCAAAATTGCTCGTCCATCTGGCGCACTTCACTTGTGAATACAACCTCTGAGTCTCCTCCATGGCAGCAGCACCAAAGGGAAGCTGCATCAACAGCATTAGAGCTGCCAGCAGCACCGCGTTGTCCGGCGCAATTTTGTCCTTGCCATTTCTTCGTACTCCTTTCCATCAGTCCTTGTTAATCACCAGATACTCGTATGCCTCTTCCGTGACCCAGACGGCGGCAGAGTAACCCTGTACGGTGAACTCTCCGGGTGGTCCCGGTCCTGTAAAGGGTGTTGGAGATGTTCCCCTCCTCTCAATCCTTGTGCAATTCTTCCGTGCTGGCACTGCATTTGACGGCATGCCTGTGCGTCAGTCGATGAAGGTGACCTCATTGCCCTTCTGTTCCATCAGCCTTCGATTCGGAAGGCCGCTTGCCGGATAACCAATCCGGTACGGATCGTGCTCCCCACTCCAGAGCGTCCAACACCTGCTGTCCCGTCACCTCAATGACACACAGACTGTTTCCGAAGGGATGCACACGCAGGAGGTCGCCTTTGGTGATGTCTCCCTTGCTGATGCTCTCCCGGATTCCGCCTGCGTTCTCAAAGGCGATGTCCGCATCGGACTGTTGACGGCAGGCATCGGCACACAAATCGCCCAGGTTGGTTTCAGCCCTTCGTACCATGCGGACAGGGCTGCCTGCGCTGTCCACCTCCACCGGGTCGTGTATGGTGAGCTCCACAGTGGACGTGGCTACAACCTCGTTCAGCTTTTCGTCCAGCTTTTTCAGCTCCTCCCGGACCTTCGCTCCGACCTCATTATCCACACCCAGCAGAGAGGGCACCGAGTCCTTGTTGGGCCAGCTGTAAAGACCGGTTTCAAAGCCCACGTTGCCGAGCTTGGTTCCACAGGCGGAGCGTACCACCTCGACGCCGTCCTTGTTCTTCACCGTCGCCTGGTCCGTGTCGTGGCTGTGACCGTCCAGAAGCACGTCTATGCCGCTGGTATGCTCCAACACGTCCGCATAAGTCCACGGGCGGACAGCCTCCTCGTTGCCCAGATGGCCCAGAACATAGACATAATCCGCGCCTTCGGACCGGGCAGCGTCAACCGCGCTTTGAACGGCGCTGTAGACCTTCTCGCCGGTCTTGTCCTGCAGGAATCCGTAAATATACGCCCCGGACTCATCCTGGAAATAGGACGGCGTGGAGGAGGTCAGGGTCTGAGGCGTGGTGACACCCACAAAGGCAATCTTTTTGCCCGCCGCCTCTTTAATCACATAGGGTTCAAACAGCAGCGTCCCCTCCTTGTTGAAGTTGCAGCTCACATAGGGGAATTCGGCCCGCTCCGTCAGTGCGAAGAACTGGTCCATGCCGTAGTCGAACTCGTGATTGCCCGGAATGGCCACATCGTAGTGCAGCTCATTCATCAGGTCAATGACGGATTCCCCCTTCGTCATGGTTCCGATGGGCTCTCCCTGGACGGCGTCGCCGTCATCCACCAGCAGGGTGGTGTACCCCTCCGACTCCAGAGAGTCCCGAATCTGCTGCAATGTTCTTTTCCGATTCTGCCGACGACGCCGAAGTGGACGCCGCCTCTTCCGGGACGGAAGCCGCGGCGTTTTCCTCGCTGCTCTCCGTCAGTGGGGCTTTGTCTCCTGTGCCGCAGGAGGCCAAGCTGAGCAGCATGGCAAGCGCCAGAATCAGGGCATACAACCTCGTTATTTCATCTCAAACACGTTCCTTTTGAAATAGTATTGCCGTTTCTCCTGCCGTCAGAGGCAGAATTCCTTCCTGCTCCTGTGGTATCCACCTCCCCTCTGAAACCACTCCGGACAGCATCAGTCAGCGGTATCCTCTACGCTGGCTGGTGGCTGGGCACCAACCTCTGAACGCCTTCACCACAATCCTGTGGTACTCCCCGTCCAGCTCCTTTTTCCCCGTCCACACAGGTCTCCGGGCCGGACTTGCCAATCTTTCGTGCGAAGCCCAGCTGGAACTCCCGCCGCCGCTCTGACTTCGCTGGCAGATAGATGCGGGAGAGGAGCTGTGAGCGCTGATTGTTATCGGGACAGCGCCAGCCCCCATCAACCGGGCACTTTTTGTTAAAATTATACAACTTTAGCAGTGGCAGGTCAACTGTTTTCTGCGATTCTCTACTAATTTCCTGGTCTCCCGTGTATTCCACGGCGGGCTGACCTATGAGGTACAGCTCCAGTTTTTCTGTCTCCGTTCCGTCAAGAATACGGGAAAGATGCTGTTTTCTGTTCCATATCCGGGAGCCGTTTTACCGACAGATTCCGGGATAAAATACAGAAATGGAAATGGGGAGGAAAGCACCGAACCAGAGTTTCATGAGGGACTGAAGGCTACGTTGGAAAGAGCAAGAAAAAACGTTTATCCTTAAGATAAAAATCCGCACAAAGGATGGGATGCAGAATCGTTCAGAGCCAGGCGGCAGTGCGCCCCGAACTGTGCAATGATTTTTGAGGATTGCTATCATGAAGCACGCAGCGCCCTGCCACGAAAAGCAGAGCGCTGTGATTCGTTTTCCCCTCCCCCGCGCACGCGGGAGTGGGGAAGCTCATTGACCGGTGTATCCTGCCTTTCCTATCCGTTCACGCGTTGTGAATCTTCTGCGAAAAGCGGTCCTTCTCCTGATGCTCCGGAACGGAGGTGGGATAGCCCCCGCCGAAGCAGGCGGTGCAGAAGGGCCCGGAGTCCGGTGCCAGCTCCCGGACGTGCTCCAGACTCAGATAGCCCAGAGAGTCCGCACCAATGATTTCCGCGATTTCTTCCACGCTGTGGTGGTTGGCGATGAGCTTGTCCGCACTGTCGATGTCCGTTCCGTAGAAGCAGGGCGCCACAAAGGGCGGCGCGCTGACCAGCATGTGGACCTCCTTCGCCCCGGCCTGGCGCACCAGATCCACGGTCCGGCGGCAGGTGGTTCCGCGGACGATGGAGTCGTCAATCAGCACCACCCGCTTGCCCTCCAGCGCGGAGCGGATGGGGTTCAGCTTCAGCCGCACCGCCGATTCCCGAAGAGACTGGTTGGGAGCGATAAAGGTGCGGGCGATGTACTTGTTCTTAGTGAACCCGATGGCGTAGGGGATGCCGGAGGCCTGGGCGTAGCCGATGGCCGCGTCGAGGCCGGAGTCCGGCACGCCCACCACCACGTCCGCCTCCAGAGGATGCTCCCGGGCCAGCAGCCTCCCCGCTCTCTGGCGGGCGGTGCTGACGCCGGTGCCGTCCACAATGGAGTCAGGACGGGAGAAGTAGATGTACTCAAACACGCACAGGCTCTTCTCCGCACGACCACAGTGGCTTCGGTCCGTGTGAATGCCGGTTTCGTCCACCGTGATGACCTCTCCGGGCAGAACGTCCCGCAGAAATGCCGCTCCAATGGCGTCCAAAGCGCAGCTCTCAGAGGCGAACACGATGCTGCCGTCCTCAATTTGTCCCATACAGAGGGGCCGGAAGCCATGGGGGTCCCGGGCCGCAATCAGCTTGGCGGGCGAGGAAATCACCAGGGAATAGGCCCCCACCAGCGTGTCCATAGCGGCGCAGACCGCCTGCTCAATGCTCTCACAGCGCAGACGCTCCTGCACGATTTGGTAGGCGATGACCTCGGAGTCCGTGGTGGTGTGGAAGATGGCGCCCCGCTCCTCCAGCGCGCTGCGCAGCTCGTAGGAATTGGTCAGATTCCCATTGTGCGCCAATGCCATGCGCCCCTTGCGGTGATTGATGACAAGAGGCTGTACGTTCTCCTTTTGCCCGACTCCGGTGGTGCCGTAGCGCACATGCCCCACCACAATGTTGCCCTGTCCCAGCGATTCCAGCACATGGTGGGAAAACACCTCCCCCACCAGTCCCACGCCCTTGTGGGCCGTGAACACGCCGTCATTGTTGACCACGATTCCCGCGCTCTCCTGTCCCCGATGCTGAAGGGCATAGAGACCAAAATAGGCCAGATGTGCCAAGTCCATGCTGGCCGGGAAATAGATTCCCAGCACGCCGCACTCTTCCCGAAGCTGACTCATTGCAATCCTCTCCTTTTCTACCATACGGAGCTTCCGCTCCGGTGAATCATCCTGTGAACCTGTGCCCTGCTGTGGGGACAAAAAGACACCGGTGCCAGAGAATCCCCTCCTCTGAGACACCGGTGTCTTCACGGCTGGTATAATACCTCAGATTGTGTATGATGTCAACCGTGTGCTGCGGCTCCCTCTCCAAAAACAGTTGACATTGTTGCCGCATACAGCTATTATTATCTTTATAGGACAGATGTACCATGACAATTCCTGAGTCCCTGAAGGAGAATCCCCTGTCAGTGTATCAGCATGCAGAACCATCGGGGGAGCATTGCTATAAAAAAGCACACTGACGAAAACAGTCATGAGGCATCTGAAATCATCCGTTCAAAGCTGCCATCCGCTGGCGGGCACCTGATGGTTCACACAGCAAGAGAACTTCCATGTGAAGGAATCGCACCCCCTGCTCTGCGCCCCCTTTCCCCCCGGACAGCCGGTCGGCAAACGCAACAAAACAGGAGAGATTTGTATGAAAAAATTCGCCGTGATTTTGACTGTTTTCACAGCCCTGCTTCTGTTGGCCGCCTGTGGAGGAGCTTCCGGGAGCGAAAAATCTGCCGCCCCCCAGAATCCTGCAGCCGCAGCAGAAAGCGCAGCTTCCGCAGAAAGCAGCGAAGCAGCAGGAGCAGAAACCGAGCCGGCGGCTCAGGGCTCCGACGCTGCTGCGGTAAGTGTTGGCGGCCTGTCTCTTGCATTCAACCAGGAGAGCGAGTATTATGCCCTCGCATACCGGTATCCCGATGCAATGGAATTAGAAAAGGACGAAGAAAAAGACAGAGATCTGGTCAGGTATTACGCAGATGGATTGGACTCCCACGCTTTTGGCGTCGAGATAAAGCGCATGAAGGGTTACTCCGTCGATGAACTCACGGAGGATATTCTGAGACTTGAAACAGAGATTACAACGGAAGAACACAACGGCATCACCTGGACAGTTGGCTCACTTGAGTTTGAAAACGACGCTGGAAATACCACCAAAGCCGCTCTTTACATCAGCAGCATTGAAGACTGTCAGTACATTCTCTGGTTTACATCGACCTATGCCAATCTGTATGACTTTACAGATTTTGCGGATGCTTTTGTGCAGAATGTCACGCTCATGTGACTTCCGCCCTTCTCTGCTCTGTCGGGGAGAATTGTGACACAGCAGTCAATTCATGGGCGGCGGTGCAGGCATAGCCCAGACAAAGGAAACCGTCCTAACAATGCCCGGTGTGAGTATTCCTCTGACGAATGACTCTTCGTGATTGGAATGTCCGCACTTCAATCAGCAAACCCGATTCCTGCGGCAGTCCTCTGCCCGTTGGCATCTGAAACGATAAGAAAAATCACAAAAAATAAGAATACGCAGCAAAAAGGCAGCAATTTACCCAATAACGGGCGAATTGCTGCCTTCTTGCTGTTCCAGAAAATTCAACTGAAGTCTTCGGATTCACCAGCCATATATTCGTTGAAGAAAACGATGATGTCCTGACTGCACCCATCGCTCACGCAGTGGGGTGTGAAACCATTCCGTTGTTTGTATTGCGCCTCATCTCCGTATGTGCAAAGCGCATGTGCTGAGCCTGTGGGGATTGATGAGCAAACTCTTCCGTGATTCCACCCCAGCGGGCCCCTTTACTTCCCCATACACTCGTTGACCCACGCCACAAAGCTGCTGGTGGAGTCGCCGGTGCGCTCGGCCATGGTGTGCCCCTGCCCCCAGACGGTTTCAAAGTCCACGCTCTCCACGCCGTCGTAGTTCTCCAGCGCCAGCGCCAGATTCATCTCGGTGGACAGGGCGCAGTCCCCCTGATTGATGCCGGTGCGGATGCGCCAGAACTGTGCCAC
>CACZUK010000033.1 GCA_902784305.1 Oscillospiraceae bacterium | reverse complement strand
CCAGGATCAAACTCTCAATAAATGGTATTAAAACAAGTCTTAATCGACTTGATTCAATCTTTATTGATTGCTAAATCTAGCTTAATCAAGAATTGACTTAGGTTCTATCTTCGTCAGATAAACCCAAGCTTTAAGAATCTTATCTGGTGCTTCAAGTTTGTTTCACGTTATTTAATTTACAAGGTACACAGCGTTGCCGCTGAGGTGTTGCCCTCGTTGACAACGGATTTATGATAGCACACACATGGAAGTTTGTCAAGCACTTTTTTGAAAATTTGCAGAAAATTTTAACCACCCGACTGCTGCCGTTTCCGCCGTCTGTCAGGGGTCTTTCTTCTGCCCAGAAATTTGGAAACATTTCTGTCTCCCAACACCCGCATTTTCCAGTTTTTGACCCGCTCTCCGTGAGCGCTGAGTTATATTACCACAGGAACCGACAGATGTCAACGGTTTTTTTGAGTTTTTTTGAAAAGAATACCACGCAACCGTGTGTATAACTCAAACCACCCGCCGCAGCCGCCCCACCCCGGCCGCCATCAGCGGAAGGCCCAGAAACACCACATTCTTCCCCATTCGCTCCCAGCTGTCAAAGGCCTCTTCCAGCGCAAACGAGGATCCCGCCGCCAGATACGCCCCCGGCAGCACCAACAGCGCCAGCGCCGCGCTGAGCCCCGGCAGCTCCCGCCCCGCGGCCAGCTCAAAGGCCCTCTGCGCGCTGCGCAGCAGGATACTGAGCAGAATCACGTCCGCAAAGACCCAGGCCGCCGCCACAATGCTCTCCAACCGCTCCGGGCGCACCTCCTTCGCCAGACTGAAAAAGGGAATCTGCATCCTCCCCGCCAGCTGCGCCCCAAAGGTGCCCAAAACAGCCACCGAAAGCAGCGTGTGCACCGCACACAAGCCGCTGGCCCATCGCATCACGAGGCTTCCCCCGCCCCGGCGGCCCCCCACGCCGCTGAACAGAAACAGACTGCCCATGCCCACGCTCATGGCGTTGAGCACATCCCAGCCCGCCCGGAGCACCTCCGGCACATCCTCCACCCACACGGGCCAGAGCAAATCCAGCCGCGCCTTTCCCAGCACCAGGCCCAGAATCAGCGCCAGCATGGCCACAATACCATAAAAGAACACCTGCCCGGCCCGGGCGGTCACCGCCAGCTCCCGCCTGCTGAGCCACCAGACCATGGCCAGCAGCACCAGAAAGAACAGCCCCAAATCCGTGTCCGGGTAGAGGGTGGACACGAACCGCTCCGCGCAGAAGCGCAGGGCAAAGCAGCTCACCGCCGTGAGCCACACAGCGCTGATGCCGCAGACCAGGCGTCCCAGCCGCTCCCCCAGGCAGAGGCAGTAGAACTCCCCCAGCCCGCCGCCCTCCGGCAGGGCACTGCCCAGCGTGGACATGAGCCAGAGAATCACCAGCACCGGACCCAGCGCGGCCAAAGGCCCCAGCCACGCCCCGCGCCCGGCGTAGACCGCCTGACGGCCCGGCACCAGCTTGACCAGCGCGGGCATCAGGCCCACTGAGAGCAGAATCAGGTACTGCTTGACGGTAATATCCCCTTTTTTCACGCCTTCACCCCACATTCCAGCCCAGCAGCCACTCCGAGAGCCGCCAGGCGCTGCCCTGGTACACGCCCCAGAGCGCCAAACCGCCCAGCGCCGCCGTCAGCCAGACCGCGACAGCAAGGCGCTCTCCCCCGCGCCACAGCGGCGGCAGCTCCCGGACGGCGATGAGCATCCAAAGCAGCAGATACAGCACCGTCATGCCCCGGCCCCTCCGTTCAAATCATAGCTCCGCTCCACCGTGCCCCGGACCCGCACCTCCAGCGCCAGCGCCGGATACCAGTCCGCCCAGTTCCGGTCGATGGCCCGGCTGCGCCCCGGACACAGCACACGCAGCCTTCGCCGTAGGTGCAGAAAGTCGCCGCCCTCCTGACGGGCGCACCGAAGCAGCTCGGTCAGCTCCCCTTGCAGCTTCTCCTCCAGACCCCGACGCAAAAGCTCCTGCTCAGAGGCCGAATCCCGCTGCCCGGCGCCCTGGAGCTCCGCCAGGTCTGCTCGGACCTCTACCTCTATAAAAAGCCCTTTCAGCCGCTCCCCCTCCCAGAGCGGCGTCCATTTGCACCGGCTCCGGGTGAGGCGCAGACCCGCCCGTGCGTTTTCCCCCAGCGACACCTCCAGCGCGCCGCTGGAGAGCTTGTCCTCCAGCAGAGCCGCCGCCCGGGACTGCTCCGGCGTCAGGGTATCCCGGTAGTCGTCGTCCTGAAACCAGCCCATGCCCACGCAGCGCAGACACTTCTCCCCCTCCTCCTCGCACAGCTCCAGCACCGGCAGCAGGGCACAACCGTTCTCCTCCAGGTCGATGAGCAGCTCCCGCACGCTCACCGGCCAGGCCCGGGACTCCAGCTCCAGCTCCCGTCCCAGGGCCTCCAGCAGCTCCGCCGCCGAGCGCTCCCCCTCCCGGACGCTGGTGAGCACCTCGGACGCCTGCCCCTCCGTCAGCCAGACCTGGGTGTCCAGCCGCATCTCCGGGTCCCGCTCCAGGTAGTCCAGCAGTCCAGCGGTGGAGCGCTGTGCCGCCTGGGCGCTGAGCACCACCTGCTCCACATGGGAGAAGGAGGCGTAGCCGCTGGCACTGCTCTGCATCCCCATGCAGGCGGCCAGCACCGTGGGGGCCTCCCGGCTGAGCACCACCGGCTGCTTGGCCTCTCCGCTCTGACCGCCGGAGCGCACAGCGCTGGCCGCCGTCACCCGGAGCCGGTCGCCCTCCCCCTCGTCCAGGGCCAGCACCTGCATCAGCTCCACCGTGGTGATGTCCCGGGACCGAGGCAGCAGGTTCCGCTGGCAGCCTGTCAGGGACAGGAGCAGAACCGCGGCAAACGCGGCAAGCAGTCCCTTTTTCATTCCCTCGCCTCCTGTCCTTCGCTCACAAAGCCGCTGCATCCCTTAAAATGCCAGCTCCTCTCCTTTTCACCGCTGCCGCCGCCTGTTTTCCGGCCGCAGAGCCAGTCTGCGCAGCTTCAACGCCGGAATGGGCTGCTTGAGAATGGCGTGAGGTTCCGTGGGCAGGCCGGACACACTGACAAAGGGGCTGAGATAGGGCACCCCGAAGCGCTCCAACCCGGAGAGCTGACACACAAGCGCCGTCAAACCCGCCGTGAGGCCGAAAAAGCCCGCCGCGCCGGAGAGCACCGCCAGCGCGAAGCGCCACAGCCGCAGGGCGTTGGCCAAATCCTGATTGGGCATGGTGAACCCGGCGATGCCCGCCGCCGCCACCACAATGACCACCGCCGGGGAGACGATTTTCGCCTCCACTGCCGCCTGACCCACCACCAGTCCCCCCAGGATGGAGACGGTCTGTCCCATGGTCTTGGGCAGCCGCAGCCCGGCCTCCTGAAGAATCTCAAAGGCCAGCAGCAGGGTGAGCACTTCAAATAAGGTAGAGAAGGGCACGTCCTGCTTGCTGGCGATGATGCTCAGGGCCAGCTTGGTGGGCAGCATTTCAAAGTGAAAGCTGGCCACGGCGATATAGAAGCCCGGCAGCACCAGCGTGAAGAGCAGACACGCGCAGCGCAGCACCATCAGCGCCCCGGCCATCAGCGGGTGGTACTCCCGGTCCTGGGGCGCCTCCAGAAATTGGACCAAATCGCCGGGCAGCAGGCCCCCCAGGGGAATCCCCTCCAGCAGCAGACCCACCCGGCCGTCCAGCAAACCCCGGCAGAAGCGGTCCGGCCGCTCGGTGAAGAGCATCTGCGGAAAGCTCTCCCGCCGCCCCTGGGACAGACAGCCCTCCAGGTCCCCGGTGGAGAGCAGGGCGTCGATGTCCACCTCCTCCAGCCGTTGGTGAATCCGCTCCACCAGCTCCGGCGCGGTCAGGCCCTCCACCCACACCAAATCCACCGCCGTGCCGCTCTCCCGGCCAATCAGGTGCCGCCGCAGCCGCAGCCAGGGGGTCCGCAGCCGCCTGCGCACCAGTCCGGTGTTGGTCTGGAGGCTTTCCACGAAGGCGTCCTTGGCCCCCTTCTCGGCCACCTCGTTTTCCACAGAGGAGACCCCCCGCTTGGCCTCCGTCTCCACGGAGCAGGTCAGCGCGCCCTCCTCCCAGAGCACCGCCGCCATGCCTCCGGTCAGGTCCAGGGCAATCTCCTCCACGCTCTCCCGCCGCTGGGCGCTGAGGTTCCACAGGGCGCGGCGCAGCACCTCCTCCGGCCCGGTCCGCGTCCCCTCCCACAGCACCAGGGGCCGAATGAGGTAGTCGTTCAGGCGCTCGCTCTTCACGGTACTCTCCAGCCAGCACAGTGTGAAGCGCACCCCGGACCGGGACACCAGCTCCCGGGTGACGAAATCCGCGCAGTCCCGGAACTGCTCCGAGAGCGCGCCGGGGCTGACGGGCGTGCGCCCATTCCGGCGCCGGGGGTGGCGGGGCGCGGTGAGCTGACGGCTGGATTCCTGGTTCATCTGCGTTCCTCCTGCGTTGGGCAGCCAGTCTTGTCTCTTTCTGAAGCCCGGTATTTTTCCGGTTTTTCCGTTCTCAGATTATTTTTGCGTTTTCCTGGATTTTTATACAGTTTTCTTGACAAACGCCCCGGTCTATATTAGAATACGGTTCAGGACGACAAAAAAAGGGGGCTTTTTTATGAACAGGGAGCAGGCCTTTGAATTCCTGGACCGCACCGCCCGCGGAATCGCGGAGACCTTTGGAAGCAACTGTGAGACTCTGGTCCACGACATGTCCATCCCCTCTCATCCCATACTCTCCATTTACAACGGCCACGTCTCCGGCCGGAGCGTGGGCTCCACCGTGGACATCCTGGGCAATGAGTCTGAGCTGGACGAGGAGGCGCTGACCACCGACCTGGTGAACCTCTACGCCTCCACGCCCTCGGGCCAGCAGCTCAAGTCCTCCACCTTCCACATGATCGGGGAGGACTACAACCTGGCGCTGGGCATCAACTTCGACTACTCCTCACTGGTCTACGCCAACAAGATTCTGGTGGACCTGATGAGCGCCGACGCGGACCTGAAGTCCGCCCTGTGGTCCAACGCGGACGCCTCCAGTCTGAGCGACATCCTGGAGGAGTGCCTGGCTGCGGTGGGCAAGCCCGTGAGCGTGCTGAGCAAGGCCGACCGCCTTAAGGTGATCGCCCTGCTGCGCCAGCGCAACGCCTTCTCCTTCCAGAAGGCCGTGCCCCAGGTGGCCCAGCGCCTGGGCGTGAGCCGCTACACGGTGTACAAATACCTCTCCGAGCTGGGCGAGCAGTCCCGCGGCAAGGAGTGAGGCCAAAGTGGGCGCTGGCCTATTTTGCCCGAAATACTTGTCAATTAGTAAGTATTACAATTTTTGAAAAGATTTTTTGTACAACTTGCACCATACCTCTTTCTCCTTTCCGGCGTGTGGAAAAAAAAGCACGCTCTCACCCAAAAAAATCTGATTTAGTTGTTGATTTTCTATAAAAAATGGACTAGAATATGACCAGACAGGATAAGTGCTCTTTACAAAAGGTTACAAAAGGGAGTGAGAAATTGCTGCACGTCGTTCTGGTGGAGCCGGAGATTCCCCAGAACACCGGCAACATCGCCCGCACCTGCGCTGTCACCGGCAGCAGTCTGCACCTCATCCGGCCGCTGGGCTTTGAGCTCTCGGAGAAGTGGGTGCGCCGGGCCGGTCTGGACTATTGGGACCGGGTCAGCGTCACCGAGTACGACGATTTGGAGTCCTTCTTCGCCCTCCACCCGGAGGCGCTGGAGCGGCTGTGGCTGGCCACCACCAAGGCCCCCCGCAGCTATGCAGAGGTACACTACGAGCGCGATTGCTGGCTGTTCTTCGGCAAAGAGACGGCCGGCCTCCCTTCCACGCTGCTGGAGCGCTTTCGGGAGCGCTGTGTGCGCATCCCCATGCTCAGCGACGTGCGCTGTCTGAATCTGTCCAACTCCGTGGCAGTGCTTGTCTACGAGGCGCTGCGTCAGAACGGCTTCCCCGGGCTCACCGGCGTGGGAGCCATGGGCGGGAACCCCACCCCCTGAGCGGAGTGCTTGCTTGTATGAATATGCCTCAGGGCTATTTATAATTTTTCAGTCTGTAAAAGGAAACACTGGAAAGGAGCTATCTCAATGAAGTACAACAAGAAGACAGTCACTGACATCGACGTCGCCGGCAAGAAGGTTCTGCTGCGCTGCGACTTCAACGTCCCCATGGCCAAGGACGGCTCTGGCGTCATCACCGACGACAAGCGCATCCGCGCCGCCCTGCCCACCATCCAGTACCTTCTGGACCAGAACGCCGCCGTCATCGCCTGCTCCCACATGGGCAAGCCCAAGGGCGAGTGGAAGCCCGAGCTGAGCATGAAGCCCGTGGCCGCCCGCCTGAGCGAGCTGCTGGGCAAGGAGGTCATCCTGGCCGCCGACATCGTGGGTGAGGACGCCCAGGCCAAGGCCGCCGCTCTGCAGCCCGGCCAGATCCTCCTGCTGGAGAACCTGCGCTATGACAAGGGCGAGACCAAGAACAACCCCGATTTCGCCAAGGCTCTGGCCTCTCTGGCCGGCCCCGACGGCGTGTACGTCTCCGACGCCTTCGGCACCGTGCACCGCGCCCACGCCTCCACCGCCGGCGTGACCGCTTACCTGCCCGGCGTGTCCGGCTTCCTGATTCAGAAGGAGCTCGACATCATCGGCGGTGCCCTGGCTGATCCCAAGCGTCCTCTGGTCGCCATCCTGGGCGGCTCCAAGGTCTCCTCCAAGATCGGCGTCATCAGCAACCTGCTGGAGATCGCTGACACCGTCATCATCGGCGGCGGCATGGCCTACACCTTCGCGGCCGCTCAGGGCGGCAAGGTCGGCGCTTCCCTGCTGGAGGCTGACTGGATGCAGTATGCTCTGGACATGATCAAGAAGGCCGAGGAGAAGGGCGTCAAGTTCCTGCTGCCCACCGACACCGTGGCCGCTGACAAGTTCGCTCCCGACGCCAACTCCCAGGTCGTTCCCACCGGCGCCATTCCCGACGGCTGGATGGGCGTGGACATCGGCCCCGAGACCACCAAGGCCTACTGCGACGCCGTGGCCGACGCCGGCACCGTCATCTGGAACGGCCCCATGGGCGTGTTTGAGTTCGAGAAGTTCGCCGTGGGCACCAAGGCTGTGGCCGAGGCCCTGAGCAAGACCGACGCCATCACCATCATCGGCGGCGGCGACAGCGCGGCGGCCGTGCAGCAGCTGGGCTATGCCGACAAGATGACCCACATCTCCACCGGCGGCGGCGCCTCCCTGGAGTTCATGGAGGGCAAGGACCTTCCCGGCGTAGCCGCGCTCCAGGACAAGTAAGCTGTCTGATTCTGCCTGACAACCAATCTTCCACGCTCCGGGAGGAGCTCCCTCCCGGGCGTGCAGTTGTAAAGTTGATTCCCTCAGAGCGGTGAAATCTCTGTCCTGTCCGTAGTGCTGGTCAAAAATATTACAGCCTGGAATCAGATTTTTCCGCCCCGGGGCCTCCCTCCTGATGCTTTCTCTCTCGGGGGGAACGATAAAAAAACTGTGCCGAAGAGCACTGAGAAAGAGGTAATAGTATGAACAGAAGGTATCGTAAGACCATCATCGCCGGCAACTGGAAGATGAACAAGACCGCCTCCGAGACCAAGGCCTTCGCCGACGAGCTGAAGACCATGCTGCCCAAGGCCAAGTGGTGCGACGTGCTGCTGTGCGTGCCCTATGTGAACATTCCCGCCGCTCAGAAGGCCTTCAAGGACACCCGCGTGATGATCGGTGCCGAGAACGTCTCCGAGCACGAGAAGGGCGCCTACACCGGTGAGGTCTCCGCCGCCATGCTGAAGGACCTGGGCGTGAAGTACGTCATCATCGGCCACTCCGAGCGCCGTGAGTACTGGAACGACGACGACCTGATCGTCAACAAGAAGACCCTGGCCGCCGTTGAGGCCGGTCTGTATCCCGTGGTGTGCGTGGGCGAGAGCCTGGAGCAGCGCGAGCTGGGCGTGACCTCCGAGCTGGTCACCCTGCAGGTCAAGACCGCTCTGCACGGCGTGCCCGCCGAGAAGATGCGCCATGTGGTCATCGCCTATGAGCCCCTGTGGGCCATCGGCACCGGCCGCACCGCCACCGCTGAGCAGGCCAACGAGGTCAATGAGACCATCCGCACCGTCATCCGCAAGCTGTACGGCGCCCGCGTGGCCCGCTCCGTCACCATCCTGTACGGCGGCTCCATGAACGACGCCAACGCCGAGGAGCTGTTGGCTCAGCCCGACGTGGACGGCGGCCTGATTGGCGGCGCCTCCCTGGTTCCCTCCAAGTTCACCACCATCATCAACGCGGCCAACCAGGAGTAATTCTGTCCAGCCCTGCCCGGCGGCACCCTGCCGCCGGGCTGTTTGAGGTTTTGCTGTCGGGCCCGCAGAGCCCCGGAACCTCTCAAAATATTCACTGAAAAGAGGATTTTTGAATGAAAACCCCGACTACTCTGATTATCATGGACGGCTACGGCCTGACCAGCGATGTCAACGGCAACGCCATTGCCAACGCCCCCAAGCCCAACCTGGACCGCATCTTCGCTGAGAACCCCAACTCCTATCTGCTGGCCTCCGGCCTGGACGTGGGTCTGCCTGAGGGCCAGATGGGCAACTCCGAGGTGGGTCACACCAACATCGGTGCCGGCCGCGTGGTCTTCCAGGACCTGCCCAAGATCACCCGCGCCATCGAGCAGGGCACCTTCTTCGAGAACAAGGCCTACAAGGACGCCATGCTGGCGGCCAAGGAGGCCGGCAAGGCCGTGCACATCTACGGCCTGATGTCCAGCGGCGGCGTGCACTCCCACATCAAGCACATCCAGGCTGCCGTCAAGATGGCCCATGACCTGGGCTGCGAGAAGATTTTCGTCCACTGCTTCATGGACGGCCGTGACGTGCCCCCCACCTCCGGCAAGGGCTTCGTGGCCGACATGAAGGCCACCTGCGACGAGTACGGTGCCAAAATCGCCACCATCTCCGGCCGCTACTACGCCATGGACCGCGACAACAACTGGGACCGCGTGGAGCGCGCCTACAAGGCCATGGTCTACGGCGAGAGCGAGCAGCGCTTCATTGACGACCCCGTGGGTGCCATGCAGGCCAGCTACGACGCCGGCATCACCGACGAGTTCGTGGTGCCCGTGGTCACCGCCGAGAACGCCGAGATTGGCGAGGGCGATTCCATCATCTTCATGAACTTCCGCCCCGACCGCGCCCGTGAGATCACCCGCACCTTCGTGGACCCCGACTTCAACGGCTTCGAGCGCCGCAAGGGCTTCTTCCACGTCAACTATGTCTGCACCACCCTGTATGACAAGTCCATCCCCAACGTCACCGTGGCCTGGCCCAAGGAGACTCTGACCAACATCTTTGGCGAGTACATCTCCAACTTGGGCATGACCCAGCTGCGCATCGCCGAGACCGAGAAGTATGCTCATGTGACCATCTTCTTCAACGGCGGCGTGGAGACCGTCTTCCCCGGCGAGGACCGCTGCCTGGTCGCCTCCCCGAAGGTCGCCACCTACGACCTCAAGCCCGAGATGAGCGCCTATGAGGTCACCGACGCCTGTGTGGAGCGCATCCTCTCCGGCAAGTACGACGTGGTCATCCTGAACTTCGCCAACTGCGACATGGTCGGCCACACCGGCATCTACGAGGCCACCCGCCTGGCCGTGGAGACCGTGGACAAGTGCGTGGCCCGCGTTGTGGAGGCCACCTCCAAGATGGGCGGCGTCAGCCTGCTCACCGCCGACCACGGCAACGCCGAGCGCATGCTCCAGGACGACGGCGTGAAGCCCTACACCGCTCACACCACCAACCCCGTGCCCTTCTGCATCGTGGGCGTCGAGGGCACTCTGAAGCCCGGACGTCTGGCGGACATCGCGCCCACCATGCTGGACATCATGGGCCTGGAGAAGCCCGCTGAGATGGACGGCGAGTCCCTCATCGTGCGCTGATTCCCACAATCCCATAAAAATGGACCTCACATCTTCGGATGTGGGGTCCTTTTTGCTGTGATGAGCGCCGCAACGCGCGTTTTTGGCGTGTTTTTGCCCTCCCCAGGAATGGAGAGGGCTTTTTTGTCGCTCTTTGCGGTCTTTTTCAGAGATAATTGTGGAAAACCGGGTTCCTTTGCTGGTTTATGTATTTTTATGCAGTTCCATACAACCGGACATCCGCACGCTCACCGTCAGGAAGCACACCAGCTGCGCCAGCAGCAGCAGAGCATCGGCCAGGCTCACTCCGCCGCCGCCCAGAGCCGCCAGGCTCAGCACGACCTCCATCAGGGCCAGCCAGAAGGTGCGGCGGGCGTGTCCCCGCTCCAGGGCCAGGGCGGTCAGCTCGTACCAGGCCAGGGCCGAGCACACCACCGCCAGCAGCAGCCACAGGTAGTGCAGCTCCACCGGGTCTGAGGCGTTGGCGCGGCAGGTGTCCAGCATCCAGAAGCTGCCGAAGCCCAGGGGCAGCACCAGGTACTTTCCCCGGTCCCCGCCGCCGCCGGCTCCCAGCCAGATGCCCGCCGCCGCCGGGAGCGCGGTGACCATCATCAGCATCGGCACCACCAGCGTCAGGGCTTGAAACACCACGGAGCCCTCTCCTTCGCTGCGGCGGCCCGCAATCAGCGCCGCCATAGCCAGCAGGTAGAGCAGCGCCCCGCCCCGCATGGGCAGGAGGGGCTTCTCCCCCAGCGCGCTCCAGTCGTTCCCGCCCTTCAGAGGCAGCATCACCAGCGCGAAGAGCACCAGCGCCGCCCCCGTCAGTCCCAGAAGCGCATGGGTCGCCATGCCGGGGACCGGCAGACTCAGCTCGTCAAAGTCCAGCAACACCTGTCCGCGGCGCAGCGCGCAGCACGCCGCCCCCAGCAGCACCGCCAGCGCCGGATAAAGCCTCGTTGTCTTCATCGTTTCCCCTTTCCGCGGCTCCCACCGCCCAAGCAGTCCCGTTTTCGGGACTCAAAACGCAAAATTTTCTCTTGACTTTTCCCGCAACATCGTCCATAATAAAAACACCAGTTCGATAAAACAAATGTTTGGGAGGTCAGCTCTATGGAAACCATCTACTTGCACACCATTTCCCGTCCCCGCCCCAGTGAGAAGGTGGTGGACCTGCGCGCATATCAGGAGCGCAAAGCTCTGCTGCTGGACGGGGCCGCTGTACCGGCTCTGCCGGTGCTGCCGGAGGTCACGCCGGAGCGGGTGGAGCAGCCCTCCACGGAGGACGCGCTGCGGCACTTCCTGCTCTGGGCGGACGCCGTGGCCTCGGTGGTGCTCATCGCCGGAGCGCTGCTGGTGCTGGCGGCAGTCCTCTGAAACCGCTCTGAACTCCATGAAAAAGCGCCTTGACCGGCTCGGTCAGGGCGCTTTTGTTCACCGAAACGGGCCGTGGACGCCCCTCTCACTTCACCAGAGACAGCAGCAGAACCAGGAACATGAAGGCGAAGGCCACCCACTTGGTGATGTTGGCCAGTTTGGCGTCCCAGGTGCTGTTCTTGTTCTTGGACAGGAAGGTGTCGGAGCCGCCGCCGATGGAGCTGGCCACGCCGGAGTTCTTGCCGGACTGGAGCAGCACGGTGCAGATGAGGAACACCGCGGCGACGACGACGATGATGGACAGAATCAGGCTGGCAGTAGACATATGATAACTCCTTTTCCTCACGCCCAGCGCAGTGGGCAGTCATTTCCAGATACATGGAAGAGTCTAGCACACTTCCGGGGGAAAAGCAAGGCTTTTTTCCACAAAACCGGGACCGGGCCGGGCGGCTTTCCACTGGCCGCGGGCGCTGTGGGACGCTGCCGGGCGGCGGGTTCTTCCTCCCCTGTCCAACTAAGTCCGTTTTTTAGGACTGCCCTCTCCCCCACCGGTCAAAGTCCGTATTTTTGGACCCCCTTTTTGGTATAATAGGGACAGCAAAGCAAAGCCAGGCAAACGAGCCACTTGCTTGCACTCAATCAAAGGAGGGTTCCAAAATGTCAGTGGAGATGCGTCATGTCAGGGGTCATGTGGAGGTTTTTGACCAGTTTGGGGATTTTTTGTTCTCCGCGGACACCGTCAGCGAGGCCTGGGGCGAGCTGCGGGAGTGGGAGCAGGAGGAGAACTGAGGCGCGGGCCGTAAAACAGGCATCACCCCGGGACAAGCCGCATAGACTCTCCCGAGGTGATGGTGTGAGCTTGACGATTGTGATGGCCCTGAGTCTGGGGGTGCGCGCCCTCTCCGCCGGGCCGGAGGGCTCTGGGCGGCGTGCGCTGCTCCGGGGGCTGGCGCTGGGCGCGCTGTCCGCGGGGGCGGCGCTGGGGGGCGTGGGCCTGGGTCTGGTCACAAGGCCCGGGGCCTTCCGGGGCGTGCTGGTCTTCGCCGCCCTGTGCTACATCGGGGGACGGCTGCTGCTGGAGGCCGTGCGGGCGCCGGAGGAGCAGGAGACACCCTCCCGGCGCGCCCTCCTGGGCGGCACAGCCGCGGACGCGCTGCTGGCGGGGCTGTCCGTCCCCTATCTGCCGGTGCCGCTGTGGGGCACGGTGGGGGCTGTGGGCGGCGGCGTGCTGCTGATGGGCACGCTGGGCGCGCTGCTGCCCCAGAGGATTCTGACGCGGGTGCTGCCCTGGCTCAGTGCCCTGGGCGGCCTGGCGCTGACCTGGGTGGGGATGCGGACGCTGCTGGGCGCGCTGCCCTGAGCCTTGAAGCGCAGCCGCAATCCGGCGAAAAAGCCGCGCAGTTCGCCCTTGTACCAGTATTCGGTGGTGTCTTTACTGAAGATAGCCCTTCAGCCGGGCGATGCTGTCCTGTTCATTGGTGATGGCCTGCTGGGCCAGGGTGCGGGCCTGCTTGCGCCGCTCCGCCACGGCGCCGGTTTCCATGGCCCCAACGGGGGCGTAGCTGTTGAGCACCTTGGTCAGGTTCACGATGCCCATGTTGCTGCCCTGAATCACCATCTCGGCCAGGTGGCTGGTCTCCTTGTTCAGCAGGGTCTGACCCTGCACCGCGCCCCAGAGCATGGCCTTTTCCACGCCGGGCAGGGGGTGGGGGCACTTGTTCAGGGCCTTGAGCTGGCGCACGGCCTCGGCGGAGGTGTTCTCATACTGCTGAAGCTGCACCTGCAAGTCGCTGCGCAGGCCGGGATTCTCCACCTTGGGCAGAATCTGGTTCAGGGCATCGCTGCCCATTTTGGCGCCCTTGTAGACCTCCTGGAGCAGGGTCGTCTCGTTACGAAATTCCATGGCTGGTTCCTCCTGGATGTTGATGCCCTCAGTTTGCCCCGGAGCGCCGCGGCTATGCGGAAAAAGTCTGGCAGGCGGGATTTCCCAGGCAATGGCCTCTCTTGCGGAACGGCCCGGGATGGGGTATAATGGGGCGGAACACAAGCGCGCCGCGGCGCGGATACAGGAGGAGCGTGTCAACATGGAGCAACTGTGGCTTGAGGTAAGCATCGACACGGTGTCGGGCTGTCTGGACAGTCTGGCGGCGTATCTCACCGGCTGCGGCGTGGTGGGCCTGGTGCTGGAGGACGAGGCGGATCTGGCCGCCTTCGCGCAGGAGCAGAAGAGCGCCTGGGACGACGTGGACGAGGCCCTGCTGGCTCAGCGCAGGGGCGTGTCCCGGGTGAAGTTCTACGTCACCGACGATGAGGACGGCCGCTGCCGCCTGGAGGAGGTCACGGCGGGGCTGGAGGCCTTCCGCGCCCGTGTGGGCACAGAGGCCGGAAGCCTGAAGGTGAGCACCGTCTCCATGCAGGAGGAGGACTGGTCAGAAAACTGGAAGAAATATTACACACCCTTCCCCGTGGGGGAGCGGCTGTATGTGGTGCCGGAGTGGATGCGCGGCGAGGCCGTGCCGGAGGGCAGAACGCCCCTCTACCTGAATCCCGGCCTGATTTTCGGCACCGGCAGCCACGGCACCACCCGGCTGTGCCTGGAGGGTGTGGAAAAACTTGTGGAAACTGATGATAACATTCTGGACCTGGGCACGGGCAGCGGCATCCTGGCCATCGCGGCCCTGCGGCTGGGGGCGCGCAGCGCCAAGGGCTGCGACATCGACCCGAAGGCGGCCCGGGTGGCGGCGGAGAACGCGTCCTTCAACGGCATCGGTCCGGAGTTTCAGTGCTTCACCGGCGACGTGATTCACGACGCGGCGCTCCGGGAGCAGCTGAAGGGGAAGTACGACCTGGTGCTGGCCAACATCATCGCGGATGTCATCATCCCCCTGACGGACCTCGTGGGGGACTACCTGGCCGAGGACGGCATCTTCCTCACCTCCGGCATCATCGAGCACCGGGCGCAGGACGTGAAGGAGGCCCTGGAGCGCAACGGCTTCGCCATCGTGGAGACCCGGGAGCGGGAGGGCTGGGTGGCCTACACCTGCCGCCGCGCCTGATTCCCATTCCCTCTCTGAACGCTGTCAGAGGGCTGTCCGTCGGGGACAGCCCTCTGTTTTTGCAAAATTCTGATTGCATATTGTTATAATCATCCAATTTTTTACTATTCGGATTGAGATGCGGCCCTTTGCGCCCGCGGTCAGTCCTGCGTTCCGCTCACAGCTCTATTACGATTTGTTGAATCTCATTCCTGTTTTACAAACTGGAAAGGACGGATGCTGTTGTCCAGGGCGCGGAACTCGTAGCCCTGATTCCGCAGCTCCTCGATGAGACCGCCCAGTGCCTCCACAGTGGCGTTCTGGGAGGGCGTGTCGTGGAAGAGCACCACGGACTTGGCCCGCTTCTCACAGGCGTCGGCGGTCTCCCGCATCTCCTGGGCGGCGGAGAGGTTTTTACCCTCGGCGTCGCCGCAGCTCACGGCCCAGTCGTGGTAGGTGTAGCCCCGGCGCGTCACCTCGGCGGTGAGCTCCTCGCAGATGTGCTCGTTGTGCTGATTCCTGCTGCCGCCGGGGAAGCGGATGAGGCTGGCATGATAGCCGGTGGCGGCGACGACCTCCTCGTTGATTTTGTTCAGGTCCGCCAGGTAGGCGTCCATGGAGGCGTAGATTTTTTCATAGCTGTGGGAGTAGGTGTGCAGGCCCAGAGTGTGGCCCTGGTCCAGAATGTCGCGCATGCGCCGGGCGCGCTCCTCCGTGGTGCCGTACTGGCCGGAGACGAAGAAAGCGGCCTTCACATCGTACTGCTTCAAAATCTCAAGGATTCTGTCCGTGTTCTCCGAGGGCCCGTCGTCGAAGGTCAGGTAGACGATCTTCTGGGTGTTGTCGTCCGTCTTCTCCTCGTACCGGGTGTAGAGGCCGGGATAGGGGTCCCCCTCCGGCGCCAGGTCGGAGATGGATGCTCCGGCGCTGCCCGCGGCCTGACCGGTGCTTGCGGAGGCGTCGGCACCCTCCGGATCAGCGGTGTCGGCAGGGTCCCGCTCCGGCTCGGAGACTGCCCGGGCGCTCTCCTCCGCCATGGCGCTCAGCCGCTCGGGGACGGCAGAGGCGTCGGGCTGCTCAGGGGCGCTCTGACGTGTGAGATTCAGCACCGCCAGCGCCGCCACCGTCAGCAGCACCAGCGCCAGCAGCGCCGCGCGAACGGGTGTTTTCTTCTGTTTCATAAAAAAGACCCCTTTCAGCCCCAAAAAGGGGGGTGGAATGATAAAAACCGGCAAACTTCGTCCATCCGTGCCCTCTATTCTAGTGGAGAACTTATTATGTGTCAAGGCCGACTTTCTATGCCTCCCTTCGCCTTTTTTCCCGCCGCTGCGCCCTTCTGCGCGCCGTCTCAGTTTTTTAAATTGGTTTTTTTCTAAAACATTGACATTCCTCCTTTTGTGTTGTATAATTTCAATAGTTTCCTGGTTCTTTTTGTGCGTTGCTTTTGCCTTTGTGCTGCAAAGGTCCTTGGATGTGAGCACAGGGAGCCAAATCTATGCAAAAGGAGTTTTCCAGCATGAAGTTCAACATTACCATTGACAAGGTAGTCGGCCGCCAGATCATTGACAGCCGCGGCAATCCCACCGTCGAGGTCGAGGTCTATCTGGAGGATGGTACCGTCGGCCGCGCTGCCGTTCCCTCCGGCGCTTCCACCGGCATCTATGAGGCCTGCGAGCTGCGCGACGGCGACAAGGGCGTCTACATGGGCAAGGGCGTGCTCCAGGCTGTTGGTCACGTGAACAACGAGATCAACGAGGTCCTGACCGGCATGAACGTCTTGGACCAGGTCGCCATCGACAAGGCCATGATCGCCGCTGACGGCACCCCCAACAAGACCAACTTTGGCGCCAACGCCATCCTGGGCGCCTCCCTGGCCTGCGCCAAGGCCGCTGCTGAGTGCCTGGGCCTGCCCCTGTATCAGTACATCGGCGGCGTGAACGCCAAGACCCTGCCCGTGCCCATGATGAACATCCTCAACGGCGGCGCCCATGCCACCAACAACGTTGAGATTCAGGAGTTCATGATCATGCCCGTGGGCGCTCCCTCCTGGAGCGAGGCTCTGCGTTGGTGCGCTCAGGTCTTCCACACCCTGAAGACCGTCCTGAAGAAGAGAGGCACTCCCGCCGCCGGCGTGGGCGACGAGGGCGGCTATGCTCCCAACCTGAGCTCTGACGAGGACGCTCTGAAGGCCATCGTCGAGGCCATCAAGGAAGCCGGCTTCGAGCCCGGCAAGGACTTCATGATCGCCATCGACGCCGCTTCCTCCGAGTGGCAGAAGGAAGGCGAGAAGGACTACAACTTCCCCAAGACCGGCAAGCACATGACCGCCGACGAGCTGGTTGCTTACTGGAAGGACTTCGCCGACAAGTATCCCATCATCTCCCTCGAGGACGGCATGGCCGAGACCGACTGGGAAGGCTGGAAGAAGCTCACCGACGCCATCGGCGACCGCGTGCAGCTGGTGGGCGACGACCTGTTCGTGACCAACGTCTCCCGTCTGAGCACTGGTATCGAGAAGAAGGTCGGCAACGCCATCCTGATCAAGGTCAACCAGATCGGCACCCTGACCGAGACCCTGGACGCCATCCAGATGGCCAACCGCGCCGGCTACACCGCCATCGTCTCTCACCGTTCCGGCGAGACCGAGGACACCACCATTGCCGACATCGCTGTGGCTCTGAACGCCGGCCAGATCAAGACCGGTGCTCCCAGCCGTACCGACCGCGTTGCCAAGTACAACCAGCTGCTCCGCATCGAGGAGGAGCTGGGCGACGTCGCTCAGTACCTGGGCAAGGATGCCTTCTTCAACCTGAAGTAAGACACATTCTCCCAAGCATTTGGGGGCTGTCCGCACGGACAGCCCCCTTTTTTTGTGTG
>CACZUK010000032.1 GCA_902784305.1 Oscillospiraceae bacterium | reverse complement strand
CTTTCATTTCTACTGCCACCCTTTCAGTATTATGCTTACCATATACTAAACCTTTTCCCTTATGGTGGCAAGTCCAACCGCTCAGGTAGAAATTTTTTTCACACCTCCGGCACCGCCTCCGCGGAGAGGAAGCGCCGATAGGTCAAATCAATCGCGAAAGCGCCCGCCGGAGCGGTAATCAGAATGGCGATGACCGACACCGTCAGGACAATGCTTCCGCAGGGCAGTCCCATGGCCAGAGGCAGACCGCCGATGGCCGCCTGCACCGTCGCCTTGGGCGTGTAGGCGAGCATGCAGAACAGCTTTTCCTTCCCCGTGAGGCCCGTGCCCAGCACGCAGAGGTAAACGCCCAGCATCCGGAACAGCAGCACCCCCAGAATCAGCGCCACCGCCGCCGGACCAGCGGTTCTGGCGCTGTCAATGGCCACCGACGCGCCCACCAGAACGAACAGGAACAGCTCCGCGCTCACCCAGAGCTGGTCGAAGACGTCTGAGAGCCCGCGGGCCATCTCCGCGCTCCTCCTTCTGACCTCCGTGCCCAGAGACATGATGGCAATCAGGCCCGCGAAGGGGAAAACCGCGGCGCTTTCCACCCAGTTGAGCACAAAGCTGACCGCAAAGACCAGAATCACCTGGGTGGTCCGGGTCAGGGCGCTGCGGGAGAAGAACCAGTGCAGCAGCGCTCCCACCGCCATGCCCGCCGCCACGCCCAGGGCGATGGAGAACGGGATGCTCACAAAGCTCAGCCAGGACACGCTGCCGCCCTGGGCCAGGCCCGTGAAGGTGGTGAAGAGCACGATGACAAACACGTCGTCCACCGACGCGCCCGCCAGAATCATCTGGGGGATGCCCTCCCGGGTGCCCCGGCCCTCGTCGATGAGCCGAATCATCCGCGGCACCACCACAGCCGGCGACACCGCCGCCACCACCGCGCCCAGAATGGCCGACTCCAGCAACGTCAGGCCCAGCAGCCGGGGCGCGATCAGGAGCATACCCAGCAGCTCCAGACAGGCGGGCACAAAGCACATCAGAACCGCCGGCCTGCCCACCTTTTTCAGGTCGGACAGGTCCAGCTTCAGTCCCGCCCGAATCAAAATGATGATCAGGGCAATGCGCCTGAGCTCGGAGGAGATGTCCAGAATGCTCGCGTCCAGCAGGCCCAATCCATAGGGTCCCACCAGAATCCCCGCGAGAATCATGCCAAAAAGTGCCGGAAACCGGATGATTTTGCACAGCCAGCCCGCAAACAGGCCGGAGAGCAGGATGATGGAAATGCTGAGCAGCATGGTGCTTCTCCTTCTCTCTCGGGGATGCTGTCATCATAGCACATCTGAGCGCCGCCCGCAACTGTTTTTCTTCCAGTTCCAGCGCCTCCGGACAGACAGGGCTTGCCCGGGCTCCTTTTTTCCGTGGAATACTCAGATTGTCTCCAGCTTCGCCCGGGCGCTCAGCCTTCTGGGGGTGTCCAGCCGGTCAAACTTCACCAGATAGCTGCCCCGCTTCTCATCCGCCTCCAGAATGGTGCCCGCTCCGAACATGGCGTGGTTCACCCGCTGTCCCGCCGGAAGAAGGGACCCCTCCTCCCCGCTCTTCAGGGCGCGGCTGCTGTTTTCGATGTACGAGCGGGCCGTGTGAATCAGCCCCTCCTCCGGCGGCAGGACGTAGTCCAGCAGCGCCGGGTCGATGTCCAGCACAAACCGGGAGGGGAACCGGGGCGAGCCGTCGTGGTTCCGGCCCCCGGAGCCAGTGAGAATCAGGCGGCGCTCCGCCCGGGTCATGGCCACAAAGGCCAGGCGGCGCTCCTCCTCCATCCCCGGCAGCGTTTTCACCTTCCGGCTGGGGAAGATGCCCTCGTCCATGCCGCACAGGAACACCGTGGGGAACTCCAGCCCCTTGGCGGCGTGGACCGTCATCAGCTTCACCTTGTCCCCCTGTTCCGCGGTGTCCGCGTTGGTGAACAGGGCCACATGGGCCAGATAGTCCTCCAGCGTGCACTCCTCCCCGCAGCTCACCTCGTACTCGTACACCGACTGCTTCAGCTCTGCCAGATTGTCCAGCCGCTCCTGGCTGCCCTCTGTGCGCAGCATTTTCTCCAGTCCGCTCTCGTTGACCACGGCGGAGAGCACCTCGGAGACGGGCTTTCCGTGATACGACGCGGAAAAGCGCTCCACCAGCTCCACAAAGCTCCGGGCTTTGGTGCCCCGCAGGGCTTCAGCGTCCAGATTCTCCTTCAATGCCGTGTAGAGCGTGCAGGCGTGGGCCGCGGCGTACTCCCGCAGAAAGGCCATGCGCTTCTGGCCCAGATTCCGCCGGGGCACGTTGGCCACCCGCAGAAAGGCCAGGTCGTCCTGATAGGCTATCATCCGCAGATAGGACAGGGCGTCCTTCACCTCGCGCCGGTCAAAGAAGGAGGCGCCGCTGTAAATCGTGTAGGGAATCTGCGCCCGGCGCAGAGCCTCCTCCACCGTCCGGGTGACGTAGTGGGCCCGGTAGAGAATCGCCATGTCGCCGCAGCGCTCCCCCACCCCGCGCAGCCGCTGAATCTCATCGGCAATCCAGCGGCTCTCCTGCTCGCTGTTCTCCCCGAAGTAGAACCGGGGCCGCTCCCCCTCCGGCAGGGTGGGAATCAGCTCTTTGGGGATGCGGTTGCGGTTCTTTTCAATCAGAGAGTTGACCGCCCGGAGGATTTGGGGCGTGGAGCGGTAGTTTTGCATCATCATCACCGTTTTCACGCCGGAAAAGCGCCGGTCCAGCTCCATCAGATAGCGCCCGTCCGCGCCGCGCCAGGTGTAGATGGTCTGGTCCGGGTCCCCCACCACGAACAGGTTCCCGTGGTAGCCGCACAGCACCCGCATGAGCTCATACTGGAGGCTGTCGATGTCCTGAAACTCGTCAATCATGATGTATTCCAGCCGCTGCTGCCACTTTTGACGAATTTCCGCGTGCTCCTGGAAGATGTAGAGCGTGAATTTGATCAGGTCGTTGTAGTCCAGACCAAAGCACTTCTTCTCCTGATAGATGTAGCCGTAGAACACGATGTCCCGGGTGCTGACGGCCTCCCGGTACTTCGCGTGCAGCGTCTCCAGGGGCATGGCAATCATGTCCTTGTAGTAGTCCGGGCGCCGGAAGAGCTTTTCCACCTCTATCATGTCCCGGGCGTCCCCGAAGGTCATGTCCCGGAGGGTCAGGCCCCGCTCCTCGTAGATGATTTGGAGCATGGCGTCGATGTCCGAGTTGTCCAGCACCAGAAAGCGCTTCGGGTACTGCACCGCGTGGCTGTCCTCCTGCAAAACGCTGACGCAGAAGGAGTGGAAGGTGCAGATGTAGCCCGTGTCGTTGTCCCCGGTGAGCAGGTGGATGCGCTGGCGCATTTCGTTGGCCGACTTGTTGGTGAAGGTGACGCAGAGCAGGTTTTCCGGCAGCAGTCCGGCCTCGTTCACCAGCCACGCGAAGCGATGGGACAGCGCCCGGGTCTTGCCGGAGCCGGCCCCGGCAAGGACGCGCACCACGCCCTCCGTGGCGGTGACCGCCTCCCGCTGGGCATCGTTCAGGGTTTGCAAAAAGTCTGTCATGGGCCGCACCTCCATCAAATAGAACGTCCGTTCCCTCTCAGTATAACAGAAAGAGGGAACGGACGCAAGAGGAGATTCCTGAAAGGTGCCGCGCGCTCATCTCGCCCCATCGTCCGGCTCTGTGTCCGCGCCCACGCGAAGCACCTGAATCCCGCGGCTGTGCAGCCGGTCCGACGCGGACTCCTCCAGAGAGGCGTCGGTGATGACCATTTGGATGGAATCCTTCAGATTCAGCGGAACTGTGCCGCTGGCGGAGAACTTTTCGCTCTCGGTCAGCACGATGACCCGCTCCGCCTGGTGTGCCATATCCCGCACCGCCTGGGCACGGAGCTGGTCCCGGTTGGTGAAGCCCATGCGCTCGCTCCAGCCGTCCACGCCGATGAAAAACTTGTCCACCCAGAAGTTTTCCGCACACTGGCGCACCATGGGCCCCACCATCACCTGGGCCTCCGGCTGGTAGATGCCCCCCAGGAGCACCACCTGCGCCGTCTGATAGCCCCGGATGTAGGAGGCGATAAAGGCGCTGTTGGTGAGGATGGTCAAATCCTTCCGCGTGCGGCACAGGGCGTCCGCCAGCAGGGCGCAGCAGCTCCCGTTCTCAATCATCAGGGTTTCCCCGTCCCGCACCAGCTCCGCCGCGCGGGCGGCGATGCGCTGCTTTTCGGCGTAGTGGTAGGCCAGCCGGGCGCTGAGGTCGTCGCCGTCGCGGAGGACGGCCACGCCGTGCTCCCGGCGAATCAGCCCCCGCTCCTCCAGCTCGTCCAAATCCTTCCGAATCGTCACCTGACTGACCCCCAGCAACTGGGAGAGCTGGGCGACCTCGATTTTTCCCTCCCGGGTGAGCAGCTCCAAAATCTCTGTGCTCCTGTCCCGCTTGCGGCGCATGGCGCTCACTTCCTTTCCTTCTTCTTTCAAATGCAAGTTTAACACCTTTTGCGGTCCATTGCAACTCAAAAGAAGCAGTCCAGTCCTTTTTCCGCGAACACCGCCCGGTATGCCTCCAGCTCCTCCCGGTGGAGGGGCTTCACGCCGGTGAAGGCGTAGTCTTTGCCCAAAAACTCATACTTCCGCTCGCCCATCTGGTGGAAGGGCAGCAGCTGCAAGCGTTTCAGACCGATTTCAGCAATCAGCTTTGCCAGCCCTTCCGCGTCCTCCAGCGTGTCGTTGAAGCCGGGAATCACCGGGATTCTGGGCAAAATATTCAAATTCTGTTCCACCGCCCAGCGAAGGTTCTCCACGATGAGCTCGTTGCCCACGCCGGTGCCGGATTTGTGCGCCGCGCTGTCCCAGTGCTTCACGTCGAAGAGCAGCAGGTCAAACTGCGGAGCCAGCCGCCGGAACACCTCCGTGCTGACCGCGCCGGTGGTCTCGATGGCGGTGTGAACGCCCTTTTCTTTCAGACGCAAGACAAGCGCCTCCACAAAGTCCGGCTGCACCATGCCCTCGCCGCCGGAGATGGTCACGCCGCCGCCGCTCTCCTCGTAGAAGGGCTCGTCCTGCATGCACACCCGGAAGACCTCGTCCACCGTCTTTTCCTCTCCCGCCCAGGTGAGCGCCTGTTTGGGGCAGGCCCGGGCACAGGTCAGACAGGCGGTGCAGCGCTGGCGATTGATGTGAATGTGACCAGCTTCGTCCATAGTAAGGGCAGATTCCGGACAGTTTTTCACACAGTTGCCGCAAGAAACGCACTTTTTTGCGTCATAGAGTATCTGAATGAAAGGATTCTGGCTTTCCGGGTTGGCGCACCAGCGGCACCGCAGCGGACAGCCCTTCAGAAAGACCGTAGTGCGCACCCCCGGCCCGTCGTGAATGGAGAACTTTTGAATATTGAACACAATTCCGTTCCGGCTCATGGAACGTCGCTCCTCTCTGTGTTGGGATGGTTCCATCATAGCACAGATTCAGTCTTTTGTAAAGAAAAGCTTGCGAACGAAATTTAATTAGATTTTCTTCAAAATTTCCCTTGACATTCCTCCGGTCTGTGCTATACTGAACGCACAAGCAAAAGAAAAGCCCCCTTCATCTGAAACATATTACCAAAGGAGCGATGAGCATGGAAAACAAAGCCCACTTCGGGTCCCTGACCCCCCGCATGGCCGCCTACCGGGAGAGCGTGCTGGAGCAGAAGCCCTACATCGACGCCCAGCGGGCCGTGCTGGCGACGGAGGCCTATCAGGCCAACCTGAACCAGCCCCCAGTGATGAAGCGCGCCCTGATGCTCCAGAACATTCTGGCACACATGGACATCTACATCGAGGACGAGACGATGATTGTGGGCAACCAGTCCTCCGTGAACCGCGGCGCACCCATTTTCCCGGAATACACCATGAAATTCGTGCTGGACGAGCTGGATTTGTTCGAAAAACGGGACGGCGACGTGTTTTACATCACCGAGGAGACCAAGCAGCAGCTCCGCGCCATTGCCCCCTTCTGGGAGAACAACAACCTGCGCGCCCGGGGTGAGGCGCTGATGCCAGAAGAGATGCAGGTCTACATGGACACCGGCTTCTTCGGCATGGAGGGCAAGCTCAACGCCGGAGACGCCCACATCGTGGTGGACTACCCCAACCTGCTGCGGCTGGGTCTGCGGGACTACGAGCGCCGCGCCAGGGCCTACAAGCACGGCCTCGACCTGACGCAGCCGGAGAGCATCGACAAGTACCAGTTCTACAAGGCGGTGCTCATCACCATCCAGGCCGTGCGGGATTTCGCTCAGCGCTACGCTGACCTTGCCCGGGAAAAGGCGGAGAGCGCCGCCCCCGAACGCCGCGCCGAGCTGCTGGAAATCGCCCGCATCTGCGAAAAAGTGCCCTACTCCCCCGCCGAGAGCTTCCGGGAGGCGGTGCAGAGCGTGTGGTTCATCCAGCTCGTGCTGCAAATCGAGAGCAACGGCCATTCCCTGTCCTACGGACGCTTTGACCAGTACTGCGGCCCCTATCTGGACGCGGATTTGGCCGCGGGCCGCATCACCGAGGACGAGGCCGTGGAGCTGCTGACGAACCTCTGGATTAAGACCCTGACCATCAACAAGGTTCGCTCTCAGGCCCACACCTTTTCCAGCGCGGGAAGCCCCATGTACCAGAATGTGACCATCGGCGGCCAGACGCCCGATGGCGAGGACGCAGTGAACAAACTCTCCTTTTTGGTGCTGCGCTCCATCGGCCAGACGCGGCTGCCCCAGCCGAATCTGACCGTCCGCTACCACCGGAACCTGAATCAGGCGTTCATGGACGAGGCGCTGGAGGTGCTCAAGCTGGGCACCGGTATGCCCGCCTTCAACAACGACGAGGTGATTATCCCCTCCTTCATGGAGAAGGGCGTCAAAAAGAAGGACGCCTACAACTACTCCGCCGTGGGCTGTGTGGAGACCGCCGTGCCCGGCAAGTGGGGCTACCGCTGCACCGGAATGAGCTACCTCAACTTCCCCCGCATCCTTCTGATGGCGATGAACGGCGGCATGGATGTGACCAGCGGCAAGCGCTTCACCAAGGATTACGGCAACTTCCGGGAGATGAAGAGCTTCGACGAGCTGATGAGCGCCTGGGACAAGACCATCCGGGATCTGACCCGGGCCAGCGTCATCGTGGAGAACGCCATCGACCTGGCCAGCGAGCGGGAGGTGCCCGACATCCTCTGCTCCACCCTGACCCAGGACTGTCTGGGCCGCGGCAAGACCATCAAGGAGGGCGGCGCGGTCTACGACTTCATCTCCGGCCTTCAGGTGGGTATCGCGGACATGGCCGACTCCCTCGCCGCCATCAAAACGCTCGTGTTTGAGGAGAAAAAGCTCACCCCAGACCAGCTCATGGACGCGCTGGAGAGCGACTTCGCCGGTGCCGAGGGTGAGCGCATCCGTCAAATGCTCCTCAATGAGGCCCCCAAGTACGGCAACGACGACGACCGCGCTGACCTGCTGGTGGTGGACGCCTACGCCTCCTACATCGACGAGATGAAGAAGTACCCCAACACCCGCTATGGCCGCGGACCCATCGGCGGCATCCGCTATGCGGGCACCTCCTCCATCTCCGCCAATGTGGGACAGGGATTCGGCACCATGGCCACCCCCAACGGACGCCGCGCCCGTCAGCCCCTGGCCGAGGGCTGCTCCCCCGCCCACGCCATGGACAAAAACGGGCCCACCGCCGTGTTCAAAACCGTTTCCAAGCTGCCCACCCATGAAATCACCGGCGGCGTGCTGCTCAACCAGAAGGTCACGCCCGCCCTGCTGTCCACGGCGGAGAACACCAAAAAGCTGGAGCTGATGGTGCGGGCCTTCTTCAACCGGCTGGAGGGCTACCACGTCCAGTACAACGTGGTGGACCGGGCTACCCTCATCGACGCGCAGCAGCACCCGGAGAAGCACCGCGACCTGATTGTCCGCGTGGCGGGCTACAGCGCCTTCTTCAACGTGCTGAGCAAGGCGACACAGGATGACATCATCGAGCGCACCGAGCAGACGCTTTGAGAATGCACAATGCACAATGCATCATTGGGCGGAAATCGAAGCGGTCCGGTTCTATGGAACACGTTTGGATGATTGGTCCGTTTTCCGTCAATTTGTTCATACACGACCCATGCCTGTTTCATAATACCATCATTGCAAAAGAAAGGGTTTTATCATCATGAAGCTTTGCATTGACCACGCGGATGTGGCGAAAATCCGCAGAATCTATGAGTTTTACCCTGTGGACGGCGTGTCCACCAATCCCTCCATCCTCGCCAAGTGCGGCCGGGCACCTTACGAGGTTTTGCGGGAAATCCGCGCCATTGTGGGGGACGGCGAGCTGTTCGTGCAGGCGGTCAGCCCCGACGCGGAGGGCATGGTCACCGAAGCCCACCGCATTGTGAAGGAGCTGGGCGAGGCGACGCTGGTGAAGATTCCCTGCGTCCCCGAGGGCTTCAAGGCCATGAAGGCGCTGAACGCCGAGGGCATCCGCTTCATCGGCACGGCCATTTACACCCCCATGCAGGGCTTTCTGGCGGCAAAGTGCGGCGCGGAGTATGTGGCTCCCTACGTCAACCGCATTGACAACATGGGCTTTGACGGCGTGCAGGTGTCCAAGGACATCCACGACGCCATTGTCCGCAGCGGCCTGACCCACAGCGGCCTGCTGGCGGCCAGCTTCAAGAACTCTCAGCAGGTGCTGGAGCTGGTGAAGTACGGCGTCAAGGCCGTCACCGTGGCCCCGGACGTGATTGAGGGTCTGGTGAAGAATCCGGCCATTGACGCCGCCCTGACGCAGTTCACCGCGGACTTTGAGGGTCTGACCGGCAGAGGCGGCACCATGGCGTAAAAAAGAGCGTTATAGGCTGCAATTTGACATTTTTCGCACAATAAGACGGTCAAAGCGGTCCATATAGCGGCAAAAAGCACACAGCACTCGTGACAAGGTGCCGTGTGCTTTTTTCTTGTTTGCCGGGCTTTCTCAGCGCTTGCGCATGGAGAGAATACACCGGACATCGCCCAGGTCGTCGTCCACATAGTCCGCGTCAACCACCATGTTCAGGGTCTTGCCGCCGCTGCCCATCATGCTGACCTCCGCGGACGTGCTCTCCTTCTTCTCCGCACATTCCAGGGCGACCTTCCAGAGGGAATAGCCGTTTTTGGTCATCATGCGCTTGCAGAACTCCTTGTTGTTGAGCTCCTCCACGAACTCCTCCCGGGACAGGCCCATCTCCTTCTCCAGGCCGTGGGCCGTGACCTCAAAGCTGTACTGGCCCTGATTGTACAGCAGAAACACCACCGTGCGGGACGAGAACCGGGAGAGCAGCTCCATGTGCCGGTGAAGGTTCATAATCTCCGACACGTCCCGGGCGGAACCGTAGAAGCGCCTCTGCTCCCCGTCCTCGTTCAGGTAGTAGAAGTGGATGTGGAAGCAGGCAGCCGAGCCGTCAATCTTCTTGAAGGTCAGCATGCTGCTGGAACCGTTCAGTCTGTCGTCATAGGCCCGCTTGAGCGCCTTGAAGAGCTCCGGCACCTCGTCCTCCGGCATGTAGCGCTGGATGCCCAGCCGTTTGGCGTGGAAATCCGGGACGCTCACCGCCTGGTAGAACATCTGATTGAAGCGCACAATGTCGATGTTGTCCCCGTGGAGGGAGTAAATGGCCGCCGGGCCGATGATGTGGTTGAGCATGGAATCGCTGTAGACCGTGTCGTTCAGGAACTCCCGCATGCGGAACTCCTCATTCGCCTTGAAGACAAAGCCGCTGGAATCGACCTTGTTCTCCTCCGAAATCAGCGCCTCAAAGGCCTCGGTGCTCATAGGCTTGTAGAAGTAGTAGCCCTGAATGTAGCGGATGCCCAGCCCCATCAGGTACTCCAGCTGTTCCTTCGTCTCCACGCCCTCGACGATGATCGGCATGGACATGGTCTTGGCCATATTGACCACGGATTCGATGATGTGCATGCCCTTGCGCTCGTTGTTCTTCTCCATTCTCAGGAAGTAGGCGTCCAGCTTGATGATGTCCACGTTCAGCTCCCGGAGCATGTTCAGAGAGGAAAACCCGCTGCCGAAGTCGTCCATCAGCACCACAAAGCCCATATCCCGGAACTTTTGAACCGTGGAACGGATTTTCTCCGAGCCCTCGCTGTAGGCCGACTCCGTAATCTCCAGCTTGATGGCCTCTTTGGGCAAATCGTATTGTTTGACCAGCCTTTGCAGGCAGCCCGGCACGTCCATGGTGAAGATGTCCACAGGGCTGATGTTCACAGACACGGGCACCAGCGGTTTCCCCTCGTCCAGAATCTTCCGGCTCCACTTGCAGACCTCCTCCCAGATGGCCTTGTCCAAATCCGGGATGAAGCCGTAGCGCTCCAGGGTCGGGATGAAGGAATAGGGCGGAATCAGCCTGCCGTCCGGCTTGATCCAGCGGGCCAGGGCCTCGGCACCCAGAATCTGCCCGTTGGCGGAGTGGCACTGGGGCTGGAGGTAGAAGGTGATCTCCCCGTTGGCCAGCGCCTCCTTGAACTCCGAGAGGACCCGGTGGTCCTCCTCCACCCTGCTGACCATGGCCTGAGAGAAGAACTTGATGTGGGCCTTCGCGTCGTTCTTCGCCTCCTGACGGGCCAGAGACGCCTGGTCGTAGAGGGAATAGGCGGACTCGACCCCCCGGGAGTAGCTGGCACCGATGACCGGCAGAAAGCCCACGGACGCGCCGTGATTGATGACAATGTTGTGGATGCGATGGTAGAGGTCGTCGGCGTCGAAGTACCCCGCCGGGACCAGCAGGGCGAAATCGTCCGCGCCCAGGTAGCCCGCCACGCCCTCCTGCTGCTCCGCAATCACGCCCAGCTCGCGCCCGATGTCCGAGAGCACCCGGTCACCCGCCTCGCGCCCGTACCACTCGTTGAACAGTTTGAAGTTTTGCAGGTCAATGGCCACCAGCAGCCAGTTGATTCTGACCTCGGAGAGGCACTGCTCGCACTTGGCATAAAACTCGTGCTCGGCATGGATGCCGGTCAGGGCGTTGTGGGGCTCCCCGTGGCGGTAGCCCACCCGCTTCTCCCAATCCGAGCGCTGGAGCTCCTGATACCGCTCCCGGTCCACCTCCACAATGAACACATAGAAGAAGCTGTCTCCGTCGTCGTCGGAAACCAGGTGGCCGAAGTCCTCCACATACTTCGTCTCGCCGTACTTGGTGATGACGCGGTAGTAAACGTAGTCGTGCCGGCTGTCGTTCTCAATGGTCTGGGTGTGGATCTCCTGCTCCACCTTCTCCAGGTCCTCCGGGCTGACCATGCCGCGAAAGCTGTTTCCTGTCAGGGTGCGCAGCTCCTCCATGGTGTCACAGCCAAAGATTTTCAGCACGTTCTGATCGGCAAAGCACAATTCCTCATTTCCTGCCACCCTGTAGACGAAAAAACCACCCGGCAGATTCGTTGGGATGCGGTCAAAGAAGGTCTTTTTCATCAATTTCACCCCTGGACATTACTCCGCGCAGCAGCTCACGAATGACTCCCTCCCGCGCGCGCGGAGCAATGGAAGAAGTCCCCATTTTCTGCACCCATCATAGCACAAAGCCCGCCCTGCTTCAACCCCGCAATGGACTTCGTCAGTGGATTTGTTCCGGCTTGTCTCTCCCCCAGCGCGTCCGGTTTTGCGCGCCCACGGGGCCCCGGTTTCGCCCGGTCAGGTCCTTTCCACGGAGCGCGGCAATACGCCACAGATGTAGAAGAAGTCAAAAAGTGTTGCAATCGAATCATTCGTTGTGGTAGAATACAAATGACGTAAAAAAGGACAAAGGAGTTGACACTCTCATGAAAGGAACAAAAAAGCCGGTAATCGGCGGATTTCCAGCCAATTCCCTGCTGATTCCGCTGGCTATTGTCATCGCGGTTCTGCATTTTCTGATCATTGTCCTCGTCTTTCAGGTCAACCAGTCCAACAGCAGCCTCTCCGGGATGATGCAGCAATGCAGCGAGGAGCAGCAGTACGCCACCAACCTCCTGGCGGGCAGCAGCACGCTCTCCGAGACGGCGGTGGCCTTCGCCCAGATTCCGGTCAACGCGGACGGCTCGTTCAACACCGGGCCTTTGATGCGCTTCGTCAAGGAGCTGAGCAGGGACCGCCGCGGGCCTCAGGTGGCCCAGTGGTTCCGCGCGCAGAACGTCCGCCCGGAGGTGCAGGCTTACATTGACGACGCCGCGGAGCAGTCGGAGCAGATGCTCAAGGTTCAGCTTCATGTCATTTCCCTGCTCTGCTCGGTGTATCCGCCGCCTCAGGCTCCGGAGCTGGCCGCCATTCCCCTGGACACACTCTCCGAGGAGGAGCTGGCGATGTCAAAGGAGGCGCGCACCGCCTATGCCCGCGGCCTGATGTCCAGCAGGGATTATACCATGCTGAAGGCCTATCTGTCGGACAACATCGAAAGCTGCCACCGCATGCTCCAGACGGATTACAACCGCGCCGCCGCCAAATGTGAGCAGCGCATCACCGCCCTGCGCACCGGGCTGTGGCTGGTGATTTTCAGCATCATCCTCCTGATGTTCTGCACCTTCTCCCTCTTCTACCGCTGGCTGATTCTGCCGCTGCGCACCTATGCCCGGCAGATTCAGTCCGACCAGAGCATGAACCAGGCCAGCAGCATCCGGGAGATGCGGCTGGTGGTCAACGCGTACAACGCCCTGCTGCGGCGCCATGACAAGCTGGAGACCATCCTGCGCTCCGCCGCCGAGACGGACGCCCTCACCGAGCTGCCCAACCGGTGCAGCCTGGAGCATTATCTGCTGGAAAGCAGCGAGAGCAACGGCGCGATGGCCGCGCTGCTGTTCGACGTGAACTACCTCAAGCACACCAACGACACGATGGGCCATTTGGCCGGCGACCTGCTCCTGCGCACGGCGGGCGCGTGCATCCGGGAGTGCTTTGAGACAGAGAAGGACGGCAGCTGCTACCGCATCGGCGGGGACGAATTTGCCGCGATTCTGCGCAATTGCAGCGAGGAGGAGGTTCAGGCCAGAATCAGACAGTTTGCGAGGGTGCAGGAGCGGGAGAAAATCAGCGTTGCCGTGGGATACGCTTTCTCTGAGACGAGCGACGAAACCAGCTTCAAAAAGCTGATGAAGCTGGCGGATGAGCGCATGTATGAGCAGAAAAAACGCATCCACGAGCAGAGCCGCGGCGCGATTCCCCTGTCTCTGAGAAGGGACGCGGGCGCGGCGGTCAGACAGAGCAGTTGAGCGCGGGCAATCAAACGGGGCACGGGAGCGGTTTTCCTCTCCCGTGCCTCTTTGTCTGCTGCGGCAGCGTTAAAACAGGTTAATTGCTTCCGTTGACGCTCTTTTTTTGGTTTTTGGGCATAGATAATCCCTCATTCCCCTCAAAACTGTTTCCTTGGTCAACAATTCGGAGAAGATTGCCATGTATGGGTGTCCCATCAACAACCTTAACAGCGCCAACGCGGCTTCTATGAGATGCTGAGTGCCGGTCAGGGGGAAACACCCTCTGCGGCCTTGAAAGAGGTGCGCTGAGGCTCCATCAAAAGCGCGGCACGGAAATTTTGCGCTTTCTCAGAGATTCTAAGAATGCTCTAAGGTTGCGGTGGTAGGATAGCCCCATCAACCGAGAAATGGAGGGCATCCCCATGAAAAAGAAGCTATGTATCCTTCTGGCCGCACTGATGGCGACCAGCGCCCTTACCGCCTGCGGAAGCACCGAAACCACTTCGGATACCACCGAAGCCTCCGCCGCCGCCGTCTCCGGCAAGCCGGAGGGCACCCCGCCCGACGGTACTCCCCCTGACGGAACGCCGCCCGACGGCTCCGCCCCCGGCGCACCCCCCGATGGCAACGGCGGCCCCGGCGGTGGTCCCGGTGCCAGCAGCGCTGACATCGACTACTCCGGCGCCGTGGAAATCACCTCCGCCGACGCCCAGGAGGGTCAGACCTACACCAGCACCACCACCGACCAGAGCGCGCTGCTCATCAGCACCTCGGAGGACGTGAGCGTCTCCGATGCCACGGTCTCCAAGACCGGCAGCAGCGACGGCGGCGACAGCTGCAACTTCTACGGCCTGAACGCCGCGGTTCTGGCCAAGGACGGCGCCAATGTGACCATCTCCGGAGCCAATATCACCAGTGACGCAGACGGTGCCAACGGCGTGTTCAGCTACGGAGGCAACGGCGGCCAGAACGGCGCGGACGGCGACGGCACCACCGTGACCATCTCCGACTCCACCATCACCACCACCGGCAACGGCTCCGGCGGCATTATGACCACCGGCGGCGGCGTCACCAAGGCCTCCAACCTCACCGTCACCACCAGCGGACAGAGCTCCGCGGCCATCCGCACCGACCGGGGCGGCGGCACCGTCACCGTGGACGGCGGCACCTACACCACCAACGGCCTGGGCTCCCCGTCCATCTACTCCACGGCGGACATCACCGTCTCCAACGCCACCCTGGTGTCCACCCAGAGCGAGGGCGTGTGCATTGAGGGCAAGAACTCCATCACCCTCAACGACTGCGACCTCACCGCGGAGAACACCAGCCGCAACAGCAACGCCACCTTCCTGGACACCATCATGATCTACCAGTCCATGTCCGGCGACGCCGACAGCGGCACCTCCTCCTTCACCATGAACGGCGGCAGCCTCACCAGCAAGAGCGGCCACGTCTTCCACGTCACCAACACCAACGCCATCATCACCCTGGACGGCGTGAACATCACCAATGAGGACGAGAGCAACGTGCTCCTGAGCGTGTGCGACGACGGCTGGAGCGGCGCGGACAACGTCGCCACCCTGAACGCCTCCAACCAGACCCTCACCGGCGACCTGCTGGTGGGCAGCAGCTCCACTCTGACCCTGAATCTGACCGAGGGCTCCAGCCTGACCGGCGCGGTCAGCGGCAGCATCACCAACGCCGCCGGGGACACCGTCTCCACCGAGGTCGGCACCGTCAATGTCACCCTGGACGAGTCTAGCACCTGGACCCTCACCGGCGACAGCTACGTCACCGAGTTCAACGGCGACGCCTCCAGCGTCATCAGCAACGGCTTCACGCTCTACGTGAACGGCACCGCGCTGACCGGCACGAACTGAGGAACTTCTGATAAATCCCACAGCAGTACAACACCCCCGCCGGGTTCACCGGTGGGGGTGCTTTTGCGCGGGAGACTGTCCCGCACGCCTTTGACAGCATACTCCAAAAGGGGCCGCCTGCTCAGCCCTTCGACTGCTCCGCCTGATAGATCAGCTCCCCGAGGGTCTGATACAGGTGGTCCGGCTCCACGGGCTTGGACAGGTGCGCGTTCATGCCCGCCTGGAGGGAGCGCTGCACGTCCTCGTCAAAGGCGTTGGCGGTCAGGGCGATGATGGGGATGCGCTTCGCGTCCGGCTGGTCCAGCGTCCGGATAGCCTCGGCGGCCTCCAGACCGTCCATCTCCGGCATGCGAATGTCCATCAGAATGGCGTCGTAGGTGTCCACAGCGCTTTTTTCAAACATTTCCACCACAATTCTGCCGTTTTCCGCGTGATCTGCCTCCATCTCCTCCATAACCAGGATGTCCAGCATGATTTCCGCGTTGATCTCGATGTCCTCGGCCAGCAGAATCCGACGGCCAGCCAGCTCCGCGCGCTTCTTCTCCTCGAACAGGTGCGACTGGCTGCGGCGGGCGATGTATCCAAACTCGCTGATGACATTGGAGGCGAACAGCGGCTTTGACAGGAAGCTGTCCACCCCCGCCTTCACTGCCTCGTCCAGAATCTCATCCCAGTTGTAGGCGGTCAGAATCACGATGGTGGTCTCACTGCTGTAGCGCGCACGAATCTCCTTCGCCGTCTCAACGCCGTCCATGACGGGCATCTTCCAGTCCAGCAGAACCAGATTGTAGGGCTCCTGCTTCAGATGCTGAAGCTCCAGCATCCGCAGCGCCTCCTCCCCGCTCATGCTCACATCGACCCGGATGCCCACCTCCTCCAGAACCATTCTGGCGTGCTCGCGCTGGATGCGCACCATGTCCGTCACATCCTGACAGATGCCCAGCACGCACAGCCGCCCCTTGGTGTCCACAAACTTCCGCTTGGTGGTCTGAAACTGCCGCTGATTGCCCGCCGCGTCCGGCACATCCTCAAAGAAGATGTAGGGCTCCTCCATGGACAGGGCCATCCGGTCGTCCTCCACGAAATGGGCCGCCGTCTCCGGGTCGAAAATCTCCGCGTCGGTGAGGCCCACCACGCCCGCGGGGCTCTCCTTGTGGGCATACGCCGCAAAGGCCTGATTGCAGGCCAGATACACGCCGGTTTTGGCGTCCTTGGTGAAGGTCATGCCCGGAATGTGGTCCAGCAGAGAGGTGATGGTCTCCTTCAGCTTTGCGATTTCAGCGGCCTCCTCCAGCAGACGCTGCTGCTCGTTGGCCCGGCGCTCCGCCTTCAGCTTCTGAACCAGCAGGAGGAGAATGAGGCAGAACATCCCACAAAGCAGCGCAGCCGGAATGACGTTTTGCTTGAAGCGCCGCCTGCGGGCACAATCTGAAAAAAGATACCACTGGTTTCTTTACAAATCCATCCTCCGGTGTTATAGTGGTCCCAGCAACAGGGCTTGCCCCGGAAAGGAGCATGGAGATGATTCAGCAGTCTGTCGTATCCTTCTATGGTAAATATCCCGCGTGTACGCTGTGCATCTCTGAGAAAGGGGCGCACGGCCCCTTGTCATGCCCTGAGAAGACTATTTCGTCCCCGTGAGGAACACTGTCGCCGCAGACAGAGAACCCATTCACAGGCCGCTTGTCTTTCGGGCAGGCGGCCTTTTTGTTCAGACACACAGAATCGAGGTGGAACGCGATGATGGAAATCAAAGGAAAGGTAAATACCGCCCTCTGCTACGCAAAGGTCATTGAGGACGAGGCCGTGGAGCAGATTCGGCGCATGTGCGACTACCCCTTCACCGAGGGCAGCCGCATCCGCATTATGCCGGACGTTCACGCCGGAAAGGGCTGCACCATCGGCACAACCATGACCATTGGAGACAAAGCCGTGCCCAACATTGTGGGGGTGGACATCGGCTGCGGGATGTACACCGTGAATCTGGGCAGGGCGGAGCTGGACCTGGAGCGTCTGGACGCCGCCGCCCACTTCATCCCCTCCGGCCTCAACGTCTGGAACACCCCGCAGGAGCGCTTTGACCTGACCGCGCTGCGCTGCTGCTCCGCCCTGAAAAGCCCTCAGCGTCTGGCGTGCAGCCTGGGCACCCTGGGCGGCGGAAACCACTTCATTGAGGTGGATCAGGCCGCGGACGGCACCAATTATCTGGTGATTCACTCCGGTTCCCGGAACCTGGGCAAGCAGGTGGCGGAGCACTACCAGCGGCGCGCCGTTTCCCTGAACAAGGGCAAGGAGCTCTTCAACGAGCGTCGGGAGGCGCTGATTGCCGAGTACAAGGCTGAGGGCAGGATGCAGGAGCTGCAAAGCGCTCTGAGCCGGCTGGGTCGGGAAACACACAAGAACGCGATTCCCGATGACCTCTGCTATGTGTACGGTCAGGCGCTGGAGGACTATCTCCACGACGTGGAGCTTTGCCAGCGCTTTGCCCGCAGGAACCGGGAACGGATGGCCGCCATTCTGCTGGAGCGCACCGGTCTGACGGGCGGAGAGGCTTTTCACACCATTCACAACTATATCGACACCAGTGAGCGGATTCTGCGCAAGGGAGCCATTGCCGCCCACAAGGGCGAACGGGTGCTGATTCCCATCAACATGCGCGACGGCAGCATCCTCGCCGTGGGACGGGGAAATCCCGAGTGGAACTTCTCCGCACCCCACGGCGCCGGGAGAATCATGTCCCGGGGCGTGGCCAAAAAGGAGCTGAGTCTGGAGGAATACCGCCGGGAAATGCAGGGGATTTACACCACTTCGGTGAATGAAAACACCCTGGACGAGGCGCCCATGGCCTATAAGTCCCTCGGGGATATTCTGGACGTTGTCGCAGAGAGTGTGGATGTCATTGAAGTGCTGAAGCCCATTTACAACTTCAAGGCCAACTGAACCGGTTTGTTCCGGTTCAGCGCCGGAACAAGAGAGAAACGGAACGAAATCATTGGCAGTTCATCGACAAGGCCATGGCAGGCGTCAACCTCCTCCAGCCGCGAAAGAGCGCCGGAGGGACCGTGACGGACTGACAGACCGTCTCCGGCTTCTCCACGCCGCAGGCCGTCTGTACGACAATGCCCGTTCATAGGAATCCCCGATTGATTCGGTAAAACGATAGACAACAGATGATTGTTAAGAGCCCCGCAGGAGCACTTCCGCCCCTGCGGGGCTCCTGTCGTTTTCTTGAAATCCACAAAGGATTCCTGCGAAATTTTGCCTTGATTGACGGCAAAATTGCTCGTCCATCTGGCGCACTTCACTTGTGAATACAACCTCTTAATACAATCTTAACACCACAGCAAACACTCTTAACACCATCTTAGCGAAAAGCGCTGTATGATAAAGACACTTTCAGAAGAGGTCCACAGAGAGGAGGGTGCAGCCATGAACCGTTTTGGAAACAACATCCGGCTTTCGCCCTTTCAGGTGATTCTGTCCGGCTTCCTGTCCGTGATTCTGCTGGGGACACTGGCGCTGATGCTGCCCGTCTCCGCCCGGTCCGGCCAGTGGACCAGCTTCGAAACCGCCCTGTTCACCTCCACCTCGGCCCTCTGCGTGACGGGGCTGGTGGTCCGGGACACTGCCACCCACTGGTCCGCCTTCGGACAGCTGGTGATTTTGATTCTGATTCAGCTGGGCGGGCTGGGCATCGTCACAGTGGCGGCCCTGATTTCCTCCCTGTCCGGCCGGAAAATCTCCCTGCTCCAGCGCACCGCCCTTCAGGACAGCATATCCGCTCACAACCTCGGCGGACTGCTGCGGATGACCCGTTTTCTCTTCCGGGTGACCTTTGCCGCGGAGCTGGCGGGCGCGCTGGCCCTGATGCCCTCCTTTTGCGGCAGATTCGGCCCCGTTGGGGTCTGGATGGCGGTCTTTCACTCCGTTTCCGCCTTCTGCAACGCGGGCTTTGACCTGATGGGCACCCGCTCCGGGGCCTTCAGCTCCCTCACCCTCTTCCGCGCACAGCCGGGGGTCGTGCTCCCGGTCTGTGTCCTGATTGTGGTGGGCGGCATCGGCTTTCTCACCTGGTCCGACGCCGCAGAGCACGGGATTCACCTCCGGCGCTACCGCATGCAGAGCAAGGCGATTCTGCTCACCACCGCTGTGCTGATTCTCCTGCCCACGATGCTGCTGTTTTGGGGAGAGTACGCCGACCTGTCCCTCCGGGAGCGATTCTGCCTGTCCCTGTTTCAGGCCATCACCCCCCGGACCGCCGGGTTCAACACAGCGGACCTGAGCGCCATGAGTGGGGCGGGCCGGGCGCTGATTGTGATTCTGATGCTCATCGGCGGCTCTCCCGGCTCCACCGCGGGAGGCATGAAGACCACCACAGTGGCCGTCCTCTTCTCCAACACCTTTGCCGTGTTTGGACGCAGAAGGGACGCCCAGCTGTTCGGCAGACGCATCGAAAATGAGGCGGTGAAGAACGCCGCCACGCTGCTGCTGCTCTACCTCACCCTCGCCCTGTCCGGCGCGTGGGTCATCAGTGCACTGGAGGGCCTGCCCTTTGAGCCGTGTCTCTTTGAGACGGCCTCCGCCATCGGCACGGTGGGGCTGTCGCTGGGACTGACGCCGGGTCTGGGTCTGGCGTCCCACCTCATTCTGATTCTTCTGATGTTCTTCGGACGGGTGGGCGCCCTCACGGTCTTTTACGCACTCATCAACAGCCCGGGCGCGGAGCAGTCCCGCTGCCCGGCGGAAACCATCGTCGTGGGATGAAACCATCCTCTTGGGATAAGGAGGCAGCGCTATGAAATCCTTTCTTGTGATTGGTATGAACCATTTCGGCTCCCTGCTGGCGCAAAAGCTCCACGAGCTGGGCCATGAGGTAATGGCGGTGGACATTGTGGAGAGCCGGGTCAACGACATTCTGCCCTTCGTCACCGATGCAAGAATCGGGGACAGCACCAACGAGGCCTTTCTGCGCTCTCTGGGCATCAAGAGCTATGATGTGTGCGTGGTGACCATTGGAGGCGACTTTCAGAGCTCTCTGGAGACCACCTGTCTGCTCAAGGAGCTGGGCGCGCGGCTGGTGGTCTCCCGGGCGGATCAGGAGGCTCAGGAGAAGTTTCTGATGCGAAACGGAGCCGATGAAGTCCTCAACCCAGAAAAGCAGATTGCCCATTGGGCGGCCATCCGGTACGCCTCCGACCACATTCTGGACTATGTCAAGCTGGACGAGAGCCACGCCATTTTCGAGGTGGACATCCCCGCGAGCTGGGTGGGCAAGAGCGTGGGACAAATCGACATCCGGAAACGCTACGGCATCAACCTGCTGGCGGTGAAGGAGCAGGGACGGCTGGACCTGTCCGTCACCCCGGACACAGTTTTGTGTCCGGGCAGGACCATGCTGGTGCTGGGAGAGCTGAGCGCGTTGCAGAAGTGCTTCCACATCTGACATTTTTAGTTCAATTCGAAAAGGCAATCGTGGAAAACAGTCGGAATCTGTGCTATCATGGTGCAGAAGGAGGAGGGACGTATCATGGAAGGCATTTTGGAAGGCGGCGAGCACATTCTCGTCTGTATTTCACCCGCCCCGTCCAACCGGAAGGTGGTCTCGGCAGCGGTCAAGCTCTCCGCTGCCTTTCAGGCCACGCTCACGGCCATCTACGTCCGGCCCACGGATGACCAGGCGCTGGATGAGGAGGACAAGCGGCGTTTGCAGCACAATCTGACCTGGGCGGAGCAGAACGGCGCCTC
>CACZUK010000031.1 GCA_902784305.1 Oscillospiraceae bacterium | reverse complement strand
CTCGCCTCCCGGCGCAGATAGGCCGGATTCAGGTCCCAGATGCGGACCCGGTCCAGGCCGTCGGCGTCCTTGAGCAGCTCCGCCAGAACGCGGGTGCGCGCCAAATCCTCCGGGGCATAGCCGCGCAGCGTGGGCAACAGCTGGGCGTCGTCCCGGGCGTGGGCGTCCACCGCCGCCTGCACCATTTTCAGCTCTTCTCCGGTGAGGGGAACCAGCTCCGGCAGGCTTTGGGCGGAGCGGTGGCCGTGGAGGTCGTCCGCCTTGTCGTCCACCCGTCCCACGTCATGATAGGCGCAGGCGTACAGCAGCAGGCGGGTGTCCTCCGTCCCCAGCCCCTCCGCCTGAGCACAGAAGGCCCCGTGGCAGAGGGTCCGCTCGATGTGACCCGGCCCGTGGATGCGGCTCTGAAACAGCGCGTCCCGGCGCAGACCCTCCAGCGCCCGGTGCAGCGCCTGAGCCCAGGGGCTGGCCAGAAAGTCATCCACCAGCGGCTGATGCTCTCCCCAGGGCTGATGCAGCAGCGTCCAAACCAGTGCTTCCATCCCGGCCTCCTCAAAGGCGGGTGCGGAAGCGGTAGACCGTCACCTCATGGAACAGCTCGCCCGCCTTCAGCAGAGTGGAGGGAAATTCCGGCTTGTTGGGGGAGTCGGGGAAGTGCTGGGTTTCGAGGCAGAAGGCCTCCCGGTTGCCGTAGCTTGTTCCGCCCTTGCCCCGGCCCAGGGCTGCGTCCCCATCCAGGAAGTTGCCGGTGTAGAGCTGCACGCCGGGCTGCGTGGTGTAGCACTCCATCCGGATTCCCGTCTTGCCGCTTTCGGCCACGGCGAAGGGCTTGTCGAGGCCCGGCGCGTCCAGCACATAGTTGTGGTCATAGCCGGTGCCCATCTTGAGCTGCTCGTCTCCGGCGTCGATGTCCCGGCCCAGGGCCTTGGGGGCGCGGAAGTCGAAGGGCGTACCCTCCACATTGCGCAGCTCCCCGGTGGGGATGCTGCCCGGACCCAGAGGCGTAAAGCGGGAGGCGGAGAGGCGGAGTATCTGCTCCATGGCGCTGCCGCTGTCGTGGCCGGAGAGGTTGAAATAGCTGTGATTGGTCAGGTTCAGCACCGTATCCGCGTCGCTGCGGACCTGATAGTCCAGCCGCAGGGCGTTGTCCCGGCCCAGAGAATAGGTGACGACAATGTCCAGCGCACCGGGGTAGCCCTCCTCTCCGGCGGGGCTTGTGCGGCGGAAGATGACGGAGCTCTCCCCCGTCTCGGCCTCAAACAGGCACTTGCCCAGCACGCCGTGGAGGTGGTTATCCCCCTCGTTGGGCTTCAGGCAGATGATGCGGCCGTTGAGCGGAAAGCGGCTGTGGGCGATGCGGTTGGCGTAGCGGCCCACAAAGGCGCCGAAGCTGCTGTTGCCCCGCTCATAATCCGCGGCGGTGTCGTAGCCCAGCACCACATCCACCGGGTGCTCCTCCCGGTCCGGGACCAGAATGGACTGAATGGCGCAGCCGTAGTCCAGAACGCTGACGCTGACCATGCCGTTGCTGATGGTATAGCAGTGCACCGCCTCCCCGGTGGAGAGGGTGCCGAAGGGACGTTTTGTGACAGACATAGCAGGACCTCCTTGCGAGCCTGCTTTGCCCAGGCTCTGCCGTTTTTCTACCCTGTATTTTACCACTCCCGCCGGCAAAAAGCCAGACCCAACCCTCCGTCCGGCCAGAAAAAATCTCCGGTCGGTCAATTTTCGTTTGCACTTTCCCCGGCATGGGGGTATACTGTTCCTCACGGGGGCCTGTGCGCCTCAAATGATTCCTGAGGAACCCCTGAATCAATCCAGCTTCGGCGCTGGACGGGTCTTTTCCGCCAACTCACCACCTGGGAAAATCTGAAATCCACAAAGGATTTACCCAAAGGGCACTTCGCCTGCGTTTCGCGCCCGCCCTTAAGGGGCACTCCCGCCGCTCATTTGTGATGCGCAGCTCCTGTCGATTTGACGAAGAATCCCTCGCCCTGCGCTCTCACCGGATTGAATCAGTGATTCCCTAATCTATTCGGAAAGGCTGTTTTTATGCTTTTGAACATACTCGCGGTGGGCGACGTGGTCTCCGCCTCCGGCGTGGCCTGGCTGCGCCGCCGTCTGGGGGCCATCAAGCGTCAGCACGACGTCCACTTCACCGTGGTCAACGGGGAGAACGCCGCCGGGGTGGGCCTAACCCCCGACGACGCCCGGGACCTCTTTGCGGCCGGGGCGGACGTCGTAACCTTGGGCAACCACACCTGGGGTAAAATCCGCATCACCGACTACATCGAGGAGGAGCGCTACCTGCTCCGGCCCGCCAACTTCTCCGCCCGGGTGCCGGGCCGGGGCTGGGGGGTCTTCGACGGCCCCATGGCCCTGCGCATCGCCGTGGTGAACCTCATCGGCCGGGTGGGCATGGACCCCAATGTGGACAACCCCTTCACCTGCGCCGACGCCATCCTGCGGGAGGTGGACGCGGACGTGATTCTGGTGGACTTCCACGCCGAGGCCACCAGTGAGAAGCTGGCCCTGAGCTGGTATCTGGACGGCCGGGTCAGCGCCGTGTGGGGCACTCACACCCACGTCCCCACCGCCGACGTGACGATTCTGCCCCAGGGCACCGGCCACGTCACCGACCTGGGCATGACCGGTCCTGCCCTCTCCGTGCTGGGGGTGAAGCCGGAGCTGTCCATCAACCGCTTCCTGGGGGGCCTCCCCCGCCGCTACGAGGCCGCGGAGGGCCCCTGCCGCCTGGACGCGGTGCTCTTCACCGTGGACAGCGCCACCGGACGCTGCCTGAGCGCCCGCCGGGTGGAGGACCAGCCCTGAGTCCTGCGCAGCAGGAAGCGTCAATGCCCAAGGGCTCACCTGAACAGAGAGGAACATGCAATGAATCCCGAAATAAATCGAAAAACCGCTGAAAATCCGCCCGAAAAGGGAAAATTTGACTGGCGGGAGGAGCTGTTTGAGTGGCTGGACCTGATGGTGCCGGTGCTGGCGCTGGCTACGCTGCTGTGCGCCTTTGTGCTGATGATTTTCGCCGTCAAGGGCTCCTCCATGTACCCGACGCTCTCCCAGGGGGACGTGATGCTGATTCAGCGCATCGGCTACACCCCCACCGCCGGGGACGTGGTGGTTCTGCGCAAGGAGGGATTCCCCTCCGAGGGCAACAGTGAGGCCATCGTCAAGCGGGTCATCGCCACCGCCGGGCAGGAGGTGCGCATCGACTTCGACACCAACACGGTCTATGTGGACGGCGTCGCCCTGGACGAGCCCTACATCAACCACACCACCCAGTGGCCGGACCCGGCGACCATGGAGGTGGAGGACCACGAGTGGCTGGAGGGGGACGTGATGGAGCTGGACGACGCCATGATTTACACCGACCTTGTGGTTCCGGAGGGCTGCGTCTTCGTCATGGGCGACAACCGCAACTACTCCACCGACAGCCGGGACTACCGCCTGGGCCCGGTGGACGAGCGCTATGTGATAGGCCGGGCCTGCTGGGTCCTCTTCCCCTTCTCCCACTTTGGTGCGGTGAAATAACCCGTTTCTGTCCGTTTCCCGATGATTCCGTCACATAGGAGGTCTCTATGCAGTACCGCAGCAATCGACACGGCGAACCGCTCTCCCTGCTGGGCTTCGGGTGCATGCGCTTTCAGCGCGCGGGTCGGGGCATCGACATGGCCAAGGCCGAGGAGCAGATTATGGCCGCCATCCGGCTGGGGGTGAACTACTTTGACACCGCCTACATCTACCCGGGCAGCGAGGCGGCGCTGGGTGAGATTCTGGAGCGCAATCAGGCGCGGGACAAGGTGAACATCGCCACCAAGCTCCCCCACTACATGATTAAAAAGCCGGAGGATATGGAGCGCTGTTTCCAGGAGCAGCTCCAGCGCCTGCGCACGGACCACATCGACTACTATCTCATGCACATGCTGCCGGAGGTCACCACCTGGAACCGGCTCAAGGGTCTGGGCGTGGAGGAATGGCTGCAGGAGAAGCTGGAGAGCGGCGCGATTCGAAACGTGGGCTTTTCCAACCACGGCTCCAGCGCCACCTTCTGCGAGCTGCTGGACGCCTGGGACTGGGATTTCTGTCAGTTTCAGTACAACTACATCGATGAGTTCACCCAGGCGGGCCGCCGGGGTATGGAGCACGCCGCGGCCAAGGGCATCCCCATTGTCATCATGGAGCCGCTGCGGGGCGGGCGGCTGGTGAATCTGCTGCCGGAGAAGGCGGTGCAGCGCTTCAAGCGCGCCGATTCGGACCGGACCCCGGCGGAGTGGGGACTGCGGTGGCTGTGGAACCAGCCGGAAATCACCGTGGTGCTCTCGGGCATGAACAGTCTGGAGATGGTGGAGGAAAACTGCCGCATTGCCAGCTCCGTCCACGCCTACGAGCTGACGGAGGAGGATTTTCAGGTCTACGACGATGTCATCGCGGAAATCAACCGGAAAATCAAGGTGGGCTGCACCGGCTGCGCCTACTGCATGCCCTGTCCCCAGGGCGTGGACATTCCCGGCTGCTTCCGGGCCTACAATGAGCGCTATTCCGAGGGCCTTTACACGGGCATGAAGGAGTATTTCATGTGCACCACCCTGCGGACCAGGCAGTCCAACGCGGGGCGCTGCGTCCAGTGCGGGCGCTGCGAGCAGCACTGTCCCCAGCACATCGAAATCCGCCGTGAGCTGAAGAATGTGAAGCGGGTCATGGAGAATCCCATCTACCAGGTCATCAAGCTGGGTGCCCACATGCTGGGCAGGTTTTAATCCACGTCATAAATTTGCTGCAATGAGCCTGAAAAAGCCAGCAAACTGGAGTTGGAAGAACTTTTTCCTGCAATTCCTCTCGTTTTGTTCTCCAATATGCGCAACAACCCCGGTTTTCATACAGCGAAAACCGGGGTTGTTTGACAGACTGAGGGACCCCTTCCCGCGGGAAGGGGTCCCCTTGTTTGTCTAGTCGCTTCTCAGCGTTTCTTACTTGGCAGCGCGGCCGAACTGGCAGTCGTTGTTGCCGGAGTTGGTGGTCCACATCTCGAGCATGTTGATGGGATCGTTGTAGTCCATCAGCCAGCCCTCGCGAGCCACGTCGAAGTTGCCGTTCTTCCGGTCATCCAGGAAGACGTTCCACTCCTCGGTCTGGATGGACATCTCGATGCCCACCTGAGCGAAGTCCTGCTGCAGGGCCTCGGCGATCTTCACGTTGCCCTCAGACTCGTTGACCAGGTACTCGAAGGCCACGGTCTTGGTCAGCTGGGAGCCGTCCCACAGGCCGATGCTCTCCAGCAGGCTCTTGGCCTCTTCCACATTGGCGTCATAGTCCTCGGTGGTGTAGTAGTCCTTGTTCTTGAACTCACCGCCGTTGCCGTCGGCGCAGCCGGCGGGCACGAAGGAGGTAGCGGCCTGCTGGCCGGTCTGACCGATGTTGTCAATGATGTACTGGCGGTCCACCAGCAGGCACAGAGCGTGACGGAAGACCTTGGCCTGCTCCTCGTCCAGACCCAGCTCCGCGTACATCTTGGAGTTGTAGTTGAAGCCCACATAGTAGGTGCCCAGGTTGTCGGCGATGTGCAGCTCGGGGTTGTTCTCGGCCAGAATCTTGCCCAGCTCGTCGTTGGGAATGGAGTCGATCATGTCCAGGTCACCGGCGTTGTAGGCGGTGAAAGAGGAGGTGTCGTTGGCGGTGAGCATGAAGTTCAGCTTGTCCACGGTCACGTTCCCGGCATCCCGGTAGTTGGGGTTCTTGACATAGGTCATGTCGGTGTCGTGGTTCCAGGCCTCCAGGATGTAGGCACCGTTGCACACGAAGGCGTCGCCGGCGTCGTTGGCCCAGGTGCCGGTGGGCACGTCGGCAGTGGCAGTGGCCTCAACAGTGCCCTGATGCACGGGGAACAGAGCGGGGAAGGCGCACAGATCCAGGAAGTAGGGGCAGGCGGAAGCCAGGTGGGCGGTAATGGTCTTGCCGTCCTCGCTGACCTCAACAGAGCCCTCGCCCAGGCCGGTGAAGTTGCCGTCGGCGTCGTACTGGCAGTCCGCGAACACCTCATAGAGGTAGGAGTAGTCAGCGGCGTTGGTCACGTCAGCGGCGCGGCGCCAGGAGTACTCAAAGTCCTTGGCGGTCAGCTCGTCGCCGTTGCTCCACTTCAGGCCGTCGCGCATGGTGAAGGTGTAGGTGGTTCCGTCCTCGCTGACCTCATAGCTCTCGGCCTGGCCGGGAATGACCTTGCCGTCCTTGTCGTAGGTCATCAGACCCTCGAAGGAGTTAACCGCCAGGCAGCCGCCGTCCACGGAGCTGTTCAGAGCGGGGTCCAGATGAGCGGGCTCAGAGGACAGGTTCAGGTTGAACTCGTTCTTGCCGTTGGCCAGCACCACATTGTAGAAGTACTTCATGCCGAAGACGTTGGAGAACATGCCGGTGGCATAGTCCTTGAGCATGTAGGGGTCGTTGTAGTAGTAGATGGGCAGCACACACCAGGTGTCCATCAGCATGTCCTCGGCCTGATGCATCAGCTCAGCGCGCTTGGCGGTGTCGGCAGTGGTGCGAATCTCGGTGATGAGCGCGTCATACTCGTCCCAGTGGAGCTGGGAGCCCCAGCCGTCCGCGGGCGCGGAAGCGGCGGCGGAACCGTCAGCGGTATCGGTGGTGCTCTTAGCGGAGCTGCCGCCGCAGGCCGCCAGAGAGAGCACCATAGCCAGTGCCATCAGCAAAGCGATCACTTTTTTCATAGTTTTCCTCCTGTTTTTCTTCAGAGTGAGGCGCGGGGCCTCTCTCCGTATTTGAAAACTGTCTGTATTGTTTACAGAGCAGATTCCAGACGGTATTTCCCTTTCTGCCTCTTCAGGCACATCCCCCATGCAGGGGTGAGAGGTACCCCGGGCGCACTGTGCGTCCCTACAGAGCAGACGAAGGGATTTGGGCTGTGTACAAGCCCGCTGCTTCTCTGTGAGGCAAATGTACCTCCAGGCGCAGCCTGGTTACTTGTTCCGGTGCAGATGCGGTGTATGGGCTCCAGGACCCGGCCTCACAAAGTCCTGGTTTTTGCATCAGTCGTGGCCGGGAACCGGGCATCCACTGACACTCAGAGGGCGCGTGCCTCCAGGCGCAGCCTGGTTACTTGTTCCAGCAGGCCACCAGATGGCCGTCACCGCGGTCCTTCAGCTCCGGCATGGCCTTGGCGCACTGCTCCGTGGCGTACTTGCAGCGGGTGCGGAAGGGGCAGCCGGTGGGCATGCGCAGCGGGGAGGGCACGTCACCCTCCAGAATGATGCGCTTACTCTTCCGGGCGGTCTCCGGGTCGGGAATGGGCACGGCGGAGAGCAGGGACTGGGTGTAGGGGTGCATGGGGTTGTTCATCAGCTCGTTGGCCTCGGCCAGCTCCATCATGTGGCCCAGATACATCACCGCGATGCGGTCGGAGATGTGCTGCACCACCAGCAGGTCGTGGGCGATGAACAGATAAGCCATGCCCCGCTGCTTTTGCAGGTCCTCGAACATGTTGACCACCTGGGCCTGAATGGACACGTCCAGGGCGGACACGGGCTCGTCGCAGACAATGAACCTGGGGTCCACGGCCAGAGCGCGGGCGATGCCGATGCGCTGACGCTGACCGCCGGAGAACTCGTGGGCGTAGCGGGTGGCGTGCTCGGCGTTGAGGCCCACAGTCTCCATGAGCTCCATGACCTTCTCGTGGCGCTCGGCGCGGGTGGAGTAGAGCTTGTGCACGTCCAGAGGCTCACCGATGATGTCCTCAACGGTCATGCGGGGGTTCAGGGAGGAGTAGGGGTCCTGGAAGACCATCTGCATCTCCTTGCGCAGGCCGTAGATGTTCTTGTCCGTGACCTCCACGCCGTCGAACTTGATGGAGCCGGAGGTGGGCTTGTAGAGCCGCAGCAGGGTCCGGCCCACCGTGGTCTTGCCGCAGCCGGACTCACCCACCAGACCCAGAGTCTCGCCGGGCTTGATGGAGAAGCTCACGTCGTCCACCGCCTTGAGCGGGATGGTCTTGAAGCCGGAGCGGATGGGGAAATACTGCTTGAGGTGGCTCACTTCCACCAGGTATTCACTGCTCATGCTCTCCCCTCCTCATACATCTTTTTCACGTTCATCCAGCAGGCCGCCAGGTGGTCCTCACCCACCGGAATCTCCTCGGGGATTTGCGTCAGGCAAATCTTCATGGCCTCGTCGCAGCGGGGGCAGAAGGCGCAGCCCTTGGGCATGTTCAGCAGGTTGATGGGGGTGCCGCCGATGGGCACCAGCCGCTCGCCGTTGTTGGCGGTGGTGGGGATGGAGCGCAGCAGGCCCTTGGTGTACTCGTGGGCGGGGTGGTAGAAGATGGCGTCGGCTGTGCCGCGCTCGCAGACCCGGCCGCCGTACATGACGATGATTTCATCGCACATGGAGGCGATGACGCCCAGGTCATGGGTCACCATGATGATGGCCATGCCAAGCTTCTTTTGCAGCTCCTGCATGAGCTCCAGAATCTGGGCCTGAATGGTCACGTCCAGAGCGGTGGTGGGCTCGTCGGCGATGAGGATGTCCGGCTCACAGGCCAGAGCCATGGCAATCATCACGCGCTGACGCATACCGCCGGAAAGCTCATGGGGGTACTGCTTCACCCGCTTCTCCGGCTCGTTGACGCCCACCAGCGTGAGCATCTCCACGGCCCGCTCCCGGGCCTGGGCCTTGTTGCGGTCGGTGTGGAGCAGCACGGCCTCCTCCAGCTGATAACCGATGGTGAACACCGGGTTCAGGGAGGTCATGGGGTCCTGGAAGATGATGGAGCAGCACCGGCCCCGAAAGCCGGCCATCTGCTTGCTGTTCCACTGGGTGATGTCCTCGCCCTTGTAGAGGATTTTTCCCGAGGAAATCCGGCCGTTTGCGGCCAGAATCTGCATGATGGAATAGGCGGTGACGCTCTTGCCGGAGCCGCTCTCGCCCACGATGCCCAGAGTCTTGCCCGGCTCCAGGCGGAAGTTGATGCCGTTGACCGCCCGGACCTCGCCGTTGTCGGTGGTGAAGGTGGTGTGCAGGTCCTGCACGTCCAGAATGTACTTGTAATCAGCCATTTCTCTCACCTCATCTCTGGAGCTTGGGGTCGAAGGCGTCCCGGAGCCCGTCGCCCAGCAGGTTCAGGGCCAGCACAATCAGACAGATGGTCATGGCCGGGAAGAGCAGCTTGGAGGGGTAGCTCTGGAGGCCCGCCCGGGCCTCGTTGGCCAGGGAGCCCAGAGAGGGCATGGGGGCGCTGACGCCCAGGCCGATGAAGCTCAGATAGCTCTCGGTGAAGATAGCGGAGGGAATCTGCAACGCGGTGGTGATGATGATAACGCTCAGGCAGTTGGGCAGAATGTGCTTGCGGATAATCCGCGGAGTGGAGGTGCCGATGCACTGGGCGGCCAGCACGTACTCATTCTGCTTGATGGTCAGAATCTGGCCGCGAATCAGCCGGGCCATGCTGACCCAGTAGAGCAGGCCGAAGACAATGAACAGCGCAATCATGTTGACGCCCACCTTGGCGAACACGGTTCCCTTGATGAGGCCGCCCAGGGTCTCGTTGAGCACCACGCTGAGCAGGATGATGAGCAGCATGTCGGGCAGGGAGTAGATGATGTCCACCACGCGCATCATAATCATGTCCACCCGGCCGCCGAGGTAGCCGGAGATAGAGCCGTAGAGCATGCCGATGACGAGCACCAGCAGGGAGGCGAACACGCCCACGCCCAGGCTCACCCGGGCGCCGAAGACGACGCGGATGAAGTAATCCCGACCCAGGGAATCGGTGCCGAAGATGTGGGGGAAGACCTTTTCGCCCGCGGCGATGGCGGCCAGCTCCTTCTCGCTGTACTGGAAGGGGCTGAGGTTGCCCGCGCCCTTGACGATCTGGGCGTAGCCGTAGGGCACCACGATGGGCGCGATGAAAATGACCAAAACGATGAGAATCAGCACCACAATGGAGCCCATGGCCAGGGGATTGCGGCGCAGACGGCGCATGCCGTCCTTGAAGAAGGTGGTGGACTCGCCCATGACCTCCTGCTGACGCTTCTCCTCCTCTGTGGCCTTGGTGAAGTCGGCCAGCGTGAACTTGGACAGGTCAACCTGGGCAGAAAGAGGCGCTTTCTTGAAGTTTTCAGACATAACCGTGCCTCCTTAATCCAGCTTGATGCGGGGGTCCACAACCTTGTAGACGATGTCGGTGATGAGGTTGGCGATGACCATGATGGTGGCCAGGAAGATGGTGGTGGCCATAATCAGGGTGTAGTCCCGGTTGGTGATGCCCGCCACGAACTTGCTGCCCAGGCCGCCGATGTTGAAGATGGTCTCCACCACCATGGAGCCGGTGAGGATGCCCGCAATCATGGGTCCCACATAGGTGATGACCGGAATCAGGGCGTTTCTCAGGCCGTGCAGGAAGATGACCTTCATCTGGGGCACGCCCTTGGCCCGGGCGGTGCGGATGTAGTCCTGATTCAGGGCGTCGAGCATGGAGGTCTTGGTCAATCGGGTGATGTAGGCCATGGGAGAGAACATCAGCGCGATGACCGGCAGCACCATGTTGTTTTCACCCGCCGTAAAGGCCGGGAACCAGCCCAGCTTCATACAGAAGAGGTAGAGCAGCACCGTTGCGATGACGAAGCTGGGCATGGCGGTGATGAGGGTTGTGAAGAAGACGATGAGCCGGTCCGGCAGCTGATTGCGCATCAGCGCCGCCACCGAACCCAGGATGATGCCGAAAAAGATGGCAAACAGAGCCGCCATAATGCCCAGCTGGGCACTCAGGGGGAAACTCTCCCCGATGATGGCGGAGATTTCGCGGCCGTTTTTGAGGCTCACGCCCAGCTCTCCGTGCAGCAGATTCTTCATGTAGAGGACGTACTGCACCGGCACGGGCTTGTCCAGATTGTAGCGCTCCTGCAAAGCGGCCATGGTGGCGGCGTTGACGGCCTTTTCCTTGTTGAACGGCCCGCCGGGGATGGCGTTCATGGCGAAAAAGGTAATCATACTGATGACCAGAACCGTCAGAACCGCCAGCAGCACGCGCTTGACGATGTACTTCAGCAAAGCATCTCACTCTCCTTCGATTTACTGTGTAAAAGGTGGACACAGACCCTCCCGCACCGGGAGGCGCCGGGGAGGACAGACGCTCCCCTGGGGAAAAGGCGGTGCGGCAAACCTTGGAAACACGGGTTCGGGGCAGCAAGCCGAGAAACAGGAGCTTCTTCCGTTCAACGACTTTCCCGAAACACACTTCCAAAATCTGCCGCAGAGACTTTCCTGTCCGAATGTCACGTTTATTATAGACCCCTGTCCGTGGACTGTCAACCAATATTGCCTTTTTTCCCCCTTTGAGCGGGGAATTTTTTTCGGATTCGTTACAAATAGATTCTAACTTTTTAAAAAGAACATTTTACTACAAGAGTTCAGAAACCTTATGTATCGCAACCGACCAGCCCGTTCGGGCGGAACGCTTTTTGGAACCTTTTGACCCTTTTCGCCCCGCAGCGGCATTTTCCCGCCCATCGCCCCAGAGCGGCATTTTCCCGCCCACGGCTCCCGGTGGGACGGCCGCCCCCCTCGAATGTCCCGGGAAATGAAAGCCGGTCAGACGGCCCCGTCCGCGCCCGGAGATGCAGTCCGGAGATTCGGCGGCTCCAGCTATTATATACGAGGTTTTTAACAGACGGAGCGGTCCCGCCCAAAGGGACGGGACCGCAAGATAATGTGATAAGCGTCAGGCTCAGAGCTTGACCTTCTTCCCGGCGCTCCAGTCGGAGTAGAACATCTGCTCCCCCTCCCGGCGCCAGGCGCGGACATAGACCTGATACTTGCCCTTTTTCAGCCCCTTGAAGGTGTGGCCGAGCTTTCCCTGGACCACCACGGCCTCCTGCTTCTTGCCGGATTTCCAAAGCAGGTCGTAGCCCGTGGCCTTGCCGTTTTTCTTCCACTTGGCGCTCAGCTTGCCCTCCTTGAGGGCCTTGACGCTGGTCAGGGTTGGGGCGTTCAGGCGGCAGCACAGCTTGCCCTGGGCCTCGTAGCCGCTGAGCACGCTGCCGTTCAGCGCCCGGACGGTGTAGCGGTAATGGGTGCCGTTCTTCTTCTGGACGGACTTGTCCAGCCAACTCAGGGTCTTGGCGCCCTTGACGGTGGCGACGCACTGCCAGCGCTCCTTTCCGCTCTTTCGGAAGACCTTGAAGCCCGTCGCGCCTGTGGAAGCGCCCCAGCGCACTAGAATCCCCTTGGCCTTGTTCAGCGGCGTCTTCATCTGCGGCACCGGGAGGCGGATGACGCGCTCACCGGTCACATAGCTGCTCAGCGCCTTGCCGTTTTCGTCGGCGCAGCGGACAGCGTAGACATACCACTTTCCCGGCTCGACCGTGGTGTCGGTGTAGGTGGTCGTGGTCCCGGTAACCGGGACAAGGGTCTCCCATTTGCCGCCGTAGGGCTTGCGGTAGACCAGATAGGAGGGGCTGTTCTCATTGCTCCAGCGCAGCTGGATTCCCTCAGGGGTGTTGCCGCACTTGGTCAGCGTGGGTGCGGCCCAGAAGGTAAGGCTCAGGCCCTCGGTGTCATAGGCGCTCACCTTCTGACCCTTGGAGTTCAGGCAGCAGACGGTGAACGCGCAGACCTTGCCGCTGGTCAGAGGCTCCTGGGTCCAGCTCATCTCCTTCGTCTCCCCCAGCTTCGTCCAGCCGCTGCCCTGGTCCGAGAATACGCGGTATTTGGTGGCTCCGGTCACGCCCTCCCAGGTGAAGCAGGCACCCTTTTTCGTCGCCTTCAGGCTCAGCAGCACCGGAGCGCTGAGCGCGTTGGGCAGGCCGCTCTCCGCCCGGGCATAGGCGTCCTTGTACTTGGGCCAGAAGGTGTCCCGGGCCAGTCTCGCCCGCTTCACCGGCTGGTCCTTGAGGCCCGGCCTCTCGTAAGAGTCGCAGAAGTATTTGCCCGCGTCATAGGCGCCCTGTTTGGTGTTGGGGAAGCCCTTGAGCTTTTTAATACGGCCGGCGCCCAGGCTGATGCGAAGGTATTCCAGCTGCGTCTGAGTGTCGCCGATGCTCTTGCCCTTCTTTTTGGCGTAGGCCAGAAAGTCCCGCTTATACTCCCACCAGGTGAACTGCACCAGGCCGTAGCCCGCGGAGTCATGCACAAAATTCTTATAAGTACCGTTGTCCACCGCCTCGGTATAGCTCTCGTCGGTGTAGCCCAGCTTGTTTTCATAGTACTGCTGGAGGTTGTTGGGCTTGAACGCGCACTCGTTGTAGATGTTGGCCAGGATGCCGCAGGCGGCGGCGGGGTTGAGCCCCATGGTCTCGGTGAAGAAGCGGTAGCAGTGCAGCTCCACGGACTGGGCGGTCTGGGTCTGGAGGCCCGGCAGAGTCACGAACACCGCCGCATAGGGGGCGTCCCGCACCACGTCCAGGCCCTGGGCCAGCGGCCAGCGCTGCTCGTCCCACCGGGGGCTGAACTGGTAGTAGTAGCCCTCGGCGTCCCCGTAGTCATCGCCCACGCAGAACCAGCTCACAGGAATGGCACAGGCCACGCCCTGCACCTCCACGGTCAGCTCCTCCGGGAGTTTTTTGAGCAGCGCCTCCAGGCTGGGGCGATTGTCCTCCGGAATGTTCAGGCGCACCACCGGTCCCTGGTCCGGGAATCCGGTGACGGTGCCCAAAATCTGGCCCTGACCGCCCTCCGCCTCCGGGGCGGACTCCTCGGCGCTCTGCTCCGGCTCGGGGTCGGACTGCGTGTCCACGCAGGCGCTTTCGGTGGGCTCGGACTCTGCGGGAACGTTCTCAGCAGGCTCACCGGAAGCGCTCTCTTCCGGTTCAAACTCCGCAGGGGCACTCTCAGCAGGTTCGGACTCCGCGGGGACGTTTTCGGAAAGCTCGCCGGGGTCACTCCCCTCCGGCTGAGCTGACACGCTCTCCCCTTCCACATCTTCCGCCTGCACCGAAGCGCCGGCGGAAGAAAGCTCCTCTGCCAGCACGTTCTGAGGCAAGGCACCCAGCACCATCGCAAGCACCATCAACAACGCCATCCATCTTCTCACACTCACGGCCCGCTCCCTTCCCCGCACGCGGCGGAAATTGCACGAATTGTCTTCTAAATGAGGAAAAGAACCGCTCTTTTCCTTTTTCTGATGCTTTTATCATAACCGTTCCTTCCCCATCTGTCAAGGGGCCGGATGGGTTGCGGCGCTGGTAAAACCCGGATTATTTGGCAATTCCACGGAAGCTCCCGGAAAAAGCCAGAATTTTCAACACATTTTTTCCTTCTCTCCCTTTAAACTAGAGACAAACACCTCTTTTGCCTCCATGAGGCACGTACCGTCAGAGAAAGGACGATTTTCATGCTGCCCAACAAGCTGCGACGCCGTTTGGCCATTTTATTGGCGCTGAGCCTTCTCACTGTGACCCTGAACCTGCCCGGCGCGGGGGCCGTTGCCTACCGGCAGGGCTCCTCGGGGGCCACCGTCACCACCATCCAGACCAAGCTCAAGCGCTGGGGCTACTACAGCGGCAGCGTGGACGGCATCTACGGCAGTGCCACAGTGCAGGCTGTGCGGCGCTTCCAGGCCCGGAACGGCCTGGCGGTGGACGGCGTGGCCGGAGAGGCGACGCTGGTGGCCCTGGGCATCCCGGTGAGCTCCGCCGGAGCCACCAGCACCCACTCCACCGGGGACGTGGCCCTGCTGGCGAAGGTGATTTCCGCCGAGTCCCGGGGCGAGCCCTACGCCGGACAGGTGGCGGTGGGAGCGGTCATTCTCAACCGCATCCGGCACCCCTCCTTCCCCAGCTCCGTGGCGGGCGTGGTCTACGAGCCGGGAGCCTTCTCCTGCATGGACGACGGCCAAATCAACCAGCCCGTGGCGGACTCCGCCTACCGGGCCGCCCGGGACGCCATGAACGGCACGGACCCCTCCGGCGGGGCCATCTACTACTTCAACCCCGCCACGGCCACCAGCGCCTGGATCTGGTCCCGGCCCCTCATCACCATCATCGGAAAGCACCGCTTCTGCTCCTGAACAGCGCAAAAAGGCCCCGGCGCGCACACGCCGGGGCCCAAAAATGTCTGTTGCTGTTGTATTCAGGCACTCACGGAGGATTCGTCCTCCGCAGCCGTGACGGAGGCTCCGGAGACAGTGTCCTTCCCGTCCGTTTCCTTGTTGGGAGCGGCCTGCCCATCGGGAGGCGTCGGGGCGCCGTTTGCAGAGCCGCCGAAGCCGCCCTTACCGGGTCCCCGGCCGCCCTTGCCGCCGTGTCGGCCCATAGGACCGCCCTGACCGTTCCCGTTGCCGCTGTCCTGCCCGCCCATGGAGCCCTTGCCGCCCTGGTCTGAGCCGCTCTGGTCGCCCATGGGTCCGTGACCGCCCATAGAACCGCCGCCCATACCGGTGAGCTGTCCATAGTGGAGACTGTCCATCTCAATGGTGACGCTCTGGTCCCCAGCGGTGAGGGTATAGGTCTCACCGCTCTTCAGGGCCGCGGCGCTGAGCTGCACCACGCTGAACTCCTTCTCGCTGCTGCACTCCAGAACGGTCTGACCATTGGAGTCGGTGAGCTTCAACGTTCCGGTGACGGCGCTGTCCAGCGTGACAGCAATGGTGCCCTGCTCGGAGCTCTCGTCAAAGCCCTCCTCCATGCCGCTGCGGGACAGGGCAATCAGGGTGCCGCCGGAGATGGTGGCCGCGCCGTTGTGGTCAATGGCACCGTTGCCGCTGTTGAGGGGCCCGTAGACCACCACGTCGCCGCCGGTGACGACCAAATCGCCGTTGGAGTCCAGACCGTCGCCCTCGGCGTTCACTGTGAGGGTGCCGCCGCTGATGGTAATGCTGACGCCCTCCTGAGCGGCAAACTGGTCAAAGCCGCCCATGGGGCCCTGGGTGCCGGAGCCGTCGTTACCGCCCGCGGCGTTGAGGCCGTCGTCGGAGGCTGTGAGGTCAATGGTGCCGCCGCTGACGGTGATGGTCTTGCCCTCCAAACCCTCATAGCTGGAGGGAATGGTGACCTTGCCGTCAGAAATCACCAGCGCGTCGTCGGCGTGGATGCCGTCGTCCCCGGTGGTGAGGTTCAGGGTGCCCCCGGAGACCTCCACATCGTCGTTGGCGTGAACCGCGTCATCGGCGCTGTCCACGGTGAGCTCCGCGCCAGCCAAGAAGATGGTCAAATCCGCCTTCACGCCCTTGGCGCTCTGGTCCCCGGACTGGGTGTCCGACTGGTCCGCGGACTGGGCTGCGGATTCGTCTGTGGATTGGGCCGTGGACTGGTCAATGGTCTGTCCAGCGGTCTGCTGGAACTCCCGATGGCCGAAGAACTCCTGATGCTTCTGCTCGGCGTTGGCGCTGCCGCCCCCGGCAGTGATGTCCAGCTTGCCGCCGTCCAACTGCACCACGTTGGAGGCGTCCAGGCCGTCGCCCTCGGCGTTGATGGTGAAGCTGCCGTCCTCAATGACGATATAGCCCTTGGAGGCGTCGTCGGCGTTTTCGCTGTGGATGCCGTCCTTGCCCGCGGTGAGGATGTAGGTGCCCGAAGCCACACACACGCTGTCCTTGCCGCTGAGGGCGTGGCCGGAGGCGCTGACGGTGAGGGTCACGTCGGCCAGAGTCAGCTCGTCCTTGGAGACGATGCCGTGGCCGTTTTCGGTGGTGACGGTGAGGGAACCGGTGCCGTTGAGGGTCAAATCGTCCTTGGAGAAGACCACAGCGTCCACCTTGTTGTCATCGCTCTGCACAAAGGCGCCGGTGGTGGACAGCGTGTTCTCCGTGTCCTGGGCCAGGGTCAGGAAGACCTTGTCGGCCTGCTTCACATAGACAGCGGCGGAGCTGTCGCTGGTGATGGTCGCGCCCTTGAGCACAAGCTGCACCTTCGCGCCCTCCGCGTCCACCACAATCTGGCCCTTGAGGGTGCCGGAGAGGACATAGACGCCCTCCCCGGTGATGGTGACGGTGGAGCCATCCACGGTGACGTTGGCGCTGTCACTTTCGGCGCTGTCTCCGTTCAGGGTGATGCTCACCGCCTGACTCTCGTCCCAGTCGCCGGAGAGATCCCGGTCGCTGAAGAGGTCGGAAACGTCCAGCCTCTGGCCGGACACGGCGGTGACGGCGCTGGTCTGCTGCGCGGTATCCGACTGGAGCGCGTCAGACGCGCTTTCCGCGGACACAGAGGCCCCGGCGCTGCTGTCGGACACAGCCGTGTTGCCGCAGCCGGTGAGCAGGGAGAGGGACAGGCCCATGGTCAGGGCCAGCGCGGTGATGCTCCGCGCCCGCTTTCGGGCGGAATGGTTGTATTTAAAGTTCATTGTTTGCCTCCTGATTGGAAAGGGCGATTTCCAGGTTCCCGTTGCGGCAGCGCAGGGCGTCCAGAAACTCCTTTTCCCGTTTCGGGTCCTTGAGGGTGACGTGGTAGGTCAGCCGGAACAGGCTGCCCAGATTGGTGCTCTTCACGGCCACGCTCTCCCAGTGGGCGGTGTACTCGTCGAAGAGGTCGTCGAAGAGCTGGCAGTAGTCCAGGTCTTCGGGAATGGTGATGCGCAGTGTCTTGTCCTGAGCCCTCTGGGGCAAACGCTGGCTGAGCTGGTCCAGCAGCAGCATAAAGGTGCCCAAAATGAGGGTGAACAGGACGGCGTAGCCCAGATAGCCCATACCGCAGGCCAGACCGGCGGTCATGGCCAGGAACAGACTTCCGATTTCCCGGGCGGAGCCGGGCTGGGAGCGGAACCGGACCAGGCTGAAGGCGCCTGCCACGGCCACACCGGTGCCGATGCTGCCGTTGACCAGCAGGATGACCACGCAGACGATGGCGGGCAGCAGGGCAAGCGTCACCAGAAAGCTGGTGGTGAAGCGGCTGTGCCGGGTGTAGAGCGCTCCGAGGAGGGCACCGATGGCCAGCGCCGTGCCCAGGCAGAGGAAAAATTGCAGCGGTTGGATGGTTGCGGCGGAAAACACGCCGTTTAAGAGAGAATCAAGCATAACGCAGCTCTTCCTTTCTATGCAGCATCTCCATCCGGCAGCGCTGGTAGGCGGCGCCGTACTTGGAGAAGGAGGTCTTGTAGATTTTTTGGGCGCTGAGGAACTGGACCAGCCAGTGGGGCATGGCGCTGGCCACCTTCACCTCCATGAGCACCTCCTGGGTGCCCAGCAGGGGGGAGCCGTAGATGCCGCTGGTCAGGTTCAGGTCTTCTCTGCGCCAGAGGACGGTGTCGTCAAAGGTGATGCGCAGCTCCCGGTCGTCGATGCCGTACCAGGCCTCCCGGCGATAGGAAAGCATCATGGCGGGCTTCAGGTCCCGGTAACGGTCACGGCAGAAGTCCAGCTCCCGCCCGATTTGGGACATGGAGAGGGAATTGCTCTGACCCAAAGCCCGGCTCATCTGAGCGCAGGGCAGGGCCAGGCGGCGCTTGTAGGTAATCCCGTCCAGCTTCTTCTTCAGCTCCAGGAACACCTCGTCTTCGGCCTTGGGCAGACCGTAGCTGCGCAGCCGGAGCTTTTCCTTGTACACGGGGTGCTCCATGGAGCGCCGGGCCAGCAGCCAGTCCGGGGTGTCGAAGTACAGGCTTTGTATGGTGCTCCTTCCGTGCTCATCGGCCACCATATAGCAGCGCATGAGCCGGAGCAGCTGATGCTGCTGGAACCGGGTGATGCGATACTTGACTTCGTAGCGTTGAAATACGGTCTGGTTCATAGCTGACGCCTCACTTCCTGTTGGGTATGGCTGTATTGTAGCCGGGAAAGCTTAGAGTCAGCTTAAAGGATTCTCAGAATTCTCTTAAAAAAAGAAAAATTCCCCTTGACATTCCGGGGATGTGTGCTATAATATTCCTTGCTTGCGGGAGTAGCTCATCTGGTAGAGCGCCACCTTGCCAAGGTGGAGGTAGCGAGTTCGAGCCTCGTCTTCCGCTC
>CACZUK010000030.1 GCA_902784305.1 Oscillospiraceae bacterium | reverse complement strand
GTGACGGCCCTGCTGGAGCTGGGCGTCAGCCTGCTCTGAGGGAGGTGGAAGGATGATAACTGTGTTTTTCACGCTGATGGTCCTGCTGCCTCTGGCAGGCACCCTCGCCATGCCCTTTGTGAAGGAGCGCCGGTCGCAGAACGCCCTTCTGACGCTCACGCTGGTCCTGGCCCTCTGCTCCGCGGTGGGCTTCGCCTGCTCCGGCGACGCGGTGGCCGCGGACTGGGCCTTCCCCAGTCTGGCGCTGAATCTGCGCTTCGGCGCGGACGCCGTGACCCGGCTCTTCGCGGTGCTCTTTGCGGTGCTCTTCCTGCTCTCCGGGGTGTTCTCTTTGGAGTACATGGAGCATGACCACGCGCCGGGCCGCTACAACTGCTTTTTCCTGCTGACCCTCAGCGCCATGCTGGCTCTGAGCGCCGCCCAGACCATGACGGCCTTCTACCTCTGCTACGAGGCCACTGGTGCTCCACGAGGGCACCGAGGGCGCCGCAAAGGCGGGCATGAAGTACCTGGGCTACTCCCTGTTTGGGGCAAGTCTGGCCCTCTACGGTCTGTTCGTGCTGGGCAGCTTCTCAGAGGGCGGCGCGGACGTGACCGCCTTCCAGTACGGCGGCCACGGGGTCTTCCCCGCCACAGGAGCCGTGCTGTTCGGGGCTTTCTGCCTGCTGCTGGGCTTCGGCGGCAAGGCGGGCCTGATGCCCCTCCACGACTGGCTCCCCACCGCTCACCCGGTGGCTCCGGCACCCGCTTCGGCGGTGCTCAGCGCCACCATCACCAAGGCGGGCGTGCTGGGCATCCTGCGCACCCTCTACTTTGTGCTGCCCCCGGAGCTGCTTCGGGGCACCTGGGTGCAGACGGCCCTGCTGATTCTGGCCCTGTCCACCGTCTTCACCGGCTCCATGCTGGCCTACAAGGAGAAGCTGCTCAAGCGGCGCTTCGCCTGGAGCACCGTCAGCCAGGTGAGCTATGTGCTCTTCGGACTGCTTCTGCTCACCCCGGCGGGTCTGAGCGCGGCTCTGATGCAGGTGGTCTTCCACGCGGTGTGCAAGACCGCCCTCTTCCTCACGGCGGGCGCGATTATCCACCACAGCGGCCTCACCCGGGTGACGGAGCTCAAGGGCATCGGCCGCAGAATGCCCCTGCTGATGGTCAGCTACACCCTGGCCAGCCTGAGCCTCATCGGCATCCCGCCCTTCGCGGGCTTTGTGAGCAAGTGGGGCCTGGCCACCGAGGCCATCGCCACCGTGCCGGTGCTGGGCACCGTGGGGGCGGCGGTGCTGCTCATCTCCGCCATTCTCACGGCGGGCTACCTGCTGAGCATCACCATCGACGCCTTTTTCTACCCCCCGGCGGACAAAAAGCCGCTGCACCCCACCTGGCGGATGCTGCTCCCTGTGGGCGCGCTGAGCGCGGCGCTGCTGGTGCTGGGTCTGTTCCCCGCCCTGGCCTGCGTGCCGAAGCTGGGTTAAGGAGGTGCGGAATATGAACCATTTCTACCTTTTATGCGTCCTGCTGCCCATTGTCACCGGCGCGGCGGTGCTGATTTTCCGCAACCGCTTCCACCGCCGTTCCCGGGAGATGCTGGTCATGGCCATGAGCGGCCTGACCTCTCTGGTCACGCTGGCCCTGGTCTATCTGCGCCCGGAGCCTCTGACAGCGCTGCGGCTGAGCGAGCATCTGAATCTGAGCTTCCATCTGGACGGCCTGGGCGTGGTCTTCGCGGTGATTCTGGCGGTGCTCTGGCCCATCGCGGACCTGTACAGCGCCGAATACATGAGCCACGAGCACGGTGAGAACCGCTTCTTCGGCTTCTTCACCATGACCTACGGCGTGGTGCTGGGCATCGCCTTTGCCGCCAATGCCTTCACCCTGTACCTGTTCTACGAGCTGATGACCCTGTGCACCCTGCCTCTGGTCATGCACGAGATGGACCCCCAGGGCCGGGCCGCGGGCAAGATGTACCTGCTCTACTCCATGAGCGGCGCGGCTTTCGCCTTTATCTCCCTGGTCTTCCTGTCCCACTACGGCACGCTGGACTTCGTGCTGGGCGGCAGTCTGGACCCCGCCCTGATTCTGGGCGCGGAGACCACCCTGCGCGTGGTCTTCCTGCTGGCCTTCTTCGGCTACGGCGTCAAGGCGGCGGTGTTCCCCTTCTACGCCTGGCTTCCGGCGGCGGGCGTGGCCCCCACGCCGGTGTCCGCCCTGCTCCACGCGGTGGCGGTGGTCAACTCCGGCGTGTTCGCGGTGCTGCGGCTGACCTATTACTCCTTCGGCGCGCCCTTCCTGGCGGGCAGCTTCGCCCAGTGGGTGATGATGGGGGTTTGCAGCTTCACCATCGTCTTCGGCAGCGCCTACGCCTGGCGGCTCCAGCACCTGAAGCGGCGGCTGGCCCTGTCCACGGTGTCCAACCTGTCCTACATCCTGCTGGGTGCCAGCGTGATGACCACCGGCGGCCTCACCGCCGCGCTGATGCACATGGCGGCCCACTCGGTGTTCAAAATCATCCTGTTCTTCTGCGCGGGCGCCATTCTGTGCCAGACCCACCACAAGGACGAGTATGTGTTCCAGCTCTCCGGATTGGGGTACAAAATGCCCGTCACCTTCGCGGCCTTCGCCTTTGCCTCCCTGGGCCTCATCGGCGTGCCGCCCTTCGCGGGCTTCTTCAGCAAGTGGATGATTGCCACATCCGCCGCGGGTCTGGGCAGCACTTTGGGCTATATCGGAGCCTTTTCCCTGATTCTGAGCGCCTTTTTGACAGGTCTTTACCAGGTTGAAGTGCTCATCCGCGGCTGGTTCCCCAGTCAAAAGGAAAATCTCACCCACAACGCGAAGGTCAAAGAGGCCGGCTGGCGCATGAAGCTGAGCTTTGTGCTGCTGATGGCTCTGGGCACCCTGCTGAGCGTGTTCAGCGCGCCGCTGGCCCACATCCTGAGCCTCATCGCTCAGGGCACTCTGTAAGAAAGGAGGAGCGAAGATGCTGATTGAAACTCTGTTGCTGGTGCTCCTCCCCATGGCGGCGGGCGGCGCGGCCTACGGCCTGAAAAAGTGGGCCTGGCCCATCTCCACCGCCGCCGCGGTGACGGAACTGCTGCTCTCCCTGCGCCTGCTGGGCTTTCAGGGCGCGCAGCTGACCCTGCCCGGGGTCTGCGGCCTGGGGCTGAACTTCTCCGTCACGGGCCTCCAGACCTGGCTGTGCATCCTGGCGGCCTTTCTGTGGCTCATCTCCACCCTCTACGCCGGGGACTACCTGAGCCACGACCACAATCCGCCCCGGTTCTACCTCTTCCTGCTGCTGACGGAGGGCGCCATTCTGGGCGTGTTCCTCTCCGCGGACCTGTTCACCACGCTGGTGTGCTTTGAGACCATGAGCTTTGTCTCCTGGCCCATGGTGCTCCACGAGGAGAACGACGAGGCCCTGAGCGCGGGCAACAGCTACCTGGCCTACGCCGTCGTGGGCGGCATGGTGAGTCTGATGGGCCTGTTCCTGCTGTGGAACCTGCTGGGCACCCTGCGCTACGACGAGCTGACCGCCGCCGCCGCGGCCTTCACCGGCTCAAAAGATTTGCTGTTCCTGGCAGGTGTGCTGTCTCTGGTCACTTTTGCAGCCAAGGCGGCTATGTTCCCGCTCTACACCTGGCTGCCCACGGCCCACCCGGTGGCCCCCGCCCCGGCCTCGGCTCTGCTGTCGGGCATCATCACCAAAAGCGGCATTTTCGGCATTTTCGGCCTGACCGCCAAGCTGTTTTACGGCAGCTTTGTCTGGGGCCGCATGATTCTGCTGCTGGGCATCGCCACGGCGGTGGTGGGCGGCTTTCAGGCCCTTTGCAACACGGGCCTGAAGAAGACCATCGCCTACTCCTCCATGTCCCAAATCGGCTTCATCCTCGTGGGCATCGGAACCATGTGCCTGCTGGGCGAGGAGAACCGCATGGCCGCCTGGGGCAGCATCCTCTACCTGACGAACCACGGACTGGTGAAGTCCATCCTCATGCTTCTGGCGGGCGTGGTGGTCCACCATGTGGGCGTGCAGGACTACGACACCGTGCAGGGCTTCGGCCGTGGCAAGCCCGCGCTGGCCTTCTCCTTCGCGTTTGCGGCTCTGGGCCTCATGGGCTTCCCGGGCTGGAACGGCTACATCTCCAAGACCCTCATCCACGAGGCGCTGGTGGAGTACATGGAGGAGCTGGAGCTGCTGAACCAGAGCGTGGGCCTGTACAAGGCGGTGGAATGGCTCTTCCTCATCGCCGGCGGCATGACCGCGGCCTATATGGTTAAGCTGTTTGTGCTGCTGTTCGTGCAGGAGAACCAGAACCCGGGCATCCAGAGGCGCTATGACGCCCTGAATGGCCACTACGCCTCCCCCCTGTGGGTGGCGGTGCTGGACGGCAGCGCCCTGCTGGCCTTTGTGCTGGGTGCCCTGCCCCACTTCACCCAGGACCGCATCGCGACGCTGGCTCAGGACTACTTCTGTGAGCCGGGTGCCCTCCAGGTCCACTATTTCAGCCTGGGCAATCTCAAAGGCGCCCTCATCTCCCTGACCATCGGCGTGCTGCTCTACCGCTTCTTCGTCTGGGGCGTCGTGGTCACGAACAAGGGCTACCGCAACCCCTGGCCCCAGAGCTGGGACCTGGAAAAGCGGGTGTATGTGCCCCTGCTGACCAAAGTCCTGCCCTTTTTCGGCGCTCTGTGCGCCCGGCTGGCGGCCAGCGTGTTCGAGTGGTGCGTGACTCTGGTGAACAAGCTGCTCTTCTTCCGCTATGACCGCTATGTCCACCCGGAGGAGGACAACTACTTCGCCCGCTACAAGAGCGACGACCCCGGCGTGCGGGGCTTCCGCTCCCAGATCGCCTACGCTCTGGCTCTGTTCTCCGCGGGCTTCGTGTGCGTGGTGGCCTACCTGCTGCTGCGGAATTTTATCCTGAAATGACCCAAAACTACCGACTGACCCTGTGCTACGAGGGCAAACGCTACCACGGCTGGGAGCGAAAGAAGAATCTGGACACCGTCCAGGGCAAGGTGGAGGATGTGCTCTCCCGCCTGTGCGGCACCGAAGTCCGGGTGAACGGCGCGGGCCGCACTGACGCGGGGGTTCACGCCCGGGCCATGGTGGCCAGCACCCGTCTGGACACAGACCTGACCCCGCCCCAGCTGCGGGACTACCTGAACCGCTACCTCCCGGAGGACATCTGCGTCACGGAGGTCCGGCCCGCCGCGCCCCGGTTCCACGCCCGGCTCAACGCGGTGGGCAAGACCTATCGCTACAGCTGCTGGGTGGGGCCGGGAAAGCCGGTCTTTGACCGCAACACCGTGCAGGTGTTGGAATCCGCGCCGGATTTGGCCCGGATGTGCGCCGCCGCGGCCCTCCTCACCGGGGAGCACGATTTCCGCAGCTTCTGCGGCAATCCCAGGATGAAAAAATCCACCGTCCGGCGCGTGGACGCCATTGACCTGTCGCAGGAGGGCAGCTATCTGCGCTTCACGGTGTCGGGGAACGGCTTTCTGATGCACATGGTGCGGATTCTGGTGGGCACCCTGCTGGAGGTGGGCTATGGCCGCCTGGAGCCGGAGGCCATGCCGGACATTCTCGCCGCAGGGCAGCGCTCCGCGGCGGGTCCCACCGCCCCGGCCCGGGGTCTGTGTCTGATGGAGGTGCGCTACTGATGGACGGCCTGCAATTTCACATCATCGCCCGCATCCGCTCCCCCTTTGGCGGAAAGTTCGGGATTCCCCGGCAAAGCGGGCTGATTGAAGACCTCCGCTCCCAAATCGTCTTCGAGCCGGACTATCGCTCGGCAGAGGCGGTGCGGGGGCTGGAGGCGTTTTCCCACCTCTGGCTTCTCTGGCAGTTCTCGGAGTCCGTCCGGGAGAAGTGGTCCCCCACCGTGCGTCCGCCGCGGCTGGGGGGCAATGTGCGGATGGGGGTCTTTGCCACCCGCTCGCCCTTCCGGCCCAACCCCATCGGTTTGAGCTGCGTCCGGCTGGAGCGCGTGGAGCTGGACGGCGCTCTGGGGCCTGTGCTCCACATTCTGGGCGCGGATTTGATGGACGGCACCCCCATTCTGGATGTCAAACCCTACCTCCCGGACGCGGACGCCCACCCGGAGGCCTCCGGTGGCTTCACCGCCCCCCTGGAAGACGCGCACCTGGAGGTGCGCTGTCCCGACGCGCTGCTGGAGCCCATCCCGCCGCGGGACCGCGCCGCCCTGCTGTCAGTGCTGGAGCGGGACCCACGGCCCCGGTATCAGTCCGACCCCCAGCGGGTCTACGGCATGGACTTCTCCGGCTGCCGCGTCCGCTTCACCGTGGCGGAAAACACGGTGAACGTCACAGAAATCGTTAAGCTTGAAAGGAATCAACCGAAATGAATCAGGAACTGTTACAGCGCTACGCCCGCCTCATCGTCCGCACCGGCGCCAATGTGCAGCCGGGCCAGCGGGTGGAGCTGTGCGCCCAGGTGGACCAGGAGGCTCTGGCGGCCATGATTGCCCAGGAGTGCTACGCCGCCGGCGCGCAGTATGTGGATCTGCTCTGGCAGAGCGCCGCCATGGACCGCCTGCACTACCTCCACGCCGACACTGACACCCTGGGCGAGGTCCGCCCCTGGCAGGAGGAGCGGGCCAGACAGCGGACGGAGGACCTGCCCGTGCGCATCTTTTTGGAGAGCGAGGACCCCGACGCCCTCAACGGCATCGACCCGGGCAAGCTGACCGAGGTCACCCAGCGCCGCCAGCGCGTACTGAAAAAGTACCGCGAGGCTCTGGACGGCAAGCATCAGTGGTGCATCGCCGCCGCCGCGTCCCCCGCGTGGGCCACGAAGGTCTTCCCCGGCGTGCCGGAGGAGGAGGCCGTGGAACGGCTGTGGCAGGCCATCGTGGACTGCGTCTACCTGGACACCGGCCGGGACCCCGCCGAAGTCTGGGCCGAGCACAACGCCAATCTCTCCCGCCGCGCCGACTGGCTCAACCGGATGGCCTTCACCTCTTTGGAGTACCACAGCGCCAACGGCACCGACTTCACCGTGGGCCTCATCTCCGGCGCGAAATGGGCCGGAGCCGGGGACACCAACCACACCAACGACACCTTCTATGTGCCCAACCTGCCCACCGAGGAGGTCTTCACCAGCCCCATGCGCGGAGTCTGCCAGGGCACGCTGGTCTCCGTCAAACCCCTGAGCTGGTCCGGCCAGCTGATTGAGGATTTCTCCATCACCTACGAGGACGGCAAGGCCGTTTCCTGCAAAGCCCGGGTGGGCCAGGAGTCCCTGGAACAGCTGCTGCACATGGACGAGGGCGCCGCCATGCTGGGCGAGGTGGCGCTGGTGCCCAAGGAGTCCCCCATCAACACCTCCGGCCTGCTGTTCTACAGCACCCTCTTCGATGAGAACGCCTGCTGCCATGTGGCCGCCGGTCACGGCTTCCCCGAGGTGCTGGACGACTTTCTCTCCCTGAGCAAGGAGGAGCTGACCGCCCGGGGCGTCAACGATTCCATGCTCCATGTGGACTACATGGTGGGCGCGGACGACCTGTCCATCACCGGCGTGCAGGCCGACGGCACCCGGGTCCCCATCTTTGTGGACGGCACCTGGGCTGACAACGTGGGCTAAACCAAAACAAAACGACAACACTCTGTAGTGTCCTTAGAGGATTCTACAGGGTGTTGTCGTTTTTTGCGTTTTTTACAGCTCCACGGCCTTGCCCGTGCGCAGGAACCAGAGGACCCGGCGCTGCACCGGCTTTTCGAAAATCTCCTCCAGAGCTTGGGCGTAGACCTCCACCTGACCCCGGTACTGCTCCGCGGCCTCGGCCTCGCCGCCCCGGCGCACCCGGTCGGACTTGAAGTCCACCACCGTAAAGCCCCAGAGGTCTTCAAAGCAGCAGTCCACCACGCCCTGAACCAGCACCTCCTCCCCGGCCTCGGCACCGGGGTAGAAGCGGCGGGCGGGCGCAAGAACCGAGAACTTGAACTCCCTGCGCAGACTGCCCGACTCCGCCGCCGAGCGGCCCAGAGGGGAGGCCCAGAAGCGGGCCACCTGGGCGCAGTCCACCGCCTGGGCCTGCTCCGCGGTCAGATAGCCCTGCGTCACCAGCCGGGCCAGCTCCTCCTCCACCAGGTCGGGCCGGTCGGCCCGGTCCAGGTCAATGTGCTCCATCACCGTGTGGACCGCGCTGCCCGCCTGAGCGGGGGTCAGACCCGCCCGCTCCCGCGCGAAGCTGGGCCGCCGGAACTCCAGAGGCAGAGCCCGCGTGTCTGTGGGCGCGTCCTCGGCAGCCTCCTGGTCCAGCAGCCGCCCCTTCATCTGGGTGGCCGTCACCTTGGAGGGCAGGTCGCTCAGCGCCTCCCACGGATAGCTCCAGTGCAGGCAGCGCAGCAGCGCGGCCTCGTCCACAGCCTCCTCCTGGGTCTGAACCCGCTCCGGCACGGGCTCCGGGGCAAAGCAGCCCTCGTCGGCCCGGATGAGCCGGATGCGCCATGCGTCCTCCGGCTGAACCACCTGTTTCGGGCGGTTCTCCCGCCACAGCGCCCCGGCGTCGGCGCGGCACAGCACCGGCAGCAGCATCCATTTGCCCAGGCTGTCCAGCCCGCTCAGCACCTCCGGATCCGGATGGGGTGCGGCCAAACTCAGCAGCCTGCTCAGCTCCTTCTCAGCGTCCCGGAAGCTCATCACCAGAATCAACCGCTCCTTCGCCCGGGTCAGAGCCACATAGAGCAGCCGCAGCTCCTCCGCCCGGCGCTCCCGCTCCAGCTGGAGCTTTACGGCCGTCCGGGCGAGGGTGGGCACCTCGACGCGCAGCTCCCGGTCCAGCAGCTTGGGGCCCACGCCCAATTGGGGGTGGAAGAGCATCGGGGTGCGCTCGTCCTGCCTGTTGAACTGTCGGTTCAGGCCCGCCAGCACCACCACCGGGAACTCCAGCCCCTTGGACTTGTGGATGGACATAATCCGCACCCCGGAGCCGGAGGCGGCGCGTTCGCTGGTCACGCCCTGTCCCTGCTCCAGCAGGCGGCGAATCTCGGTGACGAAGGCGAACAGGCCCCGGTGCCCACGCTGCTCAAAGCCGCGGGCGAAGTCGTAAAAGGCCAGCAGATTCTCCTGCCGCCGCTCGCCGCCGCTCATGGCCCCGAACAGGCCCAGCAGTCCGAATTGGTCGTAAAGTGCCCACAGAAGCTGCGCGCAGCTGTCGTCGCTCATCCGAAGCCGAAGCCCCTTCAAATCCTCCTGAAAGCGAATGCAGTGCTCCTCCCCGGCCAGCGCGCCCTTCTCCACGCAGCCGTAGAGGTCCGTTTCGGGACTGGCCGCCCGGAGCGAGGCCAGCATGTCCGGCGTGAAGCCGTACACCGGGCCCCGGAGCACGGAGAGCAGGGGCACGTCCTCCCGGGGGTTGTCGATGACCTCCAGAAAGCTCAGCGCCACGCTGACCTCCGTGGTCTCGAAGAGGTTCACGGAGCCCTCGTTCTGCCAGGGGATGCCCTGCTCGTCCAAAGCCGTGGTCAGATAGGGCATCACAGAGCCGGGAGCGCGGTAGAGGATGGCCACGTCCTCCGGGCGCAGGGGGCGCAGGGCTCCGTCGTCGGGAATCAGTGGGCCTTCGTCCAGCAGGGCGCGGACCCGGCTGGCCACATAGCGGGCCTCCACCTGGTCGTTGGGCATACTGGCCTCCCGCTCCGGCTTCTCCAGCGTGGAGAAATCCACCACGTCCAGCTCCACCGCCTCCTCCTCGGCAGCGTCGCCCCGGCCGGGGTTGAGGCGCTGGTCCTCGGTGTAGTCGATTTGGGCGAAGGAACGGGTCATAATCGCCTCAAAGAGGAAGTTGACCGCGTCCAGCACGCCCTTTTGGGAGCGGAAGTTCCGCGAGAGCACCAGCAGCCGGGGCTGGCCGGGCTTTGCCTGGTCGGCGGGCCGAAAGCTATGGTATTTGCGCAGAAAAATCGTGGGGTCGGCCAGCCGAAAGCGGTAGATGGACTGCTTCACGTCCCCCACCTGGAAGAGGTTCTTTCCGTCATCCGTGAGGGCGTCGAAGATGGCGTTCTGCACGGCGTTGGTGTCCTGGTACTCGTCCACCATGACCTCCGCAAAGCGCTGCCGCCAGAGTCGGGCCAGCTCTGTGGGCTGACCGTCCTGCGTCAGCGCCCGGACGGTGCAGTGCTCCAAATCGTTGAAATCCAGCAGCTTGCGCCGCCGCTTCGCGGCCTGAAACTCCCGCTCCAGCTCCGCCACCAGGTCAAAGAGCTGCTCCACCGCGTCCGCCGCAGCGTCCAAATCCGCCATGAGCTGGGCGCTGTCTCCCTCGAAGCGGTCCGCAATCTTCTGGATGGCGTCCTTGCAGCTGTTGCGCCGCTCCTTAAAGCGCTCCCGGGCGTCAATATTCACGATTTTTTTGGACGAACGAATCCGCGGGAAGGGCACGTCGCTGTTGGCGCGGGCCTCGTCCCAGCTCCCGCTCTCCAGGGCGGAGAGGAAGGCCCGCGCGCCCTCCACGGACTCGGCCAGACCAGGCGCGTTGAGCTGTTGCAGGGTCGGGTCCAGATTCAGCAGGTCAAAGCAGCCCTCCAGCACCTCCAGCCAGTAGCGAAGCTGGCGCGCGGCGTCCTCCAGCAGCAGCTTGCCCCAGGGAGTGGCGCCCGCGTCGGTGCCCGGCTGCCAGCGCAGGGCGGCACTCTGCTCCTCCAGCCAGCGCTGGGGGTCCGGGTGGGCCTGGATGCGGCGGTGGATGTCCAGGGTGATTTCCACCAGCTTCCGGTCATCCCGCCCGGCGGACAGGGCGTCCACCAGGGCCTCGAAGCCGTCCATGTCCTCGTAGCGGCGCTCCAGCACCCGGTTCAGGGTCTCGGCCCGGAGCAGGTTCGCCTCCCGCTCATCGGCCACCCGAAAGTCACTGTCCAAATCCAACAGATGGCTGTTTTCCCGCAAAAAGCTGGTGCAAAACGCGTGAATGGTGGAGATTTGCGCCCGATGCACCAGATTGAGCTGACGGCGCAGGTGGTGCTGCGCCCCGCCCCGGCTCAGACGCCGGTTCAGCTCGGCCAGAATCTTGCCCCGCAGCTCCGCGGCGGCGGCCTTGGTGAAGGTGATGACCAGGAAGGCCGTCAAATCCAGCCCCTCCTGCTCCACCCGGTCCAGCAGGCGCTCCACCAGCACCCGGGTCTTGCCGGAGCCCGCCGCCGCGCTCACCAGCAGCTCGCCGCCCCGGCTGTCCACCACCGCCTGCTGTTCTCTCGTCAATTGAATGGCCATGCTCTCCTCCTTATTCTGCAAGGCTCGCCCGGCGGGCAAAAATGCTCCCTTTCACTGGGAATCCTCACTTTCTGTCCGAGGCACTTTCTTCCCTCAGCGCCGAATCACCCTGCCCATTCTGAACGGTGCCGGGCGCCGACGGGTGAAGCGATTGCCCGCGCTCGCAGTCCGCCCAGAATGCCTTGTCCTTCACCGCGTAGAGGTAGCGGTGGGCGTCCTCGCCCTGCCCCTCCTCGAAGTGGCAGCACTGGCGGTAGTCGCACCAATCACAATAGCTCTGCCGGTTGCCCCGGAGCCAGGGGTCCGCGTCCACGCAGCCGCCGGAGAGCTCTTTGGCGATGTCTCTGAGAATCTTCTCCACGTGGCGGCGCATCACGCCCAACTGCTCCGCCGAGGCCAGCACCTCGCCGGACACTTCTGTGGCGGATTTTGGCCGCTTCAGGTTCAAAAACCGGGCTTTTGTTCCGCTGAAATGCTCCATCGCCCTCAGCACATCCTGGTCGTTGAGCAGCATCCCGCTCCGGCGCAGCTCCTTGTCCGCCGCCGCCTGGATTTTCTGCTCGTCCATGCCCCGGCTGCCCGGCAGAATCAGGTCCCGGGCGGGCAGGTAGAGCACGCCGGAGGGCACCACGTCCCGCCCGTAGAGCTGCCTGCCCCGGTCCTCCAGTGTGAACAGGTAGAGCAGCATTTGCAGCTCCAGCCCGTGCCATACATCGGTGAGAGAAAAGCTCTTTTTGCCCGTCTTGTAGTCCACCACCCGCAGGTAGAGCCGGTCGTTGTGCACCCAGCCGTCCACCCGGTCCACAAAGCCGGAAATGGACAGTTTCAGGCCCTCGGCGCGCAGCTCCACCGGAGGGAGGGTCTCCCCGGGGCCGAAGCCCAGCTCGAAGGAGAGGGGTTCAAAGTCCGAACAGCGCAGCTCCTCGGTCACGTTGGCGGCAATCAGCTCCACCGCCCGGCGCAGCCGCCGGAACAGGTATTGAAAGCGGTGAGGCTGCTCCTCCAGCGGCCCCAGCTCCTGCTCCAGGTACTGCTCCACCGCCTGAGCCACCAGCTGTTGAATCTCCTCGTCCGTGAGCTGCTTCACGCCGCCCCGCTCCTTCGCCCAGCGCAGCAAATGCTCCAGCACGTAGTGGACAAAGGTGCCTATCTGGATGGGGTCCAGCTCCGAGGGCTTTCGGGCCTTAGCGTGGAGTCCGTAGTTCAAAAAGTAGGCGAAATGGCAGCTCTTGATGGCGTCCATCTTGGAGGCGGAGAGCTTCACCCGCCGCCCGTAGAGGGCCGACACCGCGGCGGGGCTGAGGTGCCCCCGGCTGTGGCGGGCGGCCTCGGCCATGCGCTGAGTGCGCTCGCGCCAGCGCTCCTCCCCCGCCAGCGCGGTGAGCAGGCCCTGACGGCCCTCCCGGGCGGCGGCCTCCAGAGCCGTCAGAGGCGCGTTATAGCGCAGCGCCGCCTCCGGCTCCTCCACCCGCAGGCCGGGGAACAGTCTTCGGGCCGCCGTTACCAGCGCCGCGGGCCGGCACTGCGTCCCGCCGTTCTGCCTGGCCCAGCTCAGATAGAGCCGCGCGCCGGGCAGACAGACCGCGTCACAGGCGGTGGCCTGCTCCCGCTCCAGCTGGCTGTCCGGGCCGTTTTCCAGCTCGCAGCTCAGCTGACACAGCAGCGTCCGGTCCTCCTCGGTGAGCAGGCCCGGCTGCTCCGTGACCATGGGGAAGTGGTCATCGTCCACGCCCAGCAGGAAGAGCACCTTTGCCTGCTTGTGGGTCATGCGGGGCAGCTCGCCCACGCTCAGCCGGTCCAGCGCCACCGGAATGGCGCCCACGTCGTACTGACTCAAAACCAGCCGGAACACCCCGGCGAACTCCTCCATGGTCATGACCCGCTCCCCCATGAGCTGGGCGCACTGCTCCATGGCATTGCACAGGATGTCCCACAGCTGCCGGTACTCCTCCGCCTGCTGGAGCCGCCCCTGCTCCCGGAGGGCCTGGGTCCGGTCCGCCAGGCGCTGGGGCAGCTCGATTTCCTCCAAAAAGGCGTAGAGCGCCTGCACCAGCTCGCCGCCAGGCCCCTCCGGGGTCTGACGCAGCCGCTCCAGAGGTGTGCTCACCGCCCGGCGCAGCTGGTCCAGCTCCTTCACCCGGGCGCGCTGCTCCCGGGTCCACTTCTGGGCGTAGCCCTCCGGGTGGGCGCTCCAGGGCTCCTCCTGGGTCCAGCGGCGGCCTCGAATCTTCCAGCGCAGCACATAGTTCTCCAGCCGGTCCACGTCCTCCAGACGGACCCCGGCCAGCCCGGTTTTCAGGTAGCGGAACACGTCCTCATACTCGTAATTGCCCTGCACGGTGTCCAGCGCGGCGGTGAGCAGCGTGAGGATGGGCTTTTGCAGGATGTCCGTGCGCTGGCTCATGAAAACCCGGATGCCGTAGCGGGGAAACACACTCTCGATGAGCCCGCCGTAGTCCTCCAGCGTGCGCACCGCCACGGCCATGTCCCGCCAGTGCAGCCCCTCCTCCCGGGCCAGGCGCACCAGCTCCCCGGCGCACCACTCCACCTCGGCGTAGGGCGTCTCAGCGCTGACCACCCGCAGCGCCTCCGGCGCGGCCTCGCTCAGAGCGCCCACGTCCCGGAACAGGCCCTCCTCCAGAGCGGCCAGCTCCTCCGGCGCGCCGTCCTTGCGGCCCTCCAGCGTATGCCAATCGACCCCGATGTGCTCCTCCCGGGCCAGATTCAGCAGGCTCAGGGCGGTGCGGCGATAGAAGCGCCGCTCCGGGCTGCCATCCTGCTCCAGAGTATCCACTGTCAGGGCCACGGTGACGGAATGGCTCCGGCGCAGCAGCAGCTTGAGCACCTGCATCTGCTGGGGCGTGAAGTCGGTGAAGCAGTCCAGATAGAAGTCCCAGCCCCGGCCGAAGTCGCAGTCACTCAGGGCCTCCGCGGTGCGGGTGAGCCGGTCCCTGGGGTCCGGGGAGCGCTGGGCGGTCAGGGCGTCGTAGGCACTCAGAATCAGGCCCAGGTCCCGCAGTCGCTCACCGCCCTCCGGGGCGGCGTCCAGAAGCTGCTCCGGCGTCACGCAGCAGCTTTTCAGCTCGTCGGAGGTGGCCAGCAGGTGCTCCAGAAAGGCAGCCTTCCGGGAGGGACGGGCGTACACGCTCAGAGAGGCGGTAACGCTGTTCACCGCCTCATGCATCAGCAGCAGGCACCCGCCCTTGTCCAGAAAGCTCTGCTCCGCGGAGCCCACGGCAGAAAACACCCGGTTTGCCAGCCGCGTGAAGGACAAAACCTCACACCAGGCCGCGGAACGGTTCCCCACCTGGCTGCACAGCCTCCGCTCAGTCTCGTGGCTGTACTGCTCCGGAACGATGAGAATCTGCTGCCGCTTCGGCCCGTTCTCTCCAATGGCGCGCAGCAGCTCGGTGGTCTTGCCGGTCTTGCTCCGGCCCAGTATCAAATGCAGCATGGTTTTCTCCTCCCTGTTGGGGCTTGACCCCTGGACTCTGCCCAGGGTCTCTGCCCCTGGACCCCGGGAGGGGCTTTGCCCCTCCACCCCACAAGGGGCCGGGGGCCCCTTGACCCCGAAGCTCCTGGCGGGTGTATCCTGATGTGTGGTCAGAAGGTTCGTGGACGAAGCATCGCCCGCTCACAGCGATTCCTTCCACCAGTGTCTGAAAGGTTGGCAAAAGAGGGCTGTCCAGGCGGGACAACCCTCTTTTTACATGAATCCGTCCCGCCGTATCCCAATCAGGTGAAGCGGCGCACGGAGAGAATCTGCTTGTAATGAACGCTGTTGTAGGTGATGCCGTACTTCTTGCCCAGCGCGCTGAGCAGACGGCCGTTGCCCGCGTAGATGCCCACATGACCGCTGTAGCAGACGATGTCGCCGGGCTGCATCTCCGACTCGCTGACGCTGCGCCCGCAGCCCCGGATGGAGGCGGAGGAGTGGGGCACGTCGATGCCGAAGTGGGCCAGAATGCTCTTCACGAAGCCGGAGCAGTCCGCGCCGTTGGTCAGGCTGGTGCCGCCCCAGACGTAGGGGTTGCCGATGAACTGGGTGGCGTACTCCAGAATGGAACCGCCGCCGCCGTTGGACTGGGTCATGGCCTCGCCGCCGGCCTCAATGGCGGCAGCCGCCTGCTCCGCGGCCCGGTCTGCGGCCTCAGTGCCGCGCTCGGCCATCTCGCTGTTGACGTAGCCGGTCTCGCCGTTGTAGGTCACCTGATACCAGCCGTCCCGGATGCCCTGAATGGCCAGCAGCGTGCCCTTCTCCAGGGTCTCCAGCTGCTCAGCGTCCTCGTTGGGCTCCGCGCGAACCGCCACATCGTCGGCCTGAATCTCCACATAGTCGGGATAGGCCTTGAAGCCGTCCTTGGTGGTGGCGGACACAAAGGAGCCGCTGACGTAGCCGGTGAACTTGCCGTACTTCACCTCGTACCAGTCGCCCACCGTGCCGCTGACCGGCAGCACCTTCCCCTGGGGGATGGTGGTCAGTCGGGCGAAGCTGGAGCCCGCGCCGGTGCGCAGGGACAGGGAGCTGGTAGTCGTCTGGACATAGCCCTCGTCGCAGGAGCTCACGTCCTCCACATACTGGGTGCTCACATAGCCGGTGTGGCCGTTGTAGTTCACCACATACCAGTCGCCGTCCTCGGTCTTGTCCGTCACCTGGAGGATGATGTCCTCGGGAATCTTCTCCAGCTTCCCGGACTTCAAATCCGGGGCCTCGCGCAGGTTCAGGCTCTCCTGAAGCACCCGGCAGTAGCCCTCGCAGTCGCTCTCACCCTCCACGGTGATGCACTCCGCCTGGACCCAGCCGCTCATATCCTTGTACTCGATGCGGTACCAGTTGTCCCGGTTGACGAACACGTCCACCTTCTTGCCCTTGGGCACCACGCCACAGATGGCGGCGGCGGTGTCGGGCTGCTCCCGGATGATGACGCTGGGCACGTTGGAGCGGCCCACGCCGATGGAGTTGATGTCCAGGTACTCGCCCATCATATAACCCTTGAACTTGGTGCCCTCGGAGTCGTAGTAGAGGACCTTCATCCAGCCCTCTTCATCCTCGTCGGAGCGGATGATGACGATGTCACCCTCCGGCACCTGGGTCAGCACCTCGGCCTCCAGGCTGGGCTCCTTGCGCAGGTTGATGCCCTCGTCGTTCACCGTGGCGGTGTAGGACACCTTGGGGGAGATTTCCGCGTCCTCGTCATCCTCCTCCTCGGGGACGGGAGCAGCGCTCTTTTGCTCCTCCTGGGCGCTCTGCTCCGCCGCGGCAGTCTCCACGGCAGGGGCGGAGGCGTCCGCGCTGCTCTGCTCCGCGTCAGAGGCGTCCGCCGGGTCGGTTTCCGCGGCGTCGGACTTCTGCTCTTCAGCGGGCTTGCTGGCGCGCTTGCTCTGCTCCTTCTGAGCCACATACGCGGAGATGTCCGCGCTGGAGTCCGCAAGCATGGAGGGCTCGCTCTTGCCGTCCTTCTTCTGAGCGCTCTTTTCCTCGCTCTCAGACTTCGCCGCCGTGCTCTCCCCGGCCTGCTGCTCCTGCTGCTGCCCGTCCTCGTCCGCAGTCTTCTTCGGGGCGCGCTTCACGCTCTCGCCCTCAGATTCCTGCTGCTCGGCGGGCTTCTCGTCGCTTTTGGCGGGCTTCTCGTCGCTTTTGGCGGCCTTCTCATCGCTCTCGGCAGCCTTCACCTTCAGGAATTCGGCGCTGATGTAGCCCTCCTTCTCCTCACCGGTGCCGGTGTAGGTGAAGCGAACCTTGACCCAGCCGTATTCGTCCTCCGGCTCCACGACCTCCAGCACGTCGCCCTTGTTGACCTGGTCGTAGCACTCGGAGTCGATGTCCGCCTCGGCATGGACCCGGACGCAGTCGCCGGTGACCTTGGCGGTGCTGTGGGCCGCCAGGGACGCGGGGACCAGGGAAAGGGTCATCGCCAGAGTGAGCAGCAGCGCTGCGAAGCGTTTCATTGGTCTCACGTTTTCAAAACCTCCAGTCGGGGAAACGGCCAAAAACCGGCCGTCTGTGGCTATCACGCGCACCGAACAGAGGCGGAGACGGAAACGCCCGCGCGTTCCCTCGTTCCTTGGGAGCTGCACCTTCTCTGTCTCTCACCGGGCCGGGCCCGGCGGTGCCGTATGATTGCTTTGTGAGGGGGCTGACGCCGGGTCAGCCGGAGGCCAGGGCGCGGGTGAGCCACACGCTGCCCAGGTCCATGGCGGAGTAGAGGCTGTTCTTCTCGCTCTTGCGGACGATGCGCTCCCGGCCCTTCAGGTCGGGGTCCGTGTACTGAAGCTGCACGGACACGCGGGTGGCCACGTCCAGCTCGCCCACCTTCCGGGTGGCGAGGATGTCCAGCATGATGATGTATTTTTCGCCCATGCTTCCGTAATAGATCAGGTTCTCCTTCCGGCGCACGGGGCGGCCCTTGTAGGTCAGGGTGCGGGCTTTGCTCTCAGCCATGAAACTACCTCCTTAAAACTGTAACAAATTGTAACACGCGATGATTCTTCTGTCAACGTAGCTTTTGACAAAAAATGCGGAATATAAAGGGAATTTCTGTCTGAGTTCCCTCTGTGCTCCCATTTGGGCAAACCGGGCCTTTCCAAAAAGAAAAGCCCCCGCGCATCAAGGGGCTTTTCTGTTCACTCGTCTCAGAGCCTGCGTCACACGTCCAGGTAATAGCGCACCAGCTCCTGAAGCAGCTCGTCCCGGTCCATCTTGCGGATCAGGGTGCGGGCGTTGTTGTAGTTGGTGATGTAGGTAGGGTCCTCGGAGAGGATATAGCCCACGATTTGATTGATGGGGTTGTAGCCCTTTTCCTGCAAGGCCGCATAGACCATGGACAGGATCTGACGAGTCTCCCATTCCTCCGTGCGGGAGATGTTGAACCGCCGGGTTAAATCAAGGTCTGACATGGCATATCCCTCCTGTAAAAGCAGTATTCCGGTACGCATGTCATTATACTCCAAAACCGGGCGCTTGTAAAGTGTGATTTCCGCTTTTCCGCCGCTTTTGGTTCCTTTGCACTCCTGCGGCTGCGCACCGGGCGGGAATTTTGCGCACCGGGCAAAAAAAATGCTTGCCTTTTGGTGTGGGAAATGCTATCATAGTAGAGCTGTACACCGGAGCGGCACGCTCCTTACGCCAGCAAATTCATTGACTGAGGTGAATCCCCCATGAAAGCAGGCATCCATCCTGATTATCAGCAGACCACCATCCGGTGCATCTGCGGCGCCGTGTATCCCACCGGCTCTACCAAGAAGGACATCCGCGTGGAAGTGTGTGCCAAGTGCCACCCCTTCTTCACCGGCAAGCAGAAGATGGTTGACACCGGCGGACGTGTCTCCCGCTTCAACAAGAAGTTCGGCCTGGGCAAGTAATCGCCGGACTGAGACAACAGCGCTGTGTCTGCGGACACGGCGCTGTTTCTTTTGATGATTAGAGGAGGAATCCCCATGAAATTCACGAAAATGCACGGCTGCGGCAACGATTACGTCTATGTGGACTGCACCAAGTCCATGCTGGAGGACCCCTCCGCCGTGGCCATAGACGTGAGCGAGCGTCACTTCGGCGTCGGCTCCGACGGCCTCATCCTCATCTGCCCCTCCGAGAAGGGCGACTTCCGCATGCGCATGTTCAACGCCGACGGCAGCGAGGGCGCCATGTGCGGCAACGGCATCCGCTGCGTGGCAAAGTTCGTCTACGACAAGGGCCTGACGGACAAAACCCGGATTGCCGTGGAGACCCTGGGCGGCATGAAGTACCTGGACCTCATGGTGGAGGACGGCAAGGTCTCCCGGGTCCGGGTGGACATGGGCGCGCCGGTTCTGGACGCCGCGCGCATCCCCGTCACCGGCCTGGGCGAGCAGGTGGTGGGCAAATCTGTCCGGGTTGCCGGTCAGGACTGGACCATGACCTGCGTGTCCATGGGCAACCCCCACGCCGTGGTCTGGTGCGCTGACGTGCAAGGTCTGGACATCGAAAAAATCGGCCCGCAGTTCGAGCATCACCCCATGTTCCCCGACCGGGTGAACACCGAGTTCGTCCGGGTGCTGGACCGGCACAACGTGGAAATGCGCGTCTGGGAGCGGGGCAGCGGCGAAACCCTGGCCTGCGGCACCGGCGCCTGCGCCACGGCGGTGGCCTGCTTCCTCAACGGCCTGACGGACCGGAGCGTCACCGTCCACCTGCTGGGCGGCGCGCTGGACATCGAGGTGACCGAGGGCAGCGTGTTCATGACCGGCCCCGCCCACATGAAAACAGCGTGTTTGTCGGAAATTTGCAACATTTTGTAGGGGCGGCCATTGGCCGCCCGGCAAGGATTGAGAGAATACCGGGCGCGCACTGCGCGCCCCTACACAAAACGGCAGCAAATCGGGCCGTTGTTGTGTGAAAACAACGAAATTTTAAATGCGGTTGTCCTGGGAAAATGGGCGAAATCCCTTGCCCTCGCCGGAGAAACGTGGTACATTAGAGGATGTGACACGGCCCCGTGTCCCCGCATAGATTGACAAAAAAAGGTTCCTTGAACCAGGAGTGAAGCAATATGAAGAAACTCATTGACCTTGTCTTCCGCATGAACTACACCCTCCGCCAGGGCAGCCTGGACAGCGACATCTCCGCCGTGGTCTACGACTCCCGCAAGGCGGAGCCCGGCTGCATCTTCGTGTGCATGCCCGGCGCCGTCACCGACGGCCACAAGTACATCCCCGCCGCCATTGAAGCTGGTGCCGCCGCCATCGTGGTGGAGCGGGACGTGGAGGTGCCCTTCGACATCACCGTCATCGAGGTGGACAACGCCCGTCTGGCCCTGGCAGAGCTCAGCGCCGCCTGGTTCGGCCACCCCGCCGAGAAGCTGACCACCATCGGCGTCACCGGCACCAAGGGCAAGACAACCACCACCTATATGATGAAGGGCATGATGGAGAAGGCGGGCCTGCCCACCGGCCTCATCGGCACCATTGAGGTCATCATCGGCGAGCAGCACATCCACGCCGTCAACACCACCCCCGAGAGCTGGCTGGTGCAGAAGTACTTTGCCGACATGGTGGACGCGGGCATCCGCTATGTGGTCATGGAGGTCAGCTCCCAGGCCATGAAGCTGGACCGGGTCTCCGGCTTCACCTTCGACTACGCCATCTTCACCAACCTGGAGCCGGACCACATCGGCCCCGGGGAGCACGCGAGCATGGAGGAGTACATCGCCTGCAAGGGCCTGCTGTTCCAGCGCTGCCGTCACGGCCTGGTCAACGCCGAGGCGGACTACCTGGAGGAGGTCCTGAAGGGCCACACCTGTTCGGTGGAGTCCTTCGGCCTGAGCGAGCGGGCCGACCTGCGGGCGCAGAACATTCAGCTCATCCATCAGCCCGGCTTCCTGGGCGTGGAATACGACCTCACCGGCCTGGAGTCCTACCACGTCCGGGTGGACATCCCCGGCGACTTCACCGTTTACAACTCCCTGGCCGCCATCGCCCTGTGCCGCCGCCTGGGGGTGAGCCGGGAGGCCATTCTGGAGGCCCTGAACACCATTCAGGTCAAGGGACGGCTGGAAATCGTCCCCACCCCGGGGGAGTACACCCTGATGATCGACTACGCCCACAACGCCATGAGCCTGGAGGCCCTTTTGAAGAGCATCCGCCGCTACGGGCCGGAGCGCATCCTCTGCCTGTTTGGCTGCGGCGGCAACCGGGCCCGCTCCCGGCGCTTTGAGATGGGCGAGGTCTCCTCCCGCCTGGCCGACCTGACCGTCGTCACCAGCGACAACCCCCGCAACGAGGAGCCCATGGCCATCATCGAGGACATTTTGGTGGGCGTGAAGAAGGCCGACGGCAAGTATGTCACCATTCCCGACCGGAAGGAGGCCATCGCCTGGTGCATGAAGGAAGGCCGCAAGGGTGACATCATCCTGCTGGCCGGCAAGGGCCACGAGGATTATCAGGAAATCAAGGGCGTGAAGCACCACATGGACGAGCGAGAGCTGATTGCGGAGATTATCGCGGAAACAAAGGAGTGATTTCCCCTTGGAAGCACTGATTTACCTCATCATCGCCCTGCTGGTGGTGACTCTGATTCTGGGCATCGTGAAAAAGCTGCTGAAGCTGGCCGTGTTCTGCGCGGTGGTCCTGATTGCCCTGAGTCTGCTCTCCACGCTGGCCGGGCCGCTTTGACTCTTTACATTTCCCGCGCTTTTGGTTATAATAGACTCAAATCACCCGACAAAGAGAGGAATCGGCCATGAAACGAGTCATCACCTACGGAACCTTCGACCTGCTTCACTACGGTCACATCAACCTGCTGCGCCGGGCCAAGGCCCTGGGCGACTACCTGGTTGTGGTGGTCTCCTCCGATGAGTTCAACTGGAACGAGAAGCACAAGAAGTGTTATTTCACCTACGAGCAGCGCAAGGCCCTGGTGGAGGCCATCCGCTATGTGGACCTGGTCATCCCCGAGGAGACCTGGGACCAGAAGCGCACCGATGTGCACGAGTACCACATCGACACCTTCGTCATGGGCGACGACTGGGAGGGCAAGTTCGACTTCCTCAAGGAGGAGGGCGTGGAGGTGGTCTACCTGCCCCGCACGCCGGAAATCAGCACCACCCAGATCAAGCACGACCTGAACGTGATGGAAAAGAAGTGAAAAACAGGCCGGCAGGTGCGCCTGTCGGCCTTTTCTCTGCCCGAAAGGAGCCGTTTTGGAAATCATCCGCACCGCCGCGCCGGAGGACGCGGAGCGGCTGCTGGCCATCTACGCCCCCTATGTGGAGCGCACTGCCATCAGCTTTGAATACCTCCCTCCCAGCCCGGAGGAGTTCCGCGAGCGCATCCGCACCACCCTGGAGCGCTGGCCCTGGCTGGTGGTTCAGTCCGGAGCGGAGCTGCTGGGCTACATCTACGCCGGGCCGCTGGGCGTGCGCCGGGCCTATCAGTGGAGCTGTGAGGTGAGCATCTACCTCTCCCCCGCCGGACAGGGCCGGGGTCTGGGACGGCGGCTCTACGAGCGCATCGAGGACCTTCTGCGCCGCATGGGTCTGCGCAGCGCCTACGTCTGCGTCGCCGTGCCGGAAGAGGAGAATGACCCCCGCCTCACTGACAACTCTCTGCGCTTCCACCGACACCTGGGCTACCGGGAGGTGGGCCGCTTCCCCGGCAGCGGCCGGAAGTTCGGGCGCTGGTACGGCGTGGTGTGGCTGGTGAAGGAGCTGGCCCCCCACGGTGAGGAATGCCCGGAGCCGGTGCCCTTCCCCGCCCTGCCGCCGGAGGAGCGCGAAGCAATCACGCTATAATGTCAAAAAGGACCGTATTCTGCATGAATACGGTCCTTTTTCCTCTTTTTACATGCTGCCCCGTATCTTCAGCTCGTAGCCCAGCATAGTCTGGCGCAGGGGCACGTCCGTCTCGCTGTTGAGCAGGGAGAGCAGCATCTCCGCCGCGTCCTCTCCGCTCTCCCGGTAGAAGTAATGGGCGGTGGTCAGGGGCGGGTCCACCATCTGGCCGGTCCAGCTGTCCCCGATGCCCACGATGCTCACATCCTCGGGCACCCGCAGTCCGGCCTCCTTGGCGGCCTTGATGGCGCCCACCGCCATGTCGTCGGTGGCGCAGACGATGCCGTCCACGTCCGGGCGCTGGAGCAGGGCCTCTTTTGCCACAAAGTAGCCGGAATCCTGGCTGAAATCGCCCTCCCGCCACAGAACCTCGTCCTCGCTGAGCTGGAAACTGCGGCAGGCGTCCCGGAGCGCCCGCTTGCGCTCGTAGCCCGCGGCCACGTCCCGCTCGGTGACGCCGATGAACAGAATCCGCCGCCGGCCCTTGGCCAGCAGGCGCTCGTCCAGCTCCCGGGCGGCCTCGTAGTCGTTGTGGTAGACGCAGGGGAAGCGCTTGTGGCGCTGTCCCACCAGCACCACCGGAATCTCCAGGCTGGACAGACGCTTTTCATGGGCGCCGGTGAGGATGGTCGCCATCAGGATGATACCCGCCACCTGACTGGCCTCCAGCAGGTCCAGATACTCCAGCTCCTTCTTCTCGTCGTTGTCCGTGTTGGCCAGCAGGAACAGGTAGCCCTCCCGGCTGAGCACCTCGCTGATGCCCGCCGTGGCCGCGCTGACGGCGTTGGAGTTGATTTTCGGCACCACAACCCCGATTTGACGGATTTTCTTCGTGCGCAGGGTCCGGGCGAAGGTGTTGGGCCGATAGCCCAGCTTCTTCACCACCGCTCCGATGAGCTCCCGCTTCTCCTTGCTCAGGCTCCCGCCGTTCAGGTAGCGGGAAACCGCCGCGTTGGACACGCCCGCCGCCTTCGCAATCTCGCTGATGGTGACCGCCATGGGAACTCACCTCCCGTTGTCATCTGAAAAGAGTGTTCTGATATTTTGAGTATTGTATCATAATCGAAGGAAAATGTAAATGTGTTTTTGTTAAAACTCCAACAGGATTTCCTCCCAGCTGATGCGGCCCCGCTGAGCCAGCAGGGTGAGCAGCGCCGCCCGGGGCACCTGCTCCGGCAGACTGCCCCCCGACCAGCCCAGGCGCAGCCCTTCAATCACCGGCCGCTCCACCCCCAGCAGCACGCGGTCCGGCGCGGGTTCCGCGGAGGAGAAGCACAGGCACAGGTCCCCCTCCCCCTGAAACACCGGCAGGCCGAACTCCCCCCGCAGATACTCCTCCGCCCGAAGCTCCGCGCCGGGGCTGTCCAGCCTCAGGGCCAGACCCCGGACCTGAGGGGCCAGCGCTGACGCGACACGTTCCAGCTCTCTGGACCACCGGCGGCTGCGCAGTCCCACCACGGAGCGCTCCGGCGCGAGCCCCCGCCGCCTCAGCAGGCCCAGAGCCAGCTCCGCCGCCCGGGCGCGGTAGAGCGGCGCGGTCTCCACCGGCGCGGGATAGCGCTCAGAGCAGGCGCAGCCGGGCGGCAGCTCCAAAACAGTCCGAAATCCCCCTCGATACAGCCGTCTGAGCACCCTTTTCCCCGCTCCCTTGCGGCATCGGGGCAGCTCCACGCGCAGCAGCTCCAAATCCAGCACCGACTCCTCCCAGCAGCGCACCCACAGACCCGACCTGGGCGCAAAGTAGGGCACCCTCATGCCAG
>CACZUK010000029.1 GCA_902784305.1 Oscillospiraceae bacterium | reverse complement strand
GCTCCGGGACCTGTTTCTGGACATCGGCGCCCGGGACGCGGAGCAGGCGAAGAGCCTGATTCAGAGCGGCGACACCGCCATGTTTGCCAGTCCCTTCCTCGTGCAGGGCAGCCGGGTCATCAGCCCCTATCTGGACAACCGCGCGGGCTGTCTGGTGCTGCTGGAGGTGCTGAAAAGCCTGAAAAACCCCAAAAACGACCTCTGGTTCGCCTTTACCGCCCAAGAGGAGGTGGGGGCAAGAGGCGCGGGCTCGGTGGCCTGCGCGCTGGAGCCGGACTACGCGCTGGCGGTGGATGTGACCTGTCCCGACGACGTGCCCGGCGCCCTCCACGAGGGCACTACGGGCGGCGGTGAAGGTCATGGATCACAGCCTGTTCTCCCACCCGGCCGTCACCGCTCGCCTGAACCGTCTGGCGGCGGAGCAGGGCATCCCCGTGCAGCAGGACCTGATGCTCTGCGGCGGCACCGACGGCGGACCCGTACAGCGCAGCGGGGGCGGCGTGCCCACCGGCGGGGTGTCCATCCCCTGCCGCTACACCCACGCGCCCACCGAGCTGATGGACTGGAACGATTTGGAGGCCTGCGCACGGCTGGTGCGCGCCTTCTGTGAAAGCGAGTTTGATTGACAATATGGAAAGAAATCCCATTGAAACGCTCCATTTTTCCCCCGTTGTGGAACAACTGGCAGCCCAGGCCCAGCGGGACGTGGCGGAGCAGTTTCAGCACATTGATGAGGTCGCGGAATACAACACCCGGAAGGTGCTCTGCGCCTTTCAAAGCCATCAGGTGCAGGAGGCCTACTTCGCCGGGACCACCGGCTACGGCTACGACGACCTGGGCCGGGACAAGCTGGAGGCCATCTACGCCCAAATCTTCGGCGCGGAGGACGCACTGGTGCGCCTCCAGTTCGTCAACGGCACCCACGCCATCGCCAGCGCCCTCTATGCCTCTTTGAAGAGCGGGGACGTGCTGGTCAGCGCCGTGGGCGCCCCTTACGACACCCTTTTGGGGGTCATCGGCGTCACCGGCGACGAGCCGGGCAGCCTGAAGAGCTACGGCATCGGCTACCGTCAGGTGGAGCTGACCGAGGACAACCTGCCCGACCAGAAAGCGCTGGCCAGGGCCGTGCGGGAGCCGGGCGTCAAGGCGGTGCTCATCCAGCGCAGCAAGGGCTACTCCACCCGCTCCTCTTTGACGGTGGCGGAAATCGGCGCCCTCATCAGCACGGTGAAGGAGAACAACCCGGAAGCCGTCTGCATCGTGGACAACTGCTACGGCGAGTTCGTGGAAACCATGGAGCCCACCCAGATGGGGGCGGACCTCATTGCGGGCAGCCTCATCAAGAACCCCGGCGGCGGTCTGGCCCCCATGGGCGGCTATGTGGCGGGGCGTCACGATTTGGTGGAGGCCGCGGCCAAACGCCTGACTGTGCCCGGCATCGGCCGGGAGTGCGGCGCCACTCTGGGCCAGAACCGGCTGCTCTATCAGGGGTTGTTCCTGGCCCCCCACACCACGGCCCAGGCGGTGAAGACCGCGGTTTTCGCCGCCCGGATGATGGAGCTGATGGGCTACCAGACGGAGCCTTATTCCCTCCAGCGCCGGACGGACATCATTCAAATGGTATCCCTCCACTCCGGCGAGCTGGTGGAGCGCTTCTGCAAGGGCATCCAGTCCGGCTCCCCGGTGGACAGCTTTGTGACCCCGGTGCCCTGGGACATGCCCGGCTACGACAGCCAGGTGATTATGGCGGCGGGTGCCTTCATTCAGGGCGCGTCCATCGAGCTGAGCGCGGACGCACCCATGCGGCCGCCCTACACCGTGTACCTGCAAGGCGGGCTGACCTACGAGAGCGGCAAGACGGGCATCATGCTGGCGGCGGAGGAGCTGCTGAAGACGAGAAAGTGAGGAGAACATGGAGGCTTTGGAGCGCATCAATGCCCTCAGAGAGCAGCTGAACCGGTGGAATGAGGAGTATTATGTTCAGGATTCCCCCACGGTCAGCGATTATGAATACGACCGGACCCTCCGGGCGCTGGAGGAGCTGGAGGCCGAGCACCCGGAGCTCATCACCCCCGATTCCCCCACCCAGCGGGTGGGCGGCGAGCCCGTCTCTGCCTTTGCGGAGGTTACCCACGAGGTGCCGCTGCTTTCCCTTCAGGACGTGTTCGCGCCGGAGGAGCTTTCCGCCTTCGACCAGCGGGTCAGGGAGAGCGTCGAGGAGGTCCGCTATGTGGCTGAGCCCAAGGTGGACGGCCTGTCCGTGGCGCTGGAGTACGTGGACGGCCTGTTCGTCCGGGGCGCGACCCGGGGCAACGGCGCTGTGGGCGAGGACGTGACCGAGAACCTGCGCACGGTGCGCTCCATCCCCCTGCGGCTGGAGGGCGCGCCCCACCGGCTCATCGTCCGGGGCGAGTGCTACCTCTCCCGGAAGAACTTCGAACGGCTCAACGAGGAGCAGGAGCGGGAGGGGAAGAGCCTGTTCGCCAATCCCCGCAACGCCGCGGCGGGCTCTCTGCGCCAATTGGACCCGAAAATTGCCGCGAAACGGCGGCTGGACTGCATTATCTTCAACATTCAGCTCAGTGACGGGCCCGCCTTCGACACGGACAGCGCGGCGCTGGACTGGCTGGAGAGCCTGAAATTCCGCGTCATTCCCCACCCCGTGTTTGAACATCTGGAGGAGGTTCAGGCGTGGATTGCCGCGCTGGGCGAGGACCGGGAGCGCTACCCCTTCGACATCGACGGCGCCGTGGTGAAGCTGGACGAGTTGGAGGAGCGCGCCGTGCTGGGCGCGACCTCCAAGTTCCCCCGCTGGGCCGTGGCGTGGAAGTATCCGCCGGAGCAGAAGCCCACAGTGGTGGAGGACATCGTGGTGCAGGTGGGCCGCACCGGCGTGCTGACCCCCAAGGCGGTGGTGGCGCCGGTCCGGCTGGCGGGCACCACCGTCACCAACGCCACCCTCCACAATCAGGACTTCATCACGGAGAAGGACATCCGCATCGGGGACACCGTGGTGGTGCAGAAGGCGGGCGAAATCATCCCTCAGGTGGTCAGTGTGGACCTGAGCAGGCGGCCGGAGGGCACTCAGCCCTACCATCTGCCCGCGGTCTGCCCGGTCTGCGGCGCTCCGGTGGAGCGGGACGAGGACGGCGCCGCTCTGCGCTGCACCGGGGCCGAGTGTCCCGCCCAGCTGGTGCGGCATCTGACCCACTTCGCCAGCCGGGAGGCCATGGACATCGAAGGTCTGGGCCCGGCGGTGGTGGAGGCGCTCATCAAGGCGGAGCTGGTGAAGAATCCAGCGGACCTCTACCGCCTGACCGAAGACCAGGTGGCGGATTTGGACCGTATGGGCAAGAAATCCGCCAAGAATCTGCTGAAAGCTCTGGAAAAGAGCAAGAAAAACGACCTCTCCAAGCTGCTGTGTGCCTTTGGCATCCGGCAGGTGGGGGCCCGGGCCGCCCAGACCCTCGCCCGGCAGTTCGGCTCTCTGGACGCGCTGATGGCGGCCACCGAGGAGGAGCTGACGGCGGTGGAGGACATCGGCGGCATCACCGCCGGGTTCATTGTGAAGTGGTTTGAAAGCCCCCAGTCTCAGGACCTCATCCGGCGGCTGCGGGAGGCGGGCGTCAACTTCCAGTCCACCGAGGAGAAGGCGGGGGACGCGCTCAAGGGCCAGACCTTCGTGCTCACGGGCACCCTGCCCACCATGAAGCGCAGCGAGGCGAAAAAGCTCATCGAAGCCGCCGGAGGCAAGGTCGCCGGGAGTGTGAGCAAGAAGACGAGCTATGTGGTCGCGGGGGAGGAGGCCGGCTCCAAGCTGACGAAGGCACAGGAGCTGGGCGTCATCATCCTGACGGAAAATGAGCTGCTGGACCTGCTGAAAAGCAACAACTGAGGACGAAATCAACGAATTATTGCAGGGAGGGGAATTTATACTTGCATATTCCCCTCCCTGAGACTATAATGTGGGAAGATGTGTACCACTGAATCGGTGGTATCAACAGAAAAAAGGTGTGAAATAATTTGGATATTCGCTTTGCCTCCAGAATGGAGCAGTTCCAGCCGGGCATCTTCAACGTGCTGGACGACAAGAAGCGGGAGCGCCTGGCTCAGGGGAAGCAGGTGTGGAACCTGAGCGTGGGCACGCCGGATTTTCGCCCGGACGAGCATGTTATGGCGGCGGCGGCTCAGGCCATCGCGGACCCCAACAACTTCAAGTATTCCCTGGGAAATCTCCCGGAGTTGGTGGAGGCCGTGCAGGGCTGGTATCAGCGCCGCTACGGCGTGAGCCTGACGACGGACGAAATCACCTCGGTCAACGGCTCTCAGGAGGGTCTGGCTCACATCGGCTGGGCGCTGTGCGACCCCGGCGATTTGGTGCTCTGCCCCAACCCTGGCTACCCCATTTTTGAGATTGGTCCCTGGCTCACCGGCGCGGAAATCGGCTACTACGAGCTGCGGGCGGAGAACAACTTCCTGCCCGATTTGAAGGCCATTCCCCCCGCGGTGGCGGAGAAGGCCAAGGCCATTGTGGTCAGCTACCCGGCCAACCCCGTCTCCCGGACCGCGCCGCGCAGCTTCTACGAGGAGCTGGTGGCCTGGGCGGAGCGCTACAATGTGATTGTGCTGCACGACAACGCCTATTCCGACATCATCTTCGACGGCCGGGAGGGCATCTCCTTCCTGTCCGTGCCGGGGGCGAAGGAGGTGGGCGTGGAGTTCAACTCCCTGTCCAAGACCTACTGCCTCACCGGCGCGCGGATCAGCTTTGTGCTGGGCAACCGGGAGATTGTGCGCAAATTTGCCACGCTCCGCTCCCAAATCGACTACGGCATCTTCCTGCCCACCCAGTACGCCGCCATTGCGGCCCTGAACGGGCCCCAGGACGGCGTGGAGCAGCGCCGCCGCTGGTATCAGGAGCGCCGGGACGCCCTGTGCGGCGGGCTGCGCTCCATCGGCTGGCCGGTGCCCGACAGTGAGGGCAGCATGTTCGTCTGGGCGCCTCTGCCCTGGGGTTATTCGGATTCGGTGAAGTTCTGCTTCGAGCTGCTGGAAAAGACCGGTGTGCTGTGCACCCCCGGCAGCGCCTTTGGCTCCCTGGGAGAGGGCCACGTCCGCTTTGCCCTCACCATCCCGCCGGAGCAGATTGCCCAGGCGGTGGAGGCTGTCCGCAAAAGCGGCATGATTCAGTGAAGTCCCCGCTGTGCGGGTGAACGATAAGGAGGAAATGGACCATGTTTAAGATTGTCCGCAAGGAAGTGCTGAACCCCACCATCACACTTCTGGAGATTGAAGCGCCCTTTGTGGCGAAAAAGGCTCAGCCCGGCCAGTTTATCATCCTGCGCATTGACGAGCAGGGCGAGCGCCTGCCCCTGACCATCGGCGGCTTTGACCGGGAGAAGGGCACCGTCACCATCATCTTCCAGCTTGTCGGCCTGACCACCAAGGCTCTGGCGAAGCTGAACGAGGGCGACTATCTGCTGGACTTCGTCGGCCCCCTGGGCGTGCCCACCGAGATGGAGGGCGTCAAGAGCGCCTGCGTCATCGGCGGCGGTCTGGGCACTGCCATCGCCTTCCCTGTGGCGAAGGGTTTCCACGACGCGGGTGTGCGCACCGACGTGATTGTGGGCTTCCGCAACAAGGATCTGGTCATTCTGGAGAAGGACTTTGCCGACGCCTGTGACAACCTCTACGTCATGACCGACGACGGCTCCTACAAGGAGAAGGGCTTCACCACCACCAAGCTCCAGCAGCTTCTGGAGGCCGGGGAGAATTATGACGTCATCATCGCCATCGGCCCCATCCCCATGATGAAGTTCGTGGTCAAGACCGCCGAGCCCTTCGGCGTGCCCTGCCGCGTGAGCCTGAACCCCCTGATGATCGACGGCACCGGCATGTGCGGCTGCTGCCGCGTCACCGTGGGCGGCAAGATGAAGTTCGCCTGCGTGGAGGGCCCTGAGTTCGACGGCTATCAGGTGGACTTCGACGACCTGATGAACCGCAACGCCACCTACCGCGAGCAGGAGGCGGAGATGACCCGCGACCACATGTGCCGCTTTGACAAGCTGGGTCAGGACCTGATTCCGTAAGAGATTAAGGAGGATACTGTTATGCCGAATATGAGCCCGAACAAGACTCCCATGCCCTCTCAGGAGCCTGATGTCCGCAACAAGAACTTTCTCGAAGTCGCCACCGGCTACACCCTGGAAATGGCCAAGGGCGAGGCGGAGCGCTGCCTGAACTGCAAGACCCGTCCCTGCGTCTCCGGCTGCCCGGTGAATATCCAGATTCCCGACTTCATCCGCAAGATTGTCGAGGGCGACCTGGAGGGCGCCTATCAGGTGATTTCCTCCACCAACGCCCTGCCTGCCATCTCCGGCCGCGTCTGCCCCCAGGAGAGCCAGTGCGAGTGCAAGTGCGTACGCGGCATCAAGACCGAGCCCGTGGGCATCGGCCGCCTGGAGCGCTTTGTGGCCGACTGGCACCGGGAGCATGTGGAGGACCACGTCGAGAAGCCCGAGAGCAATGGCCACAAGGTCGCCGTTGTCGGCTCCGGCCCCTCCGGCCTGACCTGCGCCGCCGATTTGGCGAAGATGGGCTATCAGGTCACCATTTTTGAGGCCTTCCACGTCCCCGGCGGCGTGCTGGTCTACGGCATCCCCGAGTTCCGTCTGCCCAAGGCCATCGTGGGCGGTGAGGTGGACAAGCTGCGCGCCCTGGGCGTGGAGATTATGACCGACATGGTCATGGGCAAGGTGCTTTCCATCGACGAGCTGATGGACGAGATGGGCTTCGAGGCCGTGTTCATCGGCACCGGCGCCGGTCTGCCCCGGTTCATGAACATCCCCGGCGAGGGCCTGGCGGGCGTGTGCTCCGCCAACGAGTACCTGACCCGCATCAACCTGATGAAGGGCTATCTGGAGGAGTACGACACCCCTGTGATTCGCTCCAAGGCCGTGGCTGTGGTCGGCGGCGGCAATGTGGCGATGGACGCCTGCCGCTGCGCCAAGCGCATGGGCGCGGAGAAGGTCTATATCGTCTACCGCCGCGGCGAGGCCGAAATGCCCGCCCGGAACGAGGAGATTGAGCACGCCAAGGAAGAGGGCATCGAGTTCCGCAACCTGTGCAACCCCGTGGAGTGCATCGGCGGCGTGGATGAGAACGGCAAGCCCACCGGCCGCGTGGCCGCCATCAAGTGCATCCGCATGGAGCTGGGCGAGCCCGACGCCTCCGGCCGCCGCCGTCCCATCGAGGTGCCCGGCAGCGAGTTCATTCTGGAGGTTGACACCGTCATCATGGCCCTGGGCACCAGCCCTAACCCCCTGATTCGCTCCACCACCCCCGGCCTGGAGGCCAACCGCCGCGGCTGCCTGACCGTGGGCGAGGACGGCGTGTCCACCACCCGCGAGGGCGTGTTCGCCGGCGGCGACGCGGTCACCGGCGCTGCCACGGTCATTCTGGCTATGGGCGCGGGCAAGAAGGCCGCTGTTGCCATCGACGAGTATATCAAGGCCAGGAAGTGAGCCAAATCACACATTTTTCATCCCACCGCGGTGCCGGGCAGCTGTCCGGCACCGTTTTTTGCCTCTTTTCCATTTCTGTGTGGCAAATCCTGACAAGCTGTGGTAGAATGGGGGCATTACTACCACAGGAGGAGTGCAGACAACACCATGGACGTTTTGGAACGGTTTTTGACCTATGTGAAGTACGACACCCAGTCCCAGGAGGGCACCGGCAGGACCCCCAGCACCGCCAAGCAGTTCCGGCTGGCGGACCACCTGTGCGAGGAGCTGACAGAGCTGGGACTGGACGCCCTGCGGGACCCCACCGGCTATGTTTACGCCCACCTGCCCGCCTCGCCCGGACTGGAGGCGCTGCCGCCCCTGGGCCTCATCGCCCATATGGACACCTCACCCGCCGCCTCTGGGGCCAACGTGAAGCCCCGGGTGGTGCCCTTCACCGGGGAGCCCATTGTGCTCAACCGGGAGAAGAACATCACCCTCTCGCCGGAGGACTTTCCCGCGCTGCGGGAGTGTCTGGGTCAGGAGCTGGTGGTCACAGACGGCACCACCCTGCTGGGCGCAGACGACAAGGCCGGCGTGGCGGAGATTATCACCACGGTGGAGACCCTGGTTCACCATCCGGAGCTGCGCCACGGCCCCCTGTGCATCGCCTTCACCCCGGACGAGGAAATTGGAGAGGGGGCGGACCACTTCGATTTGGACCATTTTGGGGCAGAATACGCCTACACGGTGGACGGCGGCGCCCTGGGCGAGCTGGAGTATGAGAACTTCAACGCCGCCTCCGCCCGCGTGCGCTTCCACGGCCGGAACATCCACCCCGGCGAGGCCAAGGGGAAGATGATCAACGCCCTGCTGCTGGCGGCGGAGTATGTGCATCTGCTGCCTCCGGCGGAGACCCCGTCCCACACGGAGGGCTATGAGGGCTTCTTCCACGTCCATTCCATCGAGGGGACGGTCAGCGAGGCCGAGGTGCGGCTGCTGGTCCGGGACCACGACGCAAAGCGCTTCGAGGAGCGCAAGGAACTGCTGGAGGCGCTGGCCCAGACCATCCGGGTGAAGTACGGCCCAAACCGGGTGGACGTGGAGGTCCGGGACAGCTACTACAATATGCGCGGGCAGATCGAACCCCACTGGGAGATCATCGAACAGGCCAGAGCCGCCTTTGAGGCGGTGGGTGTGGAGCCGCGGACCGTCCCCATCCGGGGCGGCACCGACGGGGCGCGGCTGAGCTACATGGGACTGCCCTGCCCCAACCTTTCCACCGGCGGCGTGAACTTCCACGGAATCTATGAGTACATTCCGGTGGAAAGCATGGAGAAAATGGTACAGGTTTTGGTGCATCTGTGTCAAAATGGGGGCTGAGCGGAGGCGGAAAAAGAAATTTCCTCAACCCTCTTTCCAAATCCGGAAAAATAGGGTAGAATAGGGGAGTGCACAGGCTGTGGAAGCCTGCTGTCGTGAAATAGAGAATGAGGAGTTGGTCTTGAAATGGCAGCACCGAAATATAAAAGAGTTCTGTTGAAAATCAGCGGCGAGGCGCTCTCCGGCGACAAGGGCCGGGGCTACGACTTCGATGTGGTGGGCCGTGTGTGCGACGCCATCAAGGAGTGCGTGGACCTGGGGGTCCAGGTGGGCGTCGTCGTGGGCGGCGGCAACTTCTGGCGGGGCCTCAAGGACGGCGCGGAGAAGATGCAGCGCGTCCGGGCGGACCACATGGGCATGCTGGCCACGGTGATGAACGCCCTGGCCGTGTCCGACGTGCTGGAGCAGAAGGGCGTGGACGCCCGGGTGCAGACCGCCATCGAGATGCGGGGTGTTGCCGAGCCCTACGTCCGCGCCGAGGCGGTGCGGCATCTGGAGGCCGGCCGGGTGGTCATCTTCGGCTGCGGCACCGGCAACCCCTACTTCTCCACGGACACCGGAGCGGCCCTCCGGGCGGTGGAGATTGACGCGGACGTGATTCTGCTGGCCAAGAACGTGGACGGCGTGTACAGCGCCGACCCCGCCAAGGACCCCACCGCCGTGAAGTACGACGCCATTTCCTACGAGGATGTGCTGGCCCAGCGGCTCCAGGTGATGGACTCCACCGCCACCAGCCTGGCCATGGACAACCATGTGCCCGTGCTGGTGTTCGCCCTCAAGGACCCGAAGAACATCGTCCGGGCGGTCAACGGCGAGAATGTGGGAACGGTTGTGGGCTGAGAAATCCCACTTTGCATAGACTGTATCATTTTTATTGCATAGAAGGAGGAACGTCATGAACGATTTCATCAAGGGCTACGATGCCAAAATGGAGAAGACCATCCACTCCGTGCAGTCTGACTTCGCGGCGGTGCGGGCTGGCCGCGCCAACGCCCAGGTGCTCGACCGCATCAGCGTGGAGTACTACGGCGCCCCCACCCCCCTGAACCAGGTGGCGGCCATCTCCTCTCCCGACCCCCGTCAGCTGGTCATCCAGCCCTGGGACCGGACGCTGCTCAAGGCCATTGAGAAGGCCATCAACACCTCCGATCTGGGCATCAATCCCCAGAACGACGGCAGAGTGATTCGTCTGAACTTCCCCCAGCTCACCGAGGAGCGGCGCAAGGAGCTCATCAAGCAGGTGCGCAAGTACGGCGAGCAGGGCAAGGTGGCCGTGCGCAACATCCGCCGGGACGCCATGGACAAGATCAAGGCCATGAAGAAGAAGTCCGAGCTGACTGAGGACGATGTGAAGGACTACGAGAAGGACCTCCAGAACGTCACCGACAAGCGCTGCAAGGAGATTGACAAGCTGACGGCGGACAAGGAAAAAGAGCTGCTGAAGGTGTAAATTAAGAATTATCGGGAACAATTATGGACAGAGAGACGGCTTGTCTCTCTGTCACTTTGGAGAGAACTATGGCACTGTTTTCAAACAAGAGCCGGCCTGCGCAGGTGGATTTTGACCACCTGCCCCGTCATGTGGCCATCATCATGGACGGCAACGGGCGCTGGGCCAGAAAGCGCGGCCTGCCCCGCACGGCGGGCCACGGCGTGGGCGCGGAGACCTTCCGCACCATCGCCACCTATGCCAAGGAGATTGGCCTGGAGTACCTGAGCGTCTACGCCTTCTCCACGGAGAACTGGAAGCGCTCCCAGGACGAGGTTCAGGCCATTATGGGCCTGCTGAAAAAGTATCTGCTGGAGGCCATCGGGCAGATGGAGCGGGACCGGGTCAAGATGGAGTTCTTCGGCGACCTGTCCCGACTGAGCCCGGAGCTTCAGGAGCTCTGTCAGCGCACCCGGGAGATTTCGAAGCGCTACGAGGGCTGTCAGGTGAACATCTGCCTGAACTACGGCGGCCGGGACGAGATTCTGCGGGCTGCCCGGGCCTGGCAGGAGGACTGCGCCGCCGGCAGAGCCCGGCCGGAGGATTTGGACGAGTCGGTGTTCTCCGGCTACCTGTTCTCCAAGAGCGTGCCGGACCCGGACCTCATCATCCGGCCCAGCGGCGAGGTGCGCACCTCCAACTTCCTGCTCTGGCAGTCGGCCTATTCCGAGTACTACTTCACCGACGTGCTCTGGCCGGATTTCAGCAAGAACGACCTGCTGGAGGCCATTGCGGTCTACCAGAAGCGGTCCCGCAGATTCGGAGGTGTGTGATGCTGCAACGGATTCTTGTGGGCGTGTTCGGGGTCCCCGTCCTGATTCTCTTTGCCCTGGTGTTTCCGCCCCTGTGCATGGTCATCATGCTGGGCATCCTGTGCGCGCTGGGGGTATACGAATGCCTCTACGCCACAGGCGAGGTGAAGCACAAGGGGCTGGTGAGCGCCAGCGTGATTCTGGCCGTGCTGGTGCCCTTCTGGTACTACTTCGGCCTCAACGCCTCTGTGGGCTTCGCGGCGCTGTTCGCCTTCTTCCTGGCCATCAATCTGATGGCGATTGCAAGCGGCCAGACGATTCGCTTCGGACAGCTGGGTATCTCCCTCTACGGGGCGGCGCTGGTGCCGCTGATGCTCTCCTCTATGATTCTGATTCGGGACACGGACCACGGGCGCTTCTTCGTCCTGCTGCCCTTTGTTTCGGCCTTTTCCAGCGATGTCTTCGCCCTGGTGGCCGGGATGAACTTCGGCAAGCACAAGCTGGCCCCCAGGCTCTCCCCGAAGAAGACGGTGGAGGGCAGCGTGGGCGGCATCGCCGGAGCCGGAGTCATGTGCCTGCTCTACGGCCTGATTGTGCGGCAGTTCTGGGGCGTGGGCGCCAATCTGCCTCTTCTGCTGCTCTACGGGCTGATTGCCAGCCCCGTGTCCCAAATCGGGGACCTGAGCTTTTCCTACATCAAGCGGGAGTCGGGCATCAAGGACTACGGTCATCTGCTGCCCGGGCACGGAGGCGTGCTGGACCGCTTTGACAGCGTCATTTTCTGCGCGCCCTTCACCTATATTGTGATGGGCATGGCGCCCCTGATTCGGTTCTGAGCCGAAGGTACTCATTCCATCCATTCCCTTCAAAAAGCTGAAAAAGGAGACAGTATGAGAACGATTTCTTTGCTGGGCTCCACAGGTTCCATTGGGCGGCAGTCTCTTGATGTGATTGCCGCCTGCGGAGCGTCTGTGGCTGCCATCACGGCCAACTCCAGCGTGGAGATGCTGGAGGAGCAGGCCCGACGCTTCCACCCGGCTCTGGCGGTGTGCTATGACGAGGCCGCCGCGGCGGAGCTGCGCCTCCGGCTCGCGGACACCGATGTGCGGGTGGCCTCCGGCATGGAGGGGCTGGTGGAGGCCGCCACCCTGCCTCAGGCGGACACTGTCATCACGGCGGTGGTGGGCAATGTGGGCCTCAAGCCCACCCTGGCGGCGATTCGCGCGCGCAAGCGCATTGCCCTGGCCAACAAGGAGACCCTGGTCTGCGCCGGTGAGCTGGTCATGCGCACGGCGAAGGAGTGCGGCGCGGAAATTATCCCCGTGGACAGTGAGCACTCGGCCCTGTTCCAGTGTATTCAGGGCAGCGCCGACCACGGGGAAATCAAGCGGCTGATTCTGACCTGCTCCGGCGGCCCCTTCTTCGGCAAGAGCCGGGAGGAGTTGAAAAACTACACCCGCGCCGACGCCCTGAAGCACCCCACCTGGAAAATGGGGGCGAAAATCACGGTGGACTGCGCGACGCTGATGAACAAGGGCCTGGAGTTCATCGAGGCCATGCGGCTCTACGGCGTGACGCCGGACCAGGTGGACATCGCCATCCACCGGCAGAGCATTGTCCACTCCCTGGTGGAGTTCCGGGACAACGCCATTCTGGCCCAGCTGGGCGTGCCGGACATGCGCCTGCCCATCCAGTACGCCCTGACCTACCCGGAGCGCCGGGAGGCGGTGGTGGAGCCGCTGGATTTGTTCTCCTGCCCGCCTCTGGCCTTCCAGCGGCCGGACACGGAGACCTTCCAGTGTTTGAAGCTGGCTCTGGAGTGCGCCCGGAAGCCGGGCGTGGCCTGCGCCGTGCTCAACGGGGCCAACGAGGCCGCTGTGGGCCTGTTCCTGCGCGATGAGATTCGCTTTTTGGAGATTGGCGAGCTGGTGGCCGGGGCGCTCGCGGCGGTGCCGGACGGCCCGGCGGACACGCTGGAGCAGATTCTGGAGGCGGACCGGGCGGCCCGGGAGGCCGTGTACGCGCTGAGAGGCTCCCACAGGAGGTGAAGGCCCTTGTATGTGCTTTTGAGCATCTTTATTTTCGGTTTTTTGATTATCATTCACGAGTCCGGTCACTTTCTGGTGGCGAAACTCTCCGGCATCCAGGTCAATGAGTTCTCCATCGGCGCGGGACCGCTGCTCTGGCGGCATCAGAGCGGGGAGACGCAGTTCTCCCTGCGGCTCCTGCCCCTGATGGCCTACTGCGCCATGGAGGGGGAGGCGGAGGACACCAATCCACGCTCCTTCGCCGCGGCGGCGCCATGGAAGCGCTTTCTGGTGCTGGTGGCCGGCTCCGCCGCCAACCTGCTGGCGGGACTGCTGGTGGTGGTGCTGATGTACTCCGGCGTGAGCAGCTTCGCCACCACCACCATCACCGGCTTTGCCCCCGGCTTTCCCAGCCAGGGCGAGCGCATGCTGATGGAGGGGGACCAGGTGCTCGCCATCAACGGCAGGACCATTCTGGTCTACAACGAGATTCCCACGCTGCTGAGCCTGGACACCGACGGAGCGGTGGACCTTGAGGTGCTGAGAGCGGGAAAACGCGTGAAGCTGGACGCGGTGCCCCTGAGCCTGCGGGAGTACGAGGAGAACGGCCAGAAGGCCCTGCGCTACGGCATCTCCTTCGGCATTGAGCAGGTGAACGTCCTGGGGCGGCTGCGCTACGGGGCGCTCTACACTCTGGACTTCGCCCGCATGACCCTCTGGGGGCTGGAGATGCTCGTCACCGGTCAGGTGGGCGTGCAGGAGCTACGGGGCCCCGTGGGCATGGTCAGCACCATGAGCGACGTGGGGAAATCGTCCCCCACGGTGATGGACGCGGTGCTGAACCTGCTGTATCTGGGGGCCTTCATCGCGGTGAATCTGGGTGTGATGAACCTGCTGCCCCTGCCCGGCCTGGACGGGGGACAGATTCTGCTGCTGGTGCTCAACGAGCTGAGTCAGAAGCTCTTCGGCGTGCGCATGAGCGGAAAGGTTCAGCAGGGCTTCAACTCTGTGGGCCTGCTGCTGCTCCTGGCTCTGGTGGTTTTTGTGGCGTTTCAGGATATAGTTCGACTGGTACAGGGCGCGTGAGCCGGTGCGCTGCGCGCCTGAGGAAGGAGACAGAACGATGACGAAGCAGATTATGGTGGGCAAGGTCCCCGTGGGCGGGGGAGCACCGGTGGCGATTCAGTCCATGTGCTCCACCCACACCGACGACGTGGAGGCCACGGTGCAGCAGATTCTCCGTCTGGAGGCGGCGGGCTGCGAAATCATCCGGGTGGCGGTGCCCAACATGGCCGCCGCCCACGCCGTGGGCAAAATCAAGGAGCGCATCCACATCCCGCTGGTGGTGGACATCCACTTCGACTACCGGCTGGCCCTGGAGGCCATCGCCGCCGGAGCGGACAAGGTGCGCATTAACCCCGGCAACATCGGCGGGGAGGACCGGGTCAAGGCTGTGGCCGACGCCTGCCGGGCGAAGAACATCCCCATCCGCATCGGCGTCAACGGCGGCAGCCTGGAGAAGGAGCTGCTGGCCAAGTACGGGAAGGTCTGCCCGGAGGCGCTGGTGGAGTCAGCCTTTGGACACATCAAACTCCTCAATAAGTTCGATTTTGACGACATTTGCGTCAGTTTAAAGTCCTCCAGCGTGCCCCTGACCATGGCGGCCTACCAGCTGATGCACGAGAAGAGCGACTACCCGCTGCATCTGGGCGTCACCGAGGCGGGCACCCCCACCATGGGCGTCATCAAGTCTGCCATCGGCATCGGCGGCCTGCTGGCCCTGGGCATTGGCGACACCCTCCGGGTGACGCTGACGGCGGACCCGGCCGAGGAGGTCGTGGCGGCCAAGCAGATTCTTCAGGCCGCCGGGCTGCGGCAGGACGGGCCGAACCTCATCTCCTGCCCCACCTGCGGGCGCACGAACATCGACCTGATTCCCCTGGCCAACGAGGTGGAGCGGCGGCTCAAGGACGTGACCAAGCCCATCACCGTGGCGGTCATGGGCTGCGTGGTGAACGGCCCCGGCGAGGCCAGCGCCGCGGACGTGGGCATCGCCGGCGGACAGGGCAACGGCATTCTGTTCGCCCACGGCCAGGTCATCAAGACCGGAGTCCCGGAGGCCCAGCTGGTGGATGAGCTCTTCCGGGAGATTGACCGGCTTTGAGCGCCCGCGGACAGGGGGAGGGCCCAGGCGCGGCTCAGATGCCGCTGTTGAAGCTCTTTCCCCGCTGTGCGGTTCAGGGAGGGCTGCGGGACGCCGCGGAAGCCTGCGTGGTGAACCATGTGGTGCTCCACCGCAGCGCCCAGTCCATGGAGCTGGAGGTCAGCTTCACCAGCCCCCAGAGCCGGGAAGTCTGCCAGCAGCTAGGGCGGGTGCTCTGCCGGGAATACGGCCTGAGCCGTATGGCGCTGCGCCTGACAGAGCGCAAGGCGCCCGAAACGGAACTGAAGGCCGCCGAGGTGCCCACGCAGAGCGCTGTCCCGGCCATGGCGCCCGCCCGGCCCGAGGAGGTTCCGCAGAACGTTGCGGCTCCGCAGAGCGCCGCGGTGCCGGAGGCTCCGGGAGAGGACGTGTTCGCCCGCACCGAGGCGCTGCGCCAGCGGAGGCTTCAAAAGGCCCGCAGCGCCGCGGCGAAGCCCATGAGCCGGGCCAAAAAGTCCTACCGGGTGAAGGAACAGCCGCCGGAGCTGCTTTTTGGCAAGCGCATCCGGGGCCACGCCATCCCAATGAGCGATTTGAGCCTGGATTTGGGCGTCGTGTGCGTCACCGGGCGCATCTTTGCCGACAACACAAGGGATTTGAAGAAGCGCAACGCCTGTGTGGTCAGCTTTGACATCACGGACGACTCCAACTCCGTCACCGTGAGCAAGTTTATGGAGGCAAAAGAGGCCGAACCCCTGCGAAAGGCCCTGAAAAAGGGTACTTATGTCACGGTGGAGGGCAAGCTGAGCCTTTCCCGCTACACCAACGACATGGAGCTGACCCCCTACGCCATCGCCCGGGCCGAAACGCCGCCCCAGCGCATGGACACGGCGCCGGAGAAGCGGGTGGAGCTGCACCTGCACACCCGGTTCTCCACCATGGACGCCCTCACCGAGGTCAAGGACGCGGTGAAGCGGGCCATTCAGTGGGGACACAAGGCCATTGCCATCACCGACCACGGGGTTGCTCAGGCCTTTCCCGACGCCTGCGCCGCCGCCGGGGGCAAAATCAAGGTGCTCTACGGCACCGAGGCATACTTCGTCAACGATGTGGACGAGAGCCTTGCGGTGAAGGGGGACTGGGCGGACGACTCCTTCGACCAGGAAATCGTCTGCTTCGATTTGGAGACCACCGGCCTGAGCTTTGAGAACGACCGCATCACGGAAATCGGAGCGGTTTTGCTCAGAGACGGCAAAATCGTGGACGAATACAACAGCTTTGTGAACCCCGGGCGGCCTATCCCCCGGAAAATCGTGGAGCTGACCAGCATCACCGACGAGATGGTGGCCGACGCCCCCGGCCAGGAGGAGGCCCTGAACGCCTTCCTGGACTGGGTGGGGGGTCGGCCTATGGCGGCCCACAACGCCAGCTTCGACATGGGGATGCTGAAAAAGGGCTGCGAGCGCATGGGCAGGCCCTTCCGCAATCCCTCTCTGGACACCATGGTGCTCGCCCAGCGCCTGCTGCCGGACTTGAGCCGCCACAAGCTGGACATCGTCACCAAGCGGCTGGGGCTACAGGACTTCCACCACCACCGGGCCTGCGATGACGCGGCCATGGTGGGCTATTTGCTGCCGCCGTTCTGGCAGATGCTCCGGGATTTGGGCGTGCAGCATATCTCTCAAATCAACCCGCGCCTGCGAACCCTCCGCGGCGGCGGAAAGCGCCGTCAGAAGCGGCGGCACCTCATCGTGCTGGCCAAGAATCAGACGGGTCTGCGCAACCTCTACAAGCTGATTTCTTTGGCCCATCTGGAGCACTACCACGTCCGGCCGGTGATGCCCAAGAGCCTCATCGACGAGAACCGGGAGGGCCTGATTCTGGGCAGCGCCTGCGAGGCGGGCGAGCTGTTCCAGGCGGTGGTGGAGCACCGGGAGTGGAACGAGCTGCGCCGCATTGCCAGCTGGTACGACTTTCTGGAGATTCAGCCCCTGTGCAACAATGCCTTTATGGTCCGGGAGGGCCTGGCCCGGGACGAGGAGGAGCTGCGGGAGTTCAACCGCACCATTCTGCGGCTGGGCAAGGAGCTGAACAAGCCCGTGTGCGCCACGGGAGACGTTCACTTTCTGGACCCGGAGCAGGAGATTTTCCGACACATTCTGCTGGCCTACAACGGCTTCGACAGCGCCGACGACGAGCTGCCCATTTATTTCAAAACCACCGACGAGATGCTGGAGGAGTTCGCCTACCTGGGCGAGGAGGACTGCCGGAAGGTGGTCATCGAGGACCCCAACCGCATTGCCCGCTGGTGCGACCCCATCAAGCCCCTGCCCCGGGGCCTGTTCGCCCCCAAGCTGAAGGACTCGGACAAGGAGCTGGAGTTCCTGGTCTACGACAAAGCCCACAAGCTCTACGGCGAGAAACTGCCCCAAATCGTGCAGGACCGCATTGATTTGGAGCTGCCCGGCATCATTCAGCGCAAATACGACGTGATTTACATGTCCGCCCAGAAGCTGGTGCACAACTCTCTGGAGCACGGCTATCTGGTGGGCTCCCGGGGCAGCGTTGGCTCGTCTATTGTGGCCTTCCTCTCCGGCATCACGGAGGTGAACAGCCTCCCGCCCCACTACCGCTGCCCCAGGTGTCAGTTCTCCGACTTTGAGGTGGACCAGACCAAATACGGCTGCGGCGTGGACCTGCCCGACCGGCTGTGTCCCGTCTGCGGGGCGAAGCTGGACAAGGACGGCTTCAACATCCCCTTTGAGACCTTTTTGGGCTATGGCGGCACCAAGGTGCCCGACATCGACCTGAACTTTTCCGGTGAATATCAGGCCAAGGCCCACCGCTACACCTTTGAGCTCTTCGGCGAGGGCCACGTCTTCAAGGCGGGCACCGTGGGCACCGTGGCGGAGAAGACCGCCTACGGCTTCGCCCTCAAGTATCTGGAGCAGCGGGGCAAGCACGTCACCCGGGCGGAGGAGGGCCGTCTGGCGTTGGGCTGCACCAACGTCAAGCGCACCACCGGCCAGCATCCCGGCGGCATGGTGGTCATTCCCGGTGACAAGGAAATCTATGATTTCTGCCCGGTGCAGCACCCGGCGGACGACCCCAATTCCGACATCGTCACCACCCACTTTGAATACCACTCCATGGAGTCCAACCTGCTGAAGCTGGACATGCTGGGCCACGATGACCCGTCCATGATTCGCATGCTTCAGGATTTGACCGGGGTGGACCCCCGGACCATCCCTCTGGACGACAAGGACACCATGTCCCTGTTCCGCACCTCCAAGGCCATGGGCTTTGAGGACGACCCCGTGCTCGGTCCCACCGGCGCGGTGGCCATTCCGGAGTTCGGCACGCCCTTCACCCGGCAGATGCTCATCGACACCCAGCCCCAGAACTTCAACACCCTGCTGCGGCTCTCGGGCTTCTCACACGGCACCGACGTGTGGCTGGGCAACGCCAAGGACCTCATCCTCAGCGGCACCGCCACGGTTGAGCAGGCCATCGGCTGCCGCGACGACATCATGCTCTATCTGATTTCCGTGGGCTGCGAGCCGCTGCACAGCTTCAAGTTTATGGAGGCCGTGCGAAAGGGCGTCATCCACAAGGGCAAGAGCTGGCCGGACGGCATCGAGGAGGAGATGAAGGAGCACGGCGTGCCCCAGTGGTACATTGAATCCTGCCGGAAGATCAAATACCTCTTCCCCAAGGCCCACGCGGTGGCCTACGTCATGATGGCCTACCGAATCGCTTACTTTAAGGTGCACGACCCTCTGGCATTTTATGCCACCTATTTCTCCATCCGGGCCAAGGCGGTGGACGCCACCTGCATGTTCCTGGGCATGGAGACGGTGCAGGAGAAGATGAAGGAAATCAAGGAGAAGGAAAAGACCACGGACGTGGAGGACAAGATGTACACCACACTGGAGGTGTGCTATGAGCTCTACCTGCGGGGCTTCACCTTCAAGAAGATGAACCTGCTGGAGGTGCAGGCCACCCGCTTCGGGGTGGACCGGGAGCACAATGCCCTGATTCCCAGCCTGACCTCCATCCCCGGCCTGGGCGAGGCGGCGGCGGAGGCCGCTGTGGAGGCCATCCGGGCCCGCGGGGGCAAGCCCTTCCTCTCCGTGGAGGAGGTGGCCTCCTGCTGCTCCAAGCTCTCGGAAACCCATATGAAGACCCTGCGCTACCTCGGCGCGCTGGACGGCCTCCCGGAGACCAGCCAGATCACCCTGTTTTGAGGCAATCCCATGGAAAAGGAACGAAACCAACTGCTGAACTGGGCCAGAGAGCTTCAGGCCATGGCAACCGCCGGGCGCTTCTACACCAAGGACGCCTTTGACGCGGAGCGCTTCGAGCGCATCCTGGAAATCGCCGCGGAGATGACGGCGGAGACCGCGCCGGAGGACTTTGGGGCAATTCGGGACAGATTTGTCCGGGAAAGCGTGTACCAGACCCCGAAAATCGACAGCCGCGCCGTCATTTTCAATGAAA
>CACZUK010000028.1 GCA_902784305.1 Oscillospiraceae bacterium | reverse complement strand
CCGGTTGTCTCATAGTGCAGCCTGTCCCGGAAATCCCACTGAGCACAATACTGTATGGTCTTGTTCAGAATCTCACGGGTGTCCCTCATGATGCTCCAGAGGGACTGCTGCATGGAGGAAAAGTCCCCACAACTGCCGTCAACGTAGAACAGTTGATATTTCATGACTTTGGAAAGCATGGCAAATCGCCCCTTTCCCTGATATTCTACCACAACATTTTTAAAAATACAATTGTTTTTGCAAAAAACGTACAATCTCTGAAAAGTGCGCAAAAAGCCCCCTGTCCCGCAGGACAAGGGGCTTTGCAGACGCAAAATCCAGACGCGGCAATTAGCGCTTGGAGAACTGAGGCGCGCGGCGGGCGGCCTTCAGACCGTACTTCTTGCGCTCCTTCATACGAGGATCGCGGGTGAGGAAACCGGCCTTCTTGAGGACGGCGCGGTACTCGGGGTTCATGCCCAGCAGGGCGCGGGCGATGCCGTGACGGACCGCACCGGCCTGACCGGTGACGCCGCCGCCGGCCACGGTGGCGACCACGTCCACCTTCTCGGTGTTCTCGGTGGCGACCAGGGGCTGACGGACGATGAGCTTCAGGGTATCCAGGCCGAAGTAATCGTCGATGCTGCGGCCGTTGATGGTGATGGCGCCGGTGCCGCCCTCATAGACGCGAACGCGGGCGGTGGAAGACTTGCGGCGGCCAGTGCCGTACAGATAAGGCTTCTTGCTCTGATACATATTCTTTCTCCCTCCCGATTACTCGATCACGATGGGCTTCTGGGCCTCATGGCCGTGCTCCGCGCCCTTGACCACGCGCAGACGCTTCAGGGCCGCGGCGCCCAGGCTGTTCTTGGGCAGCATGCCCTTGACGGCCAGCTCCATGGCCAGCTCGGGACGCTTGGCCATCAGGGTGCCGTACTGGATCTCCTTCAGACCGCCGGTCCAGCCGGAGTGATGACGATAGTACTTCTGGGTCAGCTTCTTGCCGGTGAGGACGGCCTTCTCGGCGTTGATGACAATGACGAAGTCACCGCAATCCACATGGGGGGTGAACTCCGGCTTGACCTTGCCCCGCAGCACGTCGGCCACGGCCACAGCGGTCTTGCCCAGGGGCTTGCCGGCGGCGTCAATGACGTACCATTTGCGGCCGGCGATGTCCTTCTTGGCCATAAAAGTGGACATAAGAGAACCTCCAATTTTCTTAAACGCGCCCCCGTCCGGGGACGATTTCTGAGTGTTTCACGCTGCACACCGCGTGCGAGTGGGAAGGCGCGCGCGGGCACAGGACATACTATAGCAAAGCCCCGGCGCGCTGTCAACAGCGAATTTGATGCTGTCCGGGGCTATCTCCCGTTTTCTTCGTTTTTCTCCCGATAGCTCCCGTTATCTCATTTTCGATTTTCATTTTTGTCTCCGGCGCCCTTTGGGGACTTTTTCCGGGTAAAGTGGGGGACTGCCGGGGCAAAAAGCAGCGCTCCCACCCCGATTTGGGGAGGGAGCGGAAAACGCTGAACCGCGGCGCTTACACCTTGGCCTTGGCCAGCTCCACCAGCTGGGTGAAGGCAGCCTTGTCGTTGACGGCCAGCTCGGCGAGCATCTTGCGGTCAATGGCCACCTCAGCCAGCTTGAGGCCGTGCATAAAGGTGGAGTAATTGATGCCGTTGAGCTTGCAGGCGGCGCTGATGCGGGTGATCCACAGGCGGCGGAAGTCGCGCTTCTTCAGGCGGCGGCCGGTGTAGGCGTAGGTCAGGCTCTTCATCACGGCCTGGTTGGCCATCTTAAAGTGCTTGCTCTTGGCGCCCCAGTAGCCCTTGGCCATCTTGAGGATCTTATTTCTTCTCTTGCGCGTCATCATCGCGCGTTTGACTCTAGCCATTTCAGTTGCCTCCTGATTCGATTATTTGTAGGGGATCATCTCGCGGATGGTCGCGGCGTTGGTCACATCCGCGTAGGTGCCCTTGCGGAGGCCCCTCTTGCGCTTGGTGGTCTTGCCGTGGCCGTTGAGCAGGTGGCTCTTGTAGGCGTGGGCACGCTTGACCTTGCCGGTCTTGGTGAGACTGAATCTCTTCTTCGCACCGCTGTGCGTCTTCATCTTGGGCATGGTGGATACTCCTTTCATCCGCGGGGCTTATTCCCCGGTGGGTTCCTGCTTTTTGGGCTGATTCCGTCTCTCCCGTCTGCCGCCCCTGGCGTCCTTGTCCTTGGCGGTTTTGGGGGAGAGGAGCATGGTCATATGGCGGCCGTCCAGCACAGGCTTCTTGTCCATCGCGGCCAGCTCAGCACTTTCCTCGGCAAACTTCAGCAGCAGATTTCTGCCGATGTCGGTGTGCGCCATCTCCCGGCCCCGGAAGCGGACGGTCACCTTGACGCGGTTGCCCTCGCCCAGGAACTTGTGCGCGTTGCGGAGCTTGGTGTTGAAGTCGCCCACATCAATGCTGGGGGACATGCGGATCTCCTTGATCTCCACCACATGCTGGTTCTTCCTGGCCTCCTTTTCCCGCTTGGACTGCTCAAAGCGGTACTTGCCATAGTCCATGATTTTGCAAACAGGAGGGACGGCCTTGGGGGAGATCTTAACCAGATCCAGTCCTTCCTTTGCCGCTTGCTGAAGGGCTGCCCGGGAAGACATCACGCCGAGCTGCTGACCATCAGAGGAAATCAGGCGGACCTCGCGGTCACGAATCTCCTCGTTGATCTGATGAGACATTGCGCTAATACTGAAACACCTCCAAAATAAAATCAAAACGGATACCGAAACCGATACCCGCACACAACATCCCCACTGCGCCCCTCAGGCGCGGAAGGAAGGTATTGACCCCTGCGCCCTGGCACAGAAGGTGAGGATCGGCTCCTGCTTTGTTTTGCGGAGACAGTATAGCAGGCCCGGACGGTTCTGTCAAGGGGGAATTTGAAATTTACACTGCACACTGCACAATTTCTCGCGGGAGGGAACCGGGTTGTATTGGGCCTGCATTTGACACGCCTACGGCCCTGCCGCGTGTTTTTCGCCCGCACGGCCTCTGATTGTGCATGAATTTCGGAAACCCCCTTGTATTTCTCCCCTGACGGGCGTATAATCAGCTCTGTATTGCAGAAATTTTTACCCCGGAGCCCTCCGGGGCGCATGGAGGGGACATTATGGAACGCATCACCATCTCTCAGCTCTATCAGCAGCCTGAACTGTATGCCGACAAGCTCATCACCGTGGCCGGCTGGGCCAGAAGCATCCGGGACATGAAGAACCTGGGCTTTCTGAGCCTCAACGACGGCAGCTGCTTCAAGAACCTCCAGGTCATCCTGGACAAGGCCCTGCCCAACTACGCCGAGCTGGCGGGCCAGAACGTGGGCGCAGCCTTCCTCATCACCGGCAAGCTGGTGCTCACCCCCAACGCCAAGCAGCCCTTTGAGCTCCAGTGCGTGGAGGGCGCCGTGGAGGGCGTTTCCGCCCCGGACTACCCCCTCCAGAAGAAGCGCCACGGCGTGGAGTTCCTGCGCACCATTCAGCACCTGCGGCCCCGGACGAACCTCTTCTCCGCCGCCTTCCGGGTGCGCAGCGTGGCCGCCCACGCCATCCACTGCTTCTTCCAGGACCAGGGCTTCGTCTACGTCCACACCCCCATCATCACCGCCGCGGACGCCGAGGGCGCCGGCGAGATGTTCCGGGTGACCACCCTGGACGCGGACAATCCGCCCCGCCTGGAGGACGGCACCGTGGACTTCTCCCAGGACTTCTTTGGCAAGTCCACCAGCCTCACCGTCTCCGGCCAGCTCAACGCGGAGAACTTCGCCCTGGCCTTCGGCAAGGTCTACACCTTCGGCCCCACCTTCCGGGCGGAGAACTCCAACACCCAGCGCCACGCCGCCGAGTTCTGGATGATTGAGCCGGAAATCGCCTTCGCGGACCTGAAGGACGACATGGACCTGGCGGAAAGCATGATTAAGTACATCATCAAGTTCGTCATGGAGCGCTGCCCCGACGAGATGGACTTCTTCAACTCCTTCGTGGACAAGGGCCTCAAGGACCGTCTGGCCCACGTTGCCAACTCCGACTTTGGCCGCGTTTCCTACACCGAGGCCATTGAGATTCTGCTGAAATCCGGCAAGAAGTTCGACTACCCCGTGAGCTGGGGCTGCGACCTTCAGACCGAGCACGAGCGCTACCTCACCGAGCAGCACTTCAAGCGCCCGGTGTTCGTCACCGACTACCCCAAGGACATCAAGGCCTTCTACATGCGCCTGAACGACGACGGCAGGACCGTGGCCGCGGCGGACTGCCTGGTGCCGGGCATCGGCGAAATCATCGGCGGCTCCCAGCGCGAGGAGCGGCTGGATTTGCTGGAGCAGCGCATCGCCGAGCTGGGCATGAAGCCGGACGAGTACAAGTACTATCTGGACCTGCGGCGCTACGGCGGCTGCCGTCACGCGGGCTTCGGTCTGGGCTTCGAGCGCATGGTGATGTACCTGACGGGCATCTCCAACATCAGAGACGTGCTGCCCCATCCCAGGACCGTGGGCAATGCGGAGTTTTAATGTCCCGCGGCTTTCCTGCCGCATCCCAACCGCAAGGAAGCGCACCGGTCATCCCCATGACCGGTGCGCTTTTCTTCCTCTCCTTCTGTAACAAGCATCACACAAAATTGGCAGTTTACTTTTCCTTTTCTTTGTGAGATAATAGGAGCGTCGGCATTTCGCCCGCTTTTATCTGACTTTCCAATTCCGAAGAAGGAGTCTGCCATGAAACGCATCCGAAACCTTCTGCTGATGCTGCTCGCCGCCCTGCTGGCCCTGAGCAGCCTGCTTCTGAGCGTGGGCGCGGTGAACCTCAGCGCCTCCAGCATCACCATGAGCGTGGGCACCCGGCGCACCCTCACCCTCAACGGCACCACCAAAAAAGTGAAATGGAGCTCCAGCAGCAAAAAAATCGCCACTGTCAGCGCGAAGGGCGTGGTGAGCGCCAAAAAGAAGGGCAAATGCGTCATCACCGCCACGGCGGAAGGCGTGAAATACCGCTGCAAGGTGACGGTGACGCCGAAGAAAAAGGTGAAGCTCAAGGCCTCCGCCGCAAAGGTCTACATCCCCCTGGGCGTAAACGCCAAAAAGGTGAAAATCACCTACACCGGGGACAACCGCATCACCTCCAGCTCCTCCAACACCAATGTGGCCACCACCTCCTGGGCCAGCGGCTGGAACGGGAATTCCACCACCCTCACCATCAACCCCGTGGGCACCGGCACCGCCACCATCACCGTGGCCGAGGTGGACGGCAGCCACAGGGTGAAAATCAAGGTGACCGTGAAGCGGGAGTCCAAGGTGGGCACCGTCACCGGCAATGTCACCTTCCACTACAGCCAGAGCCGGGGCTACCTGCCCGACACCGGCTCCAGGGTCTTCCTCATCCCCCGGGACGGCAGCGCCAAAAAGTACACCGGCGGAGTCAATCCTACCGAGGCCCAGTCGGAGCGCTGGCACATCTACCGCGCCCAGGTGGACGGCGTGGGCAACTACGCCTTTGACCGGGTGGTGGCGGGCAGCTACTATGTGGTCATCCTGTCCAAAAACACCTCCACCGGCGACTACTACAAGGCCCAGAGCCCCGAGAACTACTACAAGGGCATCGCGGACAGCTGGAGCAATCTGCTCAGCAGCCAGACCCGCACCGCCCTGTCCAAGGCCTACGGGCCCAGCCGCAGCTATGAGGCCATCATCACCGTCCGCCAGGGCTCCAACACCACCGCCAGTCACGCCTTCCCCTATTCCTATTCTTAAGGAGCAAGGCCCACAAACGCAGCAGAGGAGAGACTGTCCGTCTCTCCTCTGTTTTTGTCTGTTTTTGGTGATTTTGGGGACGCTCAGCCCCCCATCAGGCACAGAATCAGCCCGTACAGAATGCTGCTGCCGATGCCGAACACAATGACCGGCCCGGCGATGACGAACATCTTCGCCGCCATGCCGGTGATGAAGCCCTCGCTTTTGAACTCCATGGCCGGGCTGACCACGGAGTTGGCAAAGCCCGTCACCGGCACCAGGGTCCCGGCTCCGGCGCGGCGGGCCAGCTTGTCGTAGACCTTCAGGCCGGTCAGCAGGGCGGAGAGGAAGATGAGGCTCACCGTCACCCAGGTTCCGGCGTCGTCCCGGCTCAGGCCGAAGCGCTCATAGAGCAGCTGGAGGGCCTGTCCCACGCAGCAGATGCCCCCGCCCACGGCGAAGGCGGTCAGCGCGTCCCGCAGAGTGGGGGAGGGGTCGCTGTGCTGCTTCACCAGCTTGTCAAAGTCCTGATTGGTCATGTCCATGGCGTTTCGTCCTTTCGGGTTTTCGATAGCTTGCCCGAACGGACGCTTTTTTATGCTCTGAGCCCTGTGTTTCTCCTCTCAGAGTCAGCAGGACAATAGTGGCCCGTCCCGCGCCTCCGGCAGACAGTTATGCTCTGAGCCTGGTGCGCCTCCTCCCGGAGTCAGCAGGACGATAGTGGCCCGTCCCGCGCCTCCGGCAGACAGTTATGCTCTGAACCTTGTTCCTCCCGGCAGACAGTGATGCTTCTCAGCCCTCAGAGCCCCAGAGCGGCGGTCCACTCCGCCTCCTTGAAGCCGGTGAGCAGGAAGTCGTCTCCGATGAGGATGGGCCGCTTGACCAGCATGCCGTTGGTGGCCAGCAGCGCGTAGACGGCCTCGTCGTCCATGGCGGGCAGCTTGTCCTTGAGCCCCTCAGAGCGGTAGAGCTGGCCGGAGGTGTTGACGAACCTTTTGATGGGGTAGCCGCTGCGGCGGTGCCACTCCCGCAGCTCGTCGGCGGTGGGATTGTCCTCGACGATGTGGCGGTCGGTGTAGGACACGCCCCGCTCGTCCAGGAATTTTTTGGCCTTTTTGCAGGTGGTGCAGCGGGGGTACTCGATGAACAGAACGGACATAATTTTCCTCCTTTTTACGGCTGACGGGTCTTTTTCTGCTCCGCACGGCGGCGCAGAAGCTCCTGACGGACGCTCTCCTGCATGCCGTGGGGGATGTAGGTCAGGCTCTCCAGGTCCTCGGGCAGGTAGTGGATGAGGCCCAGCTCCGGCTCGGGGCCCGGCTCCCGGGGCAGCTCCGACACGGTGGCCACACAGCGGTTGATTTTCGCGCCTTGGGTGGAGAAGCGGGCCTCGTAGTCGGTCATGATGACATCCAGGTCGTCGGCGTGGAGGTCCCGGGTCACCTCGCTGAGCACATAGCCCGCCCGGGGGAACTGGGTCAGAGAGAACTCAAACAGCGGGGAATTGTCGGTTTTGAAGTGGATTTCCCCACCCTGGGGCAGGATTTCCCGGTAGGAGCGCAGAAAGCGCTCGTTGATGAGCCGGAACTTGGCATGGCGCTTGCTGGGCCAGGGGTCCGGGAAGTTGATGAAGAGCAGGTCCACCTCGCCGGGGGCGAACATCTCCGAAAGCCGCTCCGCGTCGTCGCAGACGAAGACCACATTGACCAGGCCCAGCGCGTCGGCCTTCTCCATGGCCATCACCAGGCAGTCCGCGTCCCGCTCCAGGGCCACATAGAGCCTGTCCGGGTGAGCGGCGGCGGTCTTCACGGTGAAGCTGCCCTTGCCGCAGCCGATTTCCAGCCACAGCTGGCTGCACTCCGGCAGCTTCTCCCGCCAGCGGCCCCGCCAGTCCTGGGGATTCTTCTCCCAGATGGCCGCCAGCCGCTCCATGCGCGGCACCAGGTTCTTTTTCTTTCTCATTCTCATGGCGTTGTCCTCCGGCGCCTCGCACAGCGCCCCTTTCTCAGCTTGTAGGGGTATCTTACCACACAACGGGGAAATGTACAATGCGGCTGCCCGAAAAAAGGGCTTGAAATCGTCTCCGTCTTCCGGTATAATGGTGGAGCTATAGCCGGGTGTTGCGCAGTTGGTAGCGCGCTTGCTTTGGGAGCAAGAGGCCGAGCGTTCGAGTCGCTCCACTCGGAGCCTGAAAAAGAGCTTGTTTCTGATTGAAACAGGCTCTTTTCCTTTGTTATTCACGTTTGAAAGTTGCAATACTTTATTTGTGCAAGCTGACGGAAAACGGCACTGCACCCAAAACCCCACACAAAAACCCACACGGGCAGGAAAACCCACACCCACGCGCAGACACAAAAGGACCCCGACGGAGTGACCCGCCGGGGCATTTTTCATCCTTCACCGATGGCCTTGCGGAAGATGTCTCCCGCCCGCTTGATGCTTTCCTCGTTCGCATGGGTGTACGCACCCAGCGCTGGGAAGATTCTTTGTCAGAATGAATGGGCACCAACGATCGCAGGCATATACTCCCGCTCTCGTGTCTGTACTCCTGCCCCAGTGAGATGTTGACTGCGCTCTCTTGCAGTCCTTTTATTCTCTGCCAGGGGGTATCCTCAAAGACAGAGTCCCCAATAGTAAGACTCACCTTTGCTCACAGAGTAGGGGTCACGAATATCATCCAGCTCATATCTTTTTTCGCATTTTCCCTCTTCATCGTACAGAAAAAAGCTTGTCGCCCATCTCTCTCCTGCTGTTTGAATCACCCTCAAGGTCAGTGTTGTGTTCTTCTCAAACTGAATTTTGTAAACCTGGCTGGCTGCACCCGTTTTCAGTGAGAGGGACAGCTTTTCGCCCAGTGCAGCCGACGTGGCACCGGCCATTTCCCCGGCTGAGAGGTCCGCCTCCTGGGGAGTAACCTTTTCCGTCTCCTTCTGCTCCTCTTCCGCTTCGGCAGGAGCCTCTTCCTCAGCAGCGGCTTCTTCCTGCGCAGCAGCTTCTTCCTCCGGCGCGGCCTCTTCCTCCGCGGAATCGGATTTTTCCTCAGCAGGACTCACACCCTCAGCGGCCGCTTCTTTCTCCGTCACAGCCTCGTCCTCTGCGGGCGCTTCCTCCGTGGGGGCCGGCTCCTCCTCAGGCGTCTCCTCGTCAGAGACATCTTCCTGGGGAGAACGCTCTTCCTCCGGAGCAGATTCCTCCTCGGGAGCGCTCTCCTCCTCAGCGGGAGCCTCATCCCCCGGGGCCAGCTCCTCGCTGCTCTGGGCAGAGGCAGAGCCGTCCTCAGACGACTCCAGTTCCGCCGCCCACACGTTGACACTGAGCAGGCTCAGTGCATTGCCATCGCCAGAACGAGTGCCGGAATCCGGCTCTTGATACTCGTTTTCTTCATGCTTGTTCCTTCCTTTCACATTTTTTGATTTTGAGTTTTGCTGTCTGTACGCCTCTGCCTTATCATTGTACACATCCAAGGCGAAACGTCAACCTCTTATAAACACTTTGTCAACAAAGACAAGCTGACGTTTTTCAAACCGGGAACGATGATTTCCTTGCCGTAATCATAGCGCCTGTTGGGCTGACACGACGCAAAAGCGCCCCTCTGTTCGGGCCAGAGAGGCGCTTTTTTCATATCTTTGTCTTTTCTTCCGTCTCAGCCGGCGCTGGGATGTTCAGGGCGGGAATCACCATCGGCCTTCCGTTGCCCTTGAGGTAGTTCTTCTTCACCGTCACCTTGAGCTTGGGATTCAGAAGGCGGATGCCGGTGCCCTTGCAGTTGGTGACGCTGTTGCCGGTCACGCGCTGCACCACGGCGCTGTCAGTGGCCAGGATGCCGTTCTTTTTGGCCCGGGTCACGCGGTTGCCGTCCACCTTGGTCACAGAGCAGGCGTTCAGGCGGATGCCGTCCCCGGCGGGTTTTTCGATTCGGTTGCCGGTGAGGACGCTCACCTTGCCGCTGCTGATGTTGATGCCCGGACCTTTGGCGGCCTTGACGCTGTTTTTGCGCAGATTGGTCACCTTTCCGCCCTTGCCCACCACCAGGGCGCCGGAGGTGCCGGAGGAGGTGAGGCTGTTGCTCTCCAGCACGCTCACGCTGCCGGTGACTCTGATGCCGGCGCCTTTTGTAGCCTTTACGCTGTTTTTGCGCAGATTGGCCACCTTTCCGCCCTTGCCCACCGTCAGGGTACCGGAGGAGCCGGAGGAGGTGAGATGGTTCTTCTCCAGCGTTTTCACGTTGCCGCCGGTGACGCTGAGGGCGCTCTTGGACGCCTTTTTCACCTGGTTGTACGTGAGACGCGTGACCTTGCTGCCGCTGACGACGCCGATGCCCACTCCGCCGCGGGCGGAGATGGTGTTCTTGCGCACATTGACGGCGCTGCTCTTGCTCCGCAGCTCCACGCCTGTGCTGCCGGAAAGGGTGTTGCGCTCCAGATTCGTCACCTTGGCGCCGGAGAAATAGACAGCGCTCCTCCCCGCCTTTGTCACATGATTGCTGTTGAGCTTCTTCACAGAGCTGCCGCCCCGAACGGCGATGCCGCAGGTCTTAGGCGCGGAGATGGTGTTGGAGTGAATGCTGGTCAGGGCGCTCTTGCCCAGGAGGGTGATGGCCCCCTCCTTCTTCTTGGAGAAGGAGGTGTAGATGCGGTTCTGATAGATGCTGGTCTTGGTGACATAGACCGGCTTGCGTTTGGTGAGCTCTCCCACCACGTTGCAGTTTGCGACGTGGGCGTAGATGGCCCTGCCCGAAAAGGGCTTTGCCGCGGTGCCGATTTGATTGTCCTTCACCTTAGCCTGGCAGGCGCACAGGCGCACGCCAACGGCGTATTTGCCGATGATTTTGTTCCCGGACACCTCGCAGTCCCGGAACCCGTAGCACCACACGGCGTAGCCCGGATAGGCCCAGCTCTTGCTGTTTTCAAAGGTGTTGTTGATGATTTTGATGCCGGTGCTCTTGGGCCCGTCGTAGAGGGCGTGGTGATTGCCCACGCCGGAGGGGTAGTTCTGGAACCTGCACCGGGTGATAGTGATGTTCCGGCACACGGTCATGTCCATGCCCGGGGTGCCCTGTGCGCAGTAAACCCCGTTCCAGGGGGTTTTGGCGCCGTTGTAGGCGATGTCCAGCTGAATGGCCTCGGGCCGGGCGGCGGCGTACTCATCCATCCAGGGCTCAAAGCCGGTGAAGGTGCAGTCGGTGATGGTGACATTCCGGCAGCCATTGAGCTCCACCAGGTGGGTGCCCTGGCCGCGGGTGAGGGTGAGGTTCTCCATGCGCAGCCCGTCTACATGGCCCAGATTCACCAGATTCACGCCCACGGACGCGGCCTCTCCCTCTCCGCCGTCCAGCGTGCCGTTCCGGATGGTCAGGTTTTTGGCGCAGGTGTACCCGGTCACGCTCTGCTCTTCCTTCAAATTCTCCACCTGAATCAGGTTGGAGATGTTGCCGGTGCGCACCAGGGTGGCCCCGTTCAAATCCAGCGTGGTCATGGTGCGCAGCCGCATCCCCCGGGAGCTTCTGCCCTCCTTGAAGGAGATGTAGTACCGCCCCTTCCGGGCCACCGTGATGGTCAGCGGATGAATCCCGTCCGCCCGCTTGATGGCCTTGCGCAGGGCCTTGTAGTTGAGGTAGGCGTTCTCCTCCCCTGTCAGCAGCTCCACCGTGGGGGTGTAGTAGTTGGGGTCCGTGGACGGGTCCGCCGGGTCCTCCTCACTCTCATCGCCGCTCTCATCGGCCTGCGCGTCCGTCTGAGGGCTCTGGACCTCTTCCTCCTGGGAGGACAGGCCGGGGTCCTGCTCCGGCTGGGATTGAGACCCCTCCGGGGCCGGCTCGTGCTCCTCCGGCTCCTCTTCGGACTGCTCCGGCTGGTTTTCAGGCTCCTCCGGCTGGTTTTCAGGCTGCTCCGACTCCTCTTCAGGCTGCTCCGGCTGGTCTTCAGGCTCCTCCGACTCCTCTTCGGACTGCTCCGACTCCTCTTCGGACTGCTCCGACTCCTCTTCGGACTGCTCCGACTCCTCTTCGGACTGCTCCGAAAGGGCGGAGGCAGACGGCAGCGCGGACGCTTCGCCCTCCTCCAGTGCCAGCACAGGACTCACGCTCCCCAGGCAGAGAAGCGCCGCGAGCAGCAGGGCAAGAATCGGTTTTTCTCTTTTCATGGGCCCTCCTTTTCCAACCCAACAGGCTTACGATTTGGTTTTAACGCTCTTTTTTGCGCTCCAGGCAGAGGCGAGGGTGACGCCGGAGGCCTTTCGGACGCTGCGCACGCGCACCTGATACTTCACTCCGGTCTTCAGCTTCCTGAGCACGACGGAGGCGCTGTCCTTGCCCACCGTGACGGTGCGGACCTTCCCGTTGCTGTCCTTGGGGCTCCAGTACTGAATCTGATAGCCTCCGGCGCCGCTGCTCTTCTTCCACTTCACCTGGACCTTGCCGCCGCGGCTGGCCTTGAGGCTGGAGAGCGCGGGCCTGGCGGGCAGGACCCGCACCTGGACGGTCTTCTTCGCGACCTTATAGACGGGAGTAGCCTCGGAGCGGATGGTCACCTTCACCACGCCCACATAGCTCCCGGGCACAGTGAGCACGCCGGAGGCGTCCGCCTTCACCTTCTTGTCGTTGCAGGTGAAGCTCAGCTTGCCGCCGCCCAGGGCCGAGGCCTTGAGCTTCACCTTCTGTTTTTTGCTTTTGGTGACGACACTCTTGCCGGACGCGCTGATTTTCCCTTTTCTGAGGGTGATTTCCTCCCCGGGATTCACCGTCAGGGTGACGGTTTTGGAGGCGGCGGTGTAGTTGGCGGTCTGGGCGCTCCTGAGGGTCAGCCTGACCGTGCCCGCGAAGCCCGCGCAGACGGTGACGACGCCGGAGCTGTTCACCGTGACGGCCTCATTGTCGGAGGTGTAGGTGATCGGTGCGTTGCCCCTGGCGGTGGCGCCCAGATTGAGGGTCTGCTCCTCCTCGGAGAATTCCAATTGCTTGTCCTCGGCGGTGATTACCCCGCTGGCGCGCTTGATGGTGAACTTCAGCTTCCGCAGGCCACAGTAATTCCCCAGACCGGCGATGCTGACGGTGGCGGTTCCGGCGCTGACGTTGTTGGCGTAGAGCACCCGGAACTGCTGGTTCTCGGTCAGATTCCCCAGCGTGACGGTGGGGGTGAAGGCCTCGCCGGTGTAGGTGAAGCTGGTCTGAGAGAGGGAGGCGTTCAGGCTGTTGATGGAGCTGCGCCGGGGCACGGAGGCCTTGTCGCAGGTGACCTCCAGCATGGTATGCAAACCGCCGGACTTGGCGAAGTAGAAGTCGTCCTCCTTCTGGCGTTTCATTTTGGAGTGGCGCACAAAGTTGTCCAGCAGCTCGCCGGGGGTGAGCTTGACCGTGTGCTCGCTGCCGCCGTACTTGAAGCGGCTCACCCCATGGGGGTAGGAGCTGTTGATGATTTCCACATAGCCGCTGCTGTCCATGCCCACCAGCACCACACAGTGCAGGGCCGAGCACAGGGGGCCGATGCCGTTCCACTTGGACTTCTGGTCCAGGAAGAGCAGCACAGGCCGCCCGTCGGAAAGGCTCCTGACCAGCTCCTCCTTGGCCGCCTCCATGTTGGCGGTGGACTTGTCCTTCCAGTTGTAGATTTTGCTGGAGATGCCCCCGTATTCCAGCACCTTCTGCAAGCCGTAAAAGCCCAGAGTCTCGTCCTCCAGCTGGAAGCCGCTGCGCACCGCGATTTCCTCCAGACCGCCGCCCGTCAGCCAGTCCACGGTCATCTCCGTCGCGCCCATGGCCTGACAGACGGCGGAGCTGGCGCAGATGGTACAGCCGTGTTTGGACAGATACTTCTTGTAGGGCTGGTTGCCGGGGCTGTGCTTCTGCTGGCAGATGAGCTGATAGGTGCGGGTGGGAGCCGCGCTGTTGGCGGTGGTGAGCCTGGCTGGCTTCTCCCGGGTGTTGGTGCCGCTGGCCCGGGTGGTGGTGGTGGGCCGGAAGGCGTACACCGTCAGCGTGTCCAGCAGGGTCTTGTCGGCGGCGCGGCGCATTTCCACCACCGTTCTGCCCACGCCTACCCCCCGAATCACCAGCTTTTCGCCGGTTTTCTGCACGGTGGCCACCTTTTCGTTCTGGCTGACGAAATAGGCCTCCGCGGCGGGCTGTCTGATGAGGCTGATGCTCTTGTTCTTGCCCAGACGGACATAGGCCTCCCCGCGCTCGATGAGGTTCTTGTCCTGCTCTACATCGGGCAGGGTGTCCGCCAGCGGGAGCAGGCTCAGCAGGCCGCCCTTGTCCGACTCACCGGACTCCGGCTGCGTCTCCTCCGCCGCGGAACCAGCGCTCTCCTCCTCATCCGCCGCCCGCCGGGCAGGCTGCTCCGGCTCTCCGGCGTCGTCCTCCGGCTCTTCGGACTCCTGCGGCTCCTCAGCGGCCTGCGCGGCCTCCTGCGGGGCCTCCTCCGGCTCCGGGTCCTCCGGCTCCGGGTCAAGTGCCTCGCCGCTCTCCTGAACCGTCACATCCTCCTGTGGACGCTCCTCCGCCGCCCAGGCGCTCGCCGCCAGGCTGGAGCACATCGCCAGCACCAGCAGCAGGGCCAGCAGCTTTCTGCACACGCTTTTCACAAGCCTTCCTCCTTTTTGAATCCTCCGGCTGCGGGCCGGATTTGTCGCGGGTGATTTCTATAAACGTCCAAGGTCCGTCCATTTTGGTGAAGCGGTCAGTGCTCCGGCCGCTCCTCCGATTTGTCGCAGGTAATTTCCAAAAACGTCCGAAGTCCGCCCTTTTTGGTGAAATAAAAGTCGTCCTCCACCAGGCGGCGGGGGTGACTGGTGCGGGTGAAGTGCTCCAGCAGCTCACCGGGGGTGAGCTCCACCTGATGCAGCTCCCCCTGGTACTTGAAGCCGCTGACCAGGTGGGGCTGGGAGCTGTTGATGATCTGCACATAGCCCTCCTCGCTGATGCCGCACACCACCACACAGTGCAGCGCCACGCACAGCGGACCGATGCCGTACCACTCGGCCTTGTTGTCCAGATACAGCAGCACCGGCCTGCCCTCGGACAGACACCGGACCATCTCCTCTGTGGCGGCGGGGACGCTGCTCCAGCTGCCGTAGATTTTGCTGGAGATGCCGCCCCAGGCCAGCACCTTCTGCAAGCCGTAGTAGCCCAGAGGCTCGTCCTCCAGCTCCCGGCCGTTCTCTTTGGCGATGCGCTCCAGGCCGCCGCGCATGAGCCAGTCCACCGTCATGTCCTTCGCGCCCCAGGCCCGGCATACCGCCGCCGCCGCGCACACCGTGCAGCCGTGGCGGGTGAGGTACTCGCCGTAAGGCTTGTCCTTTTGCAGCTGTTGGCAGACCAGCCGCCAGCTGCGCTCCCGGGCCTCCGGGCTGGCCTCACAGCTGGTGCTCAGCACCGAGGGCTCGGCGCGGGTGTTGCCCTTCTCGCTGCGGGTGACGGTGGTGGGCCGGAAGCAGTACACCCGCGCCCGGCTGACCACCTCGTTGCCCTGCTGAAGCTCAATCACCGACATCCCCGGCGAAAGGCCCTCCAGCACGCCGCTTTGCTCGTCCACGCGGACCACCTCCGGCCGCAGACTGACAAAGCGTCCCGTACCCGCGCCGCCGGAGAGCTCCGCCGAGGTCTGGCCCAGGGGCAGGTACAGCTCAGCTGCCACCTCCTGCTCGTCCAACGCCGGGGGTTCCGCCTCAGGCGGGGTGCTTTCCTCAGCCGGAGCGCTCTCCACGGCCGGGGTTTGTTCCTCGGGCGGGGCGCTCTTCTCATCCGTGGTGCTCTCCACGGCCGCGGCGCTCGCCTCAGCCAGGATGCTCACCTGAGCAGAGCCTTCCGGCTGACCGGAAGCACAGGCGCTGAGCAGGCTCATACTCAGCAACAGAACCAGCAGCAGGGCCGCTGCTCGCTTCAGATTGCTCATACAACTCCTCCAGACGGTCGCTCACGAACAAATTCGTATCCTTTTCCCCTCTTCCGCCGGGACAGCGGGGCGAAAAAGAGGCAAACTATCACGATTTCCTATTCTACAACACCCTGTCTCTTTTGTCAAATTTCTTTTCCGCTTCGGGCGAATCGGCCGCTGACGCGCCTGCGCCGCAGTCCGCCCTTGCGCGGCTCCGGCGGACGTGCTATACTGTGGGACGATACTGATTCGAAGAAGTGAGGATGCCAATGGCCAGAAAAACCAAGAAGAACGCCCCCAGAGCCGCCGGCGACAAGGTTCGCGGCCTCCACGCCCAGGTGCTGGAGCAGCCCATCACCGAGACGCTGGAGCTGAACTATATGCCCTACGCCATGAGCGTCATCGTCTCCCGGGCCATTCCCGAAATCGACGGCCTCAAGCCCAGCCACCGGAAGCTGCTGTACACCATGTACCAGATGAAGCTGCTCAACGGCGCGCGCACCAAGAGCGCCAATGTGGTGGGCGCCACCATGAAGCTCAACCCCCACGGCGACGCGGCCATCTACGACACCATGGTGCGCCTGAGCCGGGGCTACGGCGCCCTGCTCCACCCGCTGGTGGACTCCAAGGGCAACTTCGGCAAGGTCTACTCCCGGGACATGGCCTGGGCCGCCAGCCGCTACACCGAGGTAAAGCTGGACCCCATCTGTCAGGAGCTGTTCCGGGACATCGACAAGGACACCGTGGACTTTGTGGACAACTACGATGGCACCCTGAAGGAACCCACCCTGCTGCCCACCAGCTTCCCCAACGTGCTGGTGAGCGCCAACCAGGGCATCGCCGTGGGCATGGCCTCCAATGTGTGCGGCTTCAACCTGGGGGAGGTCTGCGAGGCCGCCATCGTGCGCATGCGCCACCCGGAGGCCGATTTGCTGGACACCCTCAAGGCCCCCGACTTCCCCACCGGCGCCCAGCTCCTCTACGACCGCGCCGCCCTGGAGCAGGTCTACCGCACCGGCCGCGGCTCCCTGAAGGTCCGGGGCCGCTGGCGCTATGTGAAGAGCGAAAACCTCATCGAAATCTACGAGATTCCCTACACCACCACCGTGGAGGCCATCATGGACAAGGTCTCCGACCTGGTAAAGAGCGGAAAGGTGCGGGAAATCGCCGATATGCGGGATGAAACCGACCTCAACGGCCTCAAGCTCACCATCGACCTCAAGCGGGGCGCGGACCCGGACAAGCTCATGGCCCGGCTGTGCCGCCTGACCCCCCTCCAGGACGCCTGCCCCTGCAACTTCAACATCCTCATCTCCGGCACCCCCAAGGTCATGGGCGTGGGGGAGATTCTGGACGAGTGGATTGCCTGGCGCATGGACTGCGTGCGCCGCCGTGCCTGGTACGAGTGCAAGAAGAAGCAGGAAAAGCTCCACCTGCTGCTGGGCCTGCAAAAAATCCTGCTGGACATCGACAAGGCCATCAAAATCATCCGGGAGACGGAGTCCGACGCCGAGGTCATCCCCAACCTGATGATCGGCTTCGGCATCGACCAGCTCCAGGCGGAGTATGTGGCGGAAATCCGCCTGCGCAACATCAACAAGGAATATATCCTCAAACGCACCGCCGAGGTGGACCAGCTCCGGGACGAAATCGACGACCTCCAGGACGTGGTGGAGCGGCCCCAGCGGGTCCGGCGCATCATCATCTCCGAGCTTCAGGCCGTGAAGAAGCAGTACGCCCAGCCCCGGCGCACCGAAATCCTCTACGACTACAGCGAGGACACCGAGACCGAGGCCGAGGAGCTGCCGGACACCCCCGTCCACTGCTTCCTCTCCCGGGAGGGCTACTTCAAGAAAATCACGCCCCAGTCCCTTCGCATGGCCAGCGACCAGAAGTACAAGGAGGGCGACGGACCCAGCCAGTACTGGGAGACCTCCACCGCCCAGGAGCTGCTGTTCTTCACCGACCGTCAGCAGTGCTACAAGGCCCGGGTGGGGGACTTCCCCGACACCAAGGCCAGTGTTCTGGGCGAGTACCTGCCCTCCCGGCTGGGCATGGACGAGGGCGAGACTGTGATTTGGGCCTGCCTGAGCGGGGACTACTCCGGCTCCCTGTTCTTCTTCTTTGAGAACGGCAAGGTGGCCCGGGTGGAGCTGAGCAAGTACCAGACCGCCACGAAGCGCAAGCGCCTCACCGGCGTCTACTCCGCCGTCAGCCCCCTGAAGTCCATCCTGCTGCTGCGGGAGGAGCAGGAGCTGGCCGTCTACTCCACCGAGAACCGGGCCATCGTCTTCCACTCCTCCATGCTCACCCCCAAGAGCACCCGCACCACCCAGGGCGTGGCCGTGCTCAAGCTCAAGGGCCGATTCACCCTCAACCACGCCCTGCCCCTGTCCGAGACCACCATCGTCAACGCCGCCCGCTACCGGGCCCGCACGCTGCCCGGCCTGGGCGCCCTGCTCAAGCCGGAGGACAAGGGCGAGGAGCAGCTGAGCCTCTGAGCACGCCCCAGTTTTTGACCTTTTTTGAGAGAAACAGAGGAGATTATCATGTTTTCCACCCTCCCGGAACACCCCCGTCCCTCCCAGCAGCCCCCGGAGGAGTCTGAGCGCCGCCGTGCCAGACGCAGCCGCGGCCAGCGGCCCCTCCCGCCCCTGGTGATTGGACTCATCGGCGCCCTGACAGGCATCCTGCTGGTGCTTCTGGTGCTGCTGCTGAGCCAGAGGCTGTCTCTGACCTCCCACACCGACTCCGGCTCCGAGAGCCAGGACAAGGGCTTTCTCCAGCCCTACGAGGACGACCCGGAGGTGAACCAGGAGTCCGACCCCTCCTACACCCTCCCGCAGTACCAGGGGGACGCCAGCGGCCTGACCATCGAGTTCACCGAACACAGCGGAGCGGCCCTCACCGCCGCTGAGCTCTACGCGCAGCAGCTCCCCGCCACCGTCAGCCTGACGGTCTACGCCGGCAGCAGCGCCGCCTACGGCTCCGGGATGACGCTCACCCCCGACGGCTTCCTGCTCACCTGCGCCCATGTGGTGGCCGACGCCCAGAGCTGCACCGTCGCCCTGACCGACGGCCGCTCCTTTGAGGCCCGGCTGGTGGCCAGCGACGCTCAGACCGACCTGGCCGTGCTGAAAATCGACGCTCAGGACCTGCCCTGCGTCCGGTTTTTTGACTCCGACCAGCTGGTGGTGGGGGAGGACGTTTACTCCATCGGCGACCCGGTGCGCCCGGAGTTCCGCAGCACCCTCACCAGCGGCATCATCTCCGGGCTGAACCGGCAGGTCAGCTCCAGCATCGGCGTCATGCGCCTGATTCAGACCACCGCGCCCATCAACTCCGGCAACTCCGGCGGCCCCCTCTTCAACGCCTGGGGGCAGGTCATCGGGGTGGTGAACATGAAGCTGAGCCGGTCCAACGGCGGCACCAGCATTGAGAACATGGGCATGGCCATCCCCTCCCGGACGGTGAAGAGCATCGTCGAGGAGCTGGTCCAAAACGGCTCCATCTCCCGGGCGGTGCTGGGCATCAGCTGCCAGAGCATCAACGAGGCCCGCGCCCACGTCAACGACATCCCCGAAGGGCTCTGGGTCACCACCATAGACCCCAACTCGGACGTGGCCAACCACGACATTCAGGTGGGCGACATCATCACCGCCGTCAACGGCACGCCGGTGCAGAGCGTGCTGGAGTTCCGGGACGCCATCGACGGCCTGAAGGCGGGGGAGAGCGTGCGCCTGACCGTGTGGCGGGACGACGCCCTGGTGGAGCGCCTGCGGGCCCTTCAGGAGGCGGAGGACTCCTCCGCCCAGGCAGACCCGGAGAGCGACCCGGAGAGCGACCCGGGCACCGTCGCGGCGAGCTCGGAGGCGCTGAGCGACTACCACTTCCGGAGTCTGGGCGAGATTTCGGTGAAGCTGGTTCCCGCGGAGCAGGTGGGCCATCGCAGTGCTACTTTGTGTAACACAAGATTTTCCAACGAAGCTCAGGGCAAGCAGGGCAAGCCTGAAATGTGCGATTTATTTCTGCGCAGTTCCTAAGGAAACAAATGTGCATAAAAGCCCTCTGTCCGCGGCATACTGACAACGGTATGTCCCTCGGACAGAGGGCTTTTCACTGAGATGGGAGGGATTGCTGTGCAGGTACGGGATTTGATGACGGCGTCGGTGGTGACCATCACGCCCCAGGAGAGCGCCGCCCTGGCCGCCCGGCTGCTGACGCGGCACAATCTGGGAGCGCTGCCGGTGTGCACCTACGACGGGGCGCTGGTGGGCATTGTCACCGACCGAGACATTGTCACCCGCTGCATCGCCGCGGACCAGGACCCCAGCCGGGTCAGCGTGGAGGACATCATGAGCCGGGAGCTGACGGTGGTGGCCCCCGGCGAGGACGCGAAGCAGGCCGCCAAACGCATGGCCCGCGCCCAGATTCGCCGCCTGCCGGTGGTGGAGGAGGGCCAGGTCCGGGGGATGATTTCCCTGGGGGACCTGGCTCTGGCCCACCGCTGTGAGATGGAGGCCGCGTCGGCCCTGAGCGAGATTTCCGGGAACGTGGCCCGGCGCAAACTGTGAAAAGACGCCCCAGTCCGTGCGGATTGGGGCGTTTTTGATGGATTTTTTAGTTTTTGGTGAAGGTGCCGCCCTTGTGGGCCTTGTACAGGCCGGTGTCCACCAGCAGCTTCTTGTAGTTCTCCGCCGTCACCAGCTTGCAGGCGATGACGGTGTCTCCGGTCTCCTCGGCATTGGCGGAGTTGGCTGCGGAGACGGCCTTTTCGGTCAGCTGCGCGGGGTCCTGCTCCTCGCAGTAGGCCACCATGCTCAGCAGATGGGCCGCAAGATACTGCACCGACTCCTCATTGCAGCCGTAGCCCGTCACCACGGGGAAGGCCGCGCCGGAATAGCTGCTCATCAGGCCCTTGACCACCTGCTCCGCCTGGCCCTCGCCCAGGCACAGCACCGCGTCCATCTCCCGCTGGGCGTAGGTGCTCCTGCACAGCTCCTGGATGCGCGCCTCGGCGTCCTGGGTGTGGCAGCTCTCCACGTCCGCGCCGGAGGGCAGTTCAATCATTCCCGCGTCCACATAGGGCTGAAGCACCTCCATGGCACCCTCAATGCAGCGCTGTGCGCCGTTTCCGGCCACCAGCTCCACGGTGCTGGCCTCGCCCTGATACGTCCCGGAGCCGGGCTGCTCCAGCCCCAGCACCTGCACCACCCGGTTGGCCTGCTGCCGTGCGGAGTCGTAGAAATCCGGTCCCACATAGGCCCTGACGCAGTCGGAGGCGATGGGCGCCCCGCAGGCGATGACCGCCACATTGGACACGTCTGTCTTGCCGGAGGAAAGCATCTGCTCCACCTCCAGGGTGTCCACCGGAGAAATAATCAGGACCGCTGCCCCATCCTTGACCAGGGCGGCAATCTGTTCGTTTTGCTCCTCGGCGGTCTGGGCATAGGCCAGCTCCACCGTGTGGCCGGCCTCCTCCAGTGTGGACTGGATGGCCTCGCCGGTCCCTGCGCTCTGGTCCTTGCCGGTCATGGAGATGCCCACCATCACCATGGCGGGGTTGCTGGAAAGGCCGCCGCCCTGTGAGCAGCTGGCCACCACCAGCAGCAGGCAGAGGGTCAGGAGAACCGCGGAAATTCTGCGTATCATAAGGACAACACTCCCGTATGGATTCACTGTTCCCTATCCTATCATATCCGGCGGTTTTTTTCAATGGAGGAACGAAAAAAATTTACAATTTGTTACAACCGCCCCGAAGCGCGCAGACCCCCCGCCCAAAAGGGCAGGGGGTGCGGTTATTTTTGTGAAATAGGGGAACGGCTTACACCATCAGGCTGCAAACCAAATCGCTGTAGCCCGCCGGATCTGTCCCCGGCAAAGACCCGCTTTGCCGGGGGCCCCTTTTCTTCACATCCTCGCCGGAACTCAATTCCGGCTGCGGGAATTGCCTGCGGCAATTCTCTGGAAGACCCGGCTGGTTTCGCTTTTGTTTGTCCCGGCGCGCTGACTTACACCATCAGGCTGCAAACCAAATCGCTGTAGCCCGCCGGATCTTCCAGAGGCAGCCCGGCGATGAGCAAGGCCTGGTTGTAGAGTACCTGAGCCATGGTCTTCGCCTTCTCCGGGTTCTCCGTCACGGCGCTCTTCAGCACGGCGAACACGGGGGCGTCGGGGTTGAGCTCCAGCACCCGCTCGGCCTTGAAGCCCATCATGTCCTGGCCGTGGGCCTTGAGGCTCTTCTCCATCTCGATGGTGATGGGGCCGTCGGAGGTCATGCACACGGCGTGGGACTTGAGGATTTTGGACACCCGGGCCTCCTTAATCTTGTCGCCCAGACTCTCCTTCAGGAAGTCCAGCACGTCCTTGGCGGCCTCCGCCTTCTCCTCGGCGGCCTTCTTCTCCTCCTCGGTCTCGGGCAGGGCGTCCTCGTCGTTGATGCTCTTGAGCTTCTTGCCGTCGTACTCCTGAAGCGCCTCCATGACGAACTGGTCGATGTCATCGGTCAGGTAGAGAATCTCATAGCCCTGGTCCAGAATGCGCTCGGCCTGAGGCAGCTTGCCCAGCTGGGCGCTCTCGTCGCCCACGGCGTAGTAGATGAAGGGCTGCTCCTCCTTCATGCGCTCCTTGTACTCGGCCAGGGTGGTGCCCTTCTCGTTGGCGGAGGAGGTGAACATCAGCAGGTCCTTGAGGCTGTCCTTGTTGGCTCCGTAGTCGGCGTAGGTGCCGAACTTGATCTGGGGACCGAAGGCCTTCCAGAACTCCTCGTACTTCTCCCGCTCGTCCTTGAGCAGCTTCTGGAGCTCGGCGCGAATCTTCTTCTCCAGGTTCCGGGCGATGACCTTGACGCTGCGGGTGTGCTGGAGCATTTCCCGGGAGATGTTCAGGGACACGTCGGGGGTGTCCACCACGCCCTTGACGAAGCGGAAGTGCTCGGGCAGCAGGTCGGCGCACTTGTCCATGATGAGCACGCCGGAGGAGTAGAGCTGGAGGCCCTTCTCGAACTCCCGGGTGTAGAAGTCATAGGGCGCCTGGCTGGGGATGAAGAGCAGGGCGGTGTAGGAGGTGTTGCCCTCGGTGCTCACCCGCAGGGTGTCCAGGGGCTTTTTGTAGTCGGCGAACTTGTCCTGATAGAAGCTGTCGTACTCCTCCTGCTCCACCTCGTCCTTGGGGCGCTGCCACAGGGGCACCATGGAGTTCAGGGTCTCCATCTCCTGATAGTCCTCCCACTCGGGCTTGTAGTCGTCGCCGGCGTCCTCGGGCTTGGGCTTCTGGCGGGACTTGGTCATCATCATCTCGATGGGGTAGTGGATATAGTCGGAGTACTTCTTGATGAGGCCCTGAACGCGGTACTGCTCCAGGAACTCGCCGTACTTCTCCTCCTCGGTGTCCTCTTTGAGGTGCATGATCACGTCGGTGCCCACGGTGGGCTTGTTCACGGGGGTGATCTCATAGCCGTCGGCGCCGTTGCTCATCCACATATAGCCGGTGTCGCTGCCGTAGGCCCGGGTCATGACGGTGATCTGGTCGGCCACCATGAAGGCGGAGTAGAAGCCCACGCCGAACTGGCCGATGATGTCCAGATTCTCCTGCTGCTCCATGTCCTGCTTGAACTGGAGGGAGCCGGACTGGGCAATGGTGCCCAGATTCTCCTCCAGCTCCGCCTCGGTCATGCCGATGCCGTTGTCGGAGACGGTGAGGGTGCGGGCGTCCTTGTTGATGGTGATGTTGATTTTGAAGTCGTCGCGGTTCATGCCCACCTGGTCGTCGGTGAGGGCCTTATAGGCCAGCTTGTCCATGGCGTCGCTGGCGTTGGAGATGATTTCCCGCAGGAAAATCTCCTTGTGGGTGTAGATGCTGTTGATCATCATGTCCAGCAGCCGCTTGGATTCCGCCTTAAACTCTTTCTTTGCCATAGCTGTCAAACCTCTTTCGTATGAAATCTCATCTTGAAGCGCTGGTCCCCGACGCGCTCCGGGGGCGTCCGGGCCAGCAGAAAGCAAATTCTTAGCACTCAGTTCTTTTGAGTGCTAAGACATCATACTCCATCCCGGCGAAAAAAGCAAGGGGGAATTGGCCTGAGTTTGCGAAAAATTTGTAAAGTTTTCTCTGCCTCCCGCCCGAAGGGGGAGCCCAGCCCCATCATAAGCGCCCGGGCGCGTTCATAGACTGCACCAGTGGGGAGCGCTCTCCCCGCCGGATGGAGTGTTGCCTTTGCAGACGAATATGGAAGAGCGGGCCAGGCGGCTGGCGGAGTACGTCATCGAGCACAGGGGCACGGTCCGCGCCGCCGCCCGACGCTTCGGGGTCTCCAAGTCCACGGTGCACAAGGACCTGCGGGAGCGGCTGCCGGAGTACGACCCGGCCCTCTACCGCCAGGTGCGGGTGATTCTGGAGGAAAACAAGGCCGAGCGGCACATCCGGGGCGGCCTGGCCACCCGGAGAAAGTACGCGGGGGCCAGACGGCCCTGAGCGCGCGCCGAAGCCGTCCGAACAGCCGGTGACGGGCCTGCTGGCTCTCACCGGCTGCTTTGACGGGAGCAGCTGCGCCGGGATTGAAACGTTTTTGTTGTTTTTTGTATTTTCTTCGACATTTTTGTTGCTTTTTCTCCCTTTCTCCTGTATAATCGGTTTCATTGGCGAAATCACAGGAGAGGGGATTGACCATGAACCGACGAATTTGGGCGCTGATGCTCTCGCTGCTGCTGTGCGTCTCCTGCCTGGGCAGCGCCCGGGCGGAGAAGCTGGAGGAGACCCCGGCGGACTCCGGCAGCGTCATCGAGGTGAGCCTCCAGACCGGCTCCTCCAAGGCGAAATCCAACTTTAAGAAGCTGGAAAAGGCCCTGAAACAGGGGAAGGGCAAAAAAAGCATCACGGTTCGCATCAAAAAGCCCGGCTCCTATCACGTCCACTCCGGCGGCGGCGGCGCCATCATGCTGCGCTCCCACACCACCCTGGACCTCAACGGCTCCGAGCTCATCCGCTCCGGCCGCATGACCAATCTGCTCCAAAACTGCACCGCCGGCGGCAAGCGCTGCGGCCGCGGCTACGGCGTGTCCAGCGACATCACCGTGATGAACGGCACCCTCAACGGCTCCGGCGGCGTGAAGCGGGAGGTCAATCTGGTGAACATGGGCCACGCCTCCGGACTGCGCTTCCTGAACCTGAACTTTCGCAACTGCCGCAGCCACCTGCTGGAGCTCAACGGCTGCAAGGACTGCGTGATTGAAGGCTGCACCTTCTCCGGCTACAAGGGCCGCGGCAAACACGAGGCGGTGCAGCTGGACCTCTCCAACGGAAAGTGCGGCTGGAACGGGGTCTATGCCAAGGGCCACGGCGGCGACTGCACCCCCTGCAAAAACATCACCGTCTCTGACTGCACCTTTGAGCGCTACCCCTCCGGCGTGGGCAACCACCACACCGTCAAGGGCCACCACAACTCCGGCATCCGCATTGTGAACAACCGCTTCGTCAACTCCGGCTCCGGCAAGGCCCCCGCCATCTGGTGCTACGCCTTTGACAAGAGCGAGGTCTCCGGCAACGTCATCACCGGCAAGTATCAGTACGGCATCCGCGTCAGCGGCGGCAGCGTGCAGGTGCAGAACAACACCATCGGCTCCAAATCCAAGCGGGTGAGCTACCGGGCCATCTACGTGCTCCGGGCCCACAGCAACCGCCGGGGCAGCAGCTCCCGCAGCGCGGAGAACGTCACCGGCGGCCTCGTGGACAACAACACCATCTACTCCAGCTACAAGCATTCGAGCATCTACATCGCCCACAGCAGCAAGCTCTCCAGCGTCAGCGGCAACAGCCTCCACGTGCCGGGACAGGAGACGCTGTCCGTGGAGGGCAGCGCCACCGTCCAGCGTCTGACCGGAAATAAGCGGCTGTGAGCCGGAACCTCCCCAAAAAGCAGCAAAAAACAGCCCCGCCGCGGCAGGCAGGGCTGTTTTTATCGCTGTTCAGTTCTTGAGCTCGGTGGCCGCCATCTCCAGCAGCACCCCGCTCTGGGGCGCCAGATAGAAGCGCAGCGTGCCCTTTTCCGGCCGGTAGCGGCGGCGGGTGAACACATCCACCGCCTCGCCGCCCTCCCAGGGCAGGCGCACCTCCTGGGGATTCAGGCTGCTGTTCACCGCCGCGGCCACGCTGACCGCCTCCCAGCTGCGGGTGTAGCTCAGCACGCCCTCCCGGCAGCTGCCCCACTGAAGGCAGCCCTGCCGCAGCGCCAGGCTCTTCTTGCGGTAGTTGCCCAGGGTGGCGCAGAATTTGATCATCTCCCGGTCCTCCTTCCCCCAGGGGAAGGTGCAGCGGTTGAAGGGGTCCTCGTAGCCGGTCATGCCCGCCTCGTCCCCGTAGTACACCGTGGGCGCGCCAGGGAAGGAGAAGAGCACCAGAAAGCCCAGGCGCAGCAGTCTGCGGCCCCGCTCCAGCTCAAAGGGCTCCATCTGATAGCGGGAGCGCCACTCCTTGCTGCGCTCCCAGCGCTCGGAGCCGGTGCCCAGATAGGTGAGGATGCGCAGGGTGTCGTGGGTGCCCAGGGAGTTCATGGCCGAGTAGAAGGCGGAGCGGGGATAGTTCTCCCGCAGCGTCTCCATGCTCTCCCGGAAGCCCGCGCCGTTGCCCTGGAGCAGGAAGTCGATGAGGGCCGTGCGGAAGGGGTAGTTCATCAGCCCGTCCAGGTGGCCGCCCAGCAGGTGCTTGCGGCGCTTGCCGTAGGCGATTTTCGTGGAGCCGTCCTCCCAGACCTCGCCGATGACGATGGCGTTGGGGTCCGTCTCCCGCACCGCCTGGTGCAGGCCGTGGATGAAGTCGTCGGGCAGCTCGTCGGCCACGTCCAGCCGCCAGCCGTCGGCACCGGCCTTCAGCCAGCGGCGGACCACCGCCTGCTTGCCGCCGAAGATGAAGTTGCGGTACTCCTGGCTGTCCTCCTTCACGGCGGGCAGGGAGTAGATGCCCCACCAGCTCTCGTAGCTGTCCGGCCAGTGCTTCCAGTCGAACCAGCCGTAGTAGGGGGAGTCCTTGGACTGGAGGGCGCCCGGCGTCTCGTAGAAGCCGTCCCCGTTGAAGTAGCGGGAGACGTAGCCGGTGTGGTTGAACACGCCGTCCAGAATGATGCGGATGTCCCGCTTGTGGGCCTCCTCACACAGGTGGACGAAGTCCTCGTTGGTGCCCAGCATGGGGTCCACGATGCTGTAGTCGGCGGTGCCGTAGCGGTGGTTCTCCGCGGCCTCGAAGATGGGGCAGAAGTAAATCGTCTCCACGCCCAAAGAGGCCAGATAGTCCAGCCGGGACTCCACGCCCTTGAGATTGCCGCCGAAAAAGTCCCGGTTCATGATGTCGTGGCCGTCCGGGGTGCGTCCGGCGGGCCGGAAGGCGGGGTGCTCCTCCCAGCGCTGGTGCACCGAGCGGCCGCCCACCATGCCCGCGGGGTCGGGCACCTGGGTACGGCAGAAGCGGTCGGGGAAAATCTGGTAGCACATGCCCTTGCCGAACCAGTCGGGCACCTCGTCGGTGCCGTCGTAGACGGTCATCTGGTAGGTGCCCAGCTCCTGATTGCGCCCGTCCAGCCGCTCCAGCTGGAAGCTGTACCAGATCAGGCCCACATAGCCCGTGGTGTCCAGGGTGCAGCTGAACTCGTCCACGCCCTTGTCCGTGTTCACCCAGGGCATGGGCACCCGGACGGTCCGGTTGCCGTCAAACTCGTACACCGCCGTCAAAAAGCCACGGGAAAAGCCCTCTGCCCGGTCCGGGCGGAGGGTGAATCGCACCTGCGTCCCGGAGGACACGGCACCGTATGGGTCCTTGTATCGTAAATCCCGTGAATCAAACACGGCATGCGCATCGTTCACAAAATCGTCCCTTTGCGAAAATTTCGTGCCGAATCAAGCAGCAAAGGCGGGCACAGCACTTCTATTATTCTAGTTTACATTATAACGGCCGTTTCGTCAAGCCGCCACCCGCAGGCGGCACAAAATTGGGGAAAATTTTCGGCCCGTCCCTGTAAAATTTGGCAAATCCGCTTCCGTTGGAAACATTCCCTGACCTGCCACAGATTTTTGGTTGAAAAATTCCGCCCTGTATGGTAGGATGGACGTGGTCTGAGCAGACCATCTCCGGGGAGGGGGGCTGTTCAGCGCCTCGGAGCGCGCTCCGGCCCACCCCTGACCGGAGCGGTGCGATTGCATTGGGAGGATTGCTATGGGATTGCTGCTATGGATTGCAAAATGCGGCCTGCGGTTTCTCTACCTGCTCTTCTGGCCCCTGAAGGCCCGCAACAAGGTGGTCATGCTCTCCCGGGAGTCGGACAGCGTGCCCCTGGACTTCCGCCTGCTGGAGAAGGAGCTGCGCCGCCGCTCACCGGACACGGAAATCGTCTTTTTCTGCCGGAAAATGACCAAAACAATCAACGTCTTCTCCTACTGCTGGTTTGTGCTGCGCAGTCTGTACCACATCGCCACGGCCAGCGTGGCGGTGACGGACACCTACTCCATCCAGCTGTGCGTGCTGCCCCGGAAGAAGGGGCTGACGGTGGTGCAGATCTGGCACGCCGTGGGCGCGGTCAAAAAGTTCAGCTATCAATGCCTGGACACCCCCAACGGCCACAGCTCCGCCCTGGCCGAGCAGATGTGCATGCACAAGAACTACGACTACATCCTCTGCACCAGCGAGGCCACCCGCTCCATCTATGTGGAGGCTTTCCACACCCCCAGAGACAGGATTCTGGTGAAGGGGATGCCCCGGGTGGACTACATCCAGCGCCAGGCCCCGGGCCTGCGCAAGCGCTTCCTGAAGGAGCGGCCGGACCTGCGGGGCAAAAAGCTGCTGCTCTACCTGCCCACCTTCCGGGAGGGCGTGGACGAGGGCACCGAGCGCCTGCTCCACGCCGCCGCCGGGCGGGACGAGCTGGCCCTGCTGGTCAAGCCCCACCCCCTGTCCAGCTTCCATGTGCCCAGGGGCAACCGGCCCGCGGAGCACTGGTCCACCTACGACCTGATGAAGATCTGCGACGGCATCATCACCGACTACTCCGCCTCCTCTCTGGAGGCCAGCCTGCTGCGCAAGCCGGTGTACTTCTACCTCTTCGACTACGAGGCCTACAAGTACAACCAAGGTCTGAACATCGACCCCAGCGTGGAGCTGCCCTTCGCCGTCAGCGTGGAGGCGGCCAGCCTGCTGGACAAGATTCAGTCCCAGCGCTACGACCTCATGGCCCTGGAGCGCTTCCGCAACAAGTACATCCAAACCGCCGACGAAAACAACACCGCCAACATCGTCCGCTTCCTGCTCGACCACATCCCCGCCGCTCTGCGCCGCACGCCGGCCAGACAGGGCGTCGGGGCGTCCCGGTGAGCAGCGCGCGGAGGAGGCATCCCGCCTGAGGGAGGGCGCGCACGCCGCGCCGCCGTGGGCAGGGCAGAGATCAAAGGAGTATTATGAGCATCAAGACAAAGGCTGTGGCCGCGGCCTACACGGTGGCGAAGAAGTGCCCGCCCCTGCGGCAGGTCATCCGCAACGGGCTGTTCGCCTACCGGCGCCATCACTACAATTCCAACACGAAGGGCATACAGACCGACAAGAAAAAGGTCATTTTCTGCACCTTCTCCGGCCGGGGCTACTCTGACAGCCCCCGGGCCATCTACGAGTACATGCTCCGCAGCGAGAAGTATCAGGACTACTCCTTCGTGTGGATTTTCCAGAAGCCCGAGCGTTTCCGCTTCCTGGAGGAGAACCCCCGCACCACCCTGGTGCAGTGGGCCACGGTGCCCTATGAAAAGGCCATGGCCAGCGCGGGCTACTGGATCTTCAACTACCGGGTCAGCGACCACATCTGGCCCAAGGAGGACCAGGTCTATGTGGAGTGCTGGCACGGCACGCCTCTGAAGCGGCTGGGCTGGGACCTCACCGCCGGAGGCAATGTGATGAACTCCATCGCGGAGATTCGTCAGAAGTATGACCTGGACAGCGCCAAGTTCAAATACCTGCTCTCGCCCTCGCCCTACTGCACGGAGAAGTTCACCTCCGCCTGGAACCTGGCCGCTCAGGGCAAGGCCGGCGCCATCCTGGAGCAGGGCTACCCCCGCAACGACGCCCTGACCAACGCCACGGAGGCGGACATTGAGCGGGTGAAGCGGACCCTGCACATCACCCCGGAGGAAATCGGCGGCAAAAAGGTCATCCTCTACGCCCCTACCTGGCGGGACAACCAGCATGACAGCGCCACCGGCTACAGCTACACCCTGGGCGTGGACTTCGACCGGCTGCGTCAGGCGCTGGGGGAGGAGTACATCATCCTCTTCCGGGCCCACTATCTGGTGGCCAGCCAGTTCGACTTCGCCGCCTATGAGGGCTTTGTGTGGGACGTGTCCTCCTACCCGGACATCAACGACCTCTATCTGGCCGCGGACCTGCTCATCACGGACTACTCCTCCGTGTTCTTTGACTACGCCATCCTCCGCCACCCGGTGCTCTTCTACATGTACGACCTGGCCGCCTACCGGGACGACATCCGGGGCTTCTACATCAGCCTGGACGAGCTGCCCGGCCCCGTGGTGGAGACGGAGGACGAGCTCATCAAGGCCATTCCCGCCCAGCTGAGCACCCGCGCCTGGGACGCGCGCTACGACGCCTTCCTGCGCCGCTTCGCCCCCTTCGACGACGGAGAGGCCAGCCGCCGGGTGGTGGAAATCATTCTGGGCGAAAAGCCCAACATCCGGGCCAGCGCCCAGCGCCGGGCCAGGGGAATCGAGGGACAGTGATATGATACATTTTCTGAAGGATTTAAAGAAGTACTGGCGCTACATCATCTACTCCGCCAAGGCCGCCCTGAAGGACGAGGTGGCCACCTCCTTCCTGAACTGGCTGTGGTGGATTCTCGACCCGCTGCTGTTCATGCTGGTCTACACCTTCGTGTTCACCATCGTCTTCGGCCGCTCTCAGGACTACCTGTGCGCCTTCATCTTCATCGGCTACACCACCTGGACCTTCTTCAACCGCAGCATCCTCAACAGCGTGCGCACCATCAAGCGCTACCAGAGCGTGCTCTCCAAGGTGTATCTGCCCAAGTTCGTGCTGCTGCTGTCGAATATGCTGGTCAACGGCTTCAAGATGCTCATCGGCTACGGCCTCATCTTCATCGCCATGTTCCTCTACCGGGTCCCGCTCTCGCTCAAGGTGCTGTGGATGGTGCCCTATCTGATGCTCCTCTTCCTGCTCTCCTTCGGCCTGAGCTGCATCCTGCTCCACTGCGGCGTGTACATCGACGACCTGTCCAACATCGTCAACGTGCTGCTGCGGCTGCTGTTCTACCTCACGGGCGTGTTCTTCAACCCGGAGAAGCAGCTCAAGGGTCTGGTGCAATACCTGATGATTCGGCTCAATCCCACCTGCTACATCGTCACCAGCCTGCGCAACGCCATGCTCTACAACCGCGCTCCGGTGCTCTCCTGGTTCGTCCTCTGGGGCATCATCGGTCTGGTGCTCTCCGCCATCGGCGTCCACCTCATCTATAAGTACGAGCGCCGCTACGTCAAGTCCGTCTGATTCGCTTCCCCCACAGGGCACAGCCGCCCTGTGGGGTTTTTTATCGCGGGGCTCCTCAGAGCACGCAAACCACCACGGCGTCCGCCGGGCAGTTGGTGCCGAAGGCCGCCCGGGCCGCCGGGCCCTGGCTCACCACCACCTGCTCCCCCGGCACCGCGCCCAGCGCGTCCGCCGCCGTCAGCAGCGCGCCCTGGGTCTGCACCTGCACCAGTGAGAGGCCCTCCAGCCCCTCCAGCCGCCGGGGCACCGTGAGCACCTGTGTCACTTTCCCTGAAAGCATGGGAATCACCTCCGCCCCTTAGTTTGCCGGAAATGGGAAAAATTATAAAGGCAAGGGGCGAAGCAATCTCCGCTTCGCCGCTCGCTGAAAAACTTTCTGTGAACGCGGTGCAAGTGCCTCTTTTCAAGCCCCCATCCCTTGTGCTATAATAAGGCTGTTATGGTGTCTTATTATGCCCTTTCATAAATAAATCATCGGCGGCAGGCCGGGAGGGAGATTTTCATGATGTACAAGATTAAAGTGGTCATTGACGGCAGAGGCTACACCCTTTCCTCGGAGAACAACGACGGCTACATTGAGAAGGTGGCGGAGTACGTGGACGCTCAGATCGGACAGATCAACGCGGCCCTGCACACCTCCGCGGTGGATTCGGCCACCATGGCGGCCATGAACATCGCTGACAGCTACTTCCACGAGAAGCAGGCCTCCCAGAACCTCCAGCGCCAGCTCAAGGAGGCTCTGGACGAGCGCGCCAAGCTGAACCGGGAGATTTCCGACCTGAAAATGGAGATTTTCAGCCTCTCCCAGGGGCGTAAGAAGTAATGGAGCTGCTCTCCCCCGCCGGCTCCCCGGAGGCGGTCCGGGCGGCGGTTCAGGCCGGCGCCGACGCGGTCTACCTGGGCGCGGGCGACTTCAACGCCCGGCGCGGCGCGGCCAACTTCTCCTCTGAGGACCTCTCCCAGGCGGTGGACTACTGCCATCTGCGGGGCGTGCGGGTCTACCTCACCATGAACACCCTGCTCTATGACCGGGAGCTGACCCAGGCGGCGGAGCTTGCCGCCTTCGCCAGCGACACCGGCGTGGACGCCGTGCTGGTGCAGGATTTGGGCGTGGCGGAGCTGCTGCGCCGCACCGCGCCGGAGCTGCCCCTTCACGCCTCCACCCAGATGACCCTCCACGACCTGGAGGGCGTTCGCTTCGCCGCGGAGCTGGGCATGGAGCGGGTGGTGCTCAGCCGGGAGCTGAGCCGGGACCAGATTGCGCACATCTGTGCCCACTCCCCGGTGGAAATCGAGGTCTTCGTCCACGGCGCCCTGTGCATGTGCTACTCCGGCCAGTGCTTTTTCTCCTCCGTGGTGGGAGGCCGCAGCGGCAACCGGGGCATGTGCGCCCAGCCCTGCCGCCTGAACTACGGCTGGAACGGCAAGGCCACCGCGCCGCTGCTGTCTCTGAAGGACATGAGCCTGGCCCGTCACCTCCGGGAGCTGGAGGAGATGGGCGTGGCTTGCGCGAAGATTGAGGGACGCATGAAGCGCCCGGAGTACGTCAGTGTGGTCACCCGGGTCTACGCCGCCGCCCTGCGGGAGGGCCGGAACCCCTCGGCGGAGGAGCTGCGCGCGCTGGAGCAGGCCTTTTCCCGTCAGGGCTTCACCGACGGCTACTTTTTGGACCAGACCGGCCCCAAAATGTTCGGCATCCGGGAGAACACCGCCCCGCCGGAGGAGCTGTTCGCCCAGCAGCGCCGTTTTTACGCCAAGGAGCAGCCCCGGGTGCCCGTCACCCTCGCCGCCCGCGTGTCGGCGGGGGAGGAGGCCGCCCTCACCGCCTCCGACGGCGTGCACAGCGTCACCGTCCGGGGCAGCGTGCCTCAGACCGCCCGCACCCGGCCTCTGGACGCCGCGCTGCTGGAAAAGCAGCTCACCAAAACCGGCGGCACCCCCTATTTCTGTCGGGACTTCACCGCCCAGGTGGGGGAGGGGCTGTCCCTGCCGGTGTCGGAGCTGAACACCCTGCGCCGCGCCGCTCTGGAACAGCTTTCCGCCCGGCGGACGGAGCGTCCCCAGCGCCCCACCGCGCCCTATACGCCTCCACCGGCGCTGTCCAACCGGACCCAGGCGCCGGTATTCACCCTCTGGGCGGAGCGCGCCGCTCAGGTGACGGACGCGCTGCTGGGCCAAAAGCCCGCCTCTGTGGCCCTGCCGCTGGAGGAATTGCTCTCCAATCTGGAGATTGTTGACAAAATTATACAAAATGGAATCGAAGCGGCCGTGGTGCTGCCCCGGATTCTCTGGGACCGGGAGCAGGAGACTGCCCGGGCGCAGCTGAAAACGCTCCGGGCGCGGGGCGTGAGCGCCGCCTACGCCTCCACCTGGTCCGGGGTGCGTCTGGCGCAGAAGCTGGGCTTTGCGGTCCGGGGTGACTTCGGTCTGGGCGTCACCAACAGCGAGACGCTGGCCCGGCTCAAGGCGCTGGGTCTGGCCTCGGCGGTGCTCTCCTTTGAGCTGCGCAGCGCCCGGGTGCGGGAGCTGAGCAAGCCGCTGGACACGGAGCTGCTGGTCTATGGCCGTCTTCCGCTGATGGTCATGGAGAACTGCATCATCCGAAACCGCACGGGGAAGTGCGCGTGTCACTGGAAGACCGGCAAAGAGGCGGTGCTCACGGACCGGAAGGGGAAGCAGTTCCCGGTGGTTCACGCCTACGGCTGCCGCAACGAAATCTGGAACTGCACCCCTCTCTACCTGGCGGACAAGCCGGAGCTTTGGCAGAGCTGCGGGCTCTGGGCGGCCCGGCTGCACTTCACCACGGAGACGCCGGAGGAATGCGCGGCGATTCTGGAGCAGTACCGCACGCTCCGGGCCGCGCCGCCGAAGGACTTCACCCGGGGCTTGTACAACCGGAACGTGGAATAGAGCCACAGCCCCGGAATCGACACCAAATCACAAAGGAACGCGATACAATGAAGCTGAAAATCAAGGCTGTTTCCCCCAAAATCGGGACAGAGATTCCCTTTCCCTACTACGCCAGCGCGGGAGCGGCTGCCATGGACCTCCACGCCTGCATCGACGAGCCGGTTGTGCTGAAGGCCGGAGCGCGCTGCACCGTGCCCACGGGCATCGCCATCGCCCTGCCCGACGCGGGCTATGTGGCGCTGGTCTTTGCCCGCTCCGGGCTGGGCATCAAAAAGGGCGTCTGCCTGTCCAACGGCGTGGGCGTCATCGACAGCGACTACCGCGGCGAGGTGGCCGTGGGGCTGCTGAACACCGGCGCGGAGGACTACCTCATCCGGCCCGGCGAGCGCATCGCCCAGATGGCGGTGGTGCCTGTGGTGCAGGCTGAGCTGGAGCAGGTGGATGAGCTGGACGACACCGCGCGCGGCGTGGGGGGCTTCGGCTCCACCGGACGCTGAGGCCGGGAGGCTCCGCGGCTGTACCCCGCTCAGGGGGCGCTTTGCAAAGCGTCCCCTGAGAACCCCCGAAACCTTCACGCTCCTGTCGGGTAAACTCAGGAAACACAGTTTTGCAATTTCAGCAGAGTTTCCCTATTTTGACGCGGACAGGCTTCTTTTCCAGCTTCGGGCGCACTCCCAATTGTGCATTGTGAATTCCGACTCGCACAGCCCAATGGGCTGTAGCTCTGCGGCTCACGCGGCTCAAGGAGCCGCAGCTCCCTGCACGCCGTCTTCTAAGGAATTGGCCATCCGGCCAGACGGCAGCCTGGACGCCGCGCTCAGAGGTATTGCCATTACCCTCAAGGGGCACTCCCGCCGCTCATTTTTTCTTCGCGGCTCCTGTCGGCCGCGCGGCAGTGTAAATTGTGAATTAAAAAGGTGGTTTTATGTCGATTGTTCTCGCCTCCCAGTCCCCCCGCCGGAAGGAGCTTCTGGCGCAGATGGGGCTGGAATTTGAAATCATTCCCGCCAAAGGAGAGGAGAAGGCCGACCCCTCCCTGCCTCCGGCGGAGTACGTGCAGCAGCTCTCCCTCCAGAAGGCCGCGGAGGTGGCCCGGCGCTGTGCCCCGGACGATGTAGTCATCGGCGCGGACACCATCGTGGTGCTGGATGGGCAGATTCTGGGCAAGCCCCGGGACGCCGCTCACGCATTTGAAATGCTCTCCGGGCTCTCCGGACGCTGCCACACCGTCTACACGGGCCTGGCCCTGCTGAGGGGCGGGGAGCAGCGGCTGGACGCCGTGGCGACTCAGGTTCGCTTCCGCAGCCTGACGGAGCAGGAGATTCTGGCCTACATCGCCACCGGCGAGCCCATGGACAAGGCGGGCGCCTACGGAATCCAGGGAATGGGCGCTTTGCTGGTTGACAGCATCCAGGGCGACTTCTATAATGTGGTGGGCCTGCCCGTCTGCCGTCTGGGCCGGATGCTGGCGCGCTTCGGTATAAAGATTCTCTAGGGAACCCCCAAAGAAAGGGAGTTATTTCTCTTGAAAAACTATTTCCACGAAAACGGAATCTGGGTTCTGATTGTGGCCCTGGCCCTGACGGGGGTGCTGACCATCACCTCCGCGGTGCTGCCCAATCTGACCTCGCCCCTGTCCAACGTGCTGGGCATCGTGTCCACGCCGGTACAGGGGACGGTGTCCTCCTTTGCCGGGTGGCTGGAGGGCCTGTACAACTACGCCTTCCGCTACGACCAGATGTCCGAAAAGCTGGCCCTGGCGGAGCAGGAGCTGGCCGACGTGCGCTCTCAGCTCCGGGAGGCTCAGGACGCCCTGGCGGAGAATGAACACCTCCGCGCCGCCCTGAACCTGGTGGAGGAGAAGACCGACCTGACGCTGATGGACGTGAAGGTCACCGAGGGCAGCTCCACCAGCTGGGAGTCCACCCTGCAAATCAGCAAGGGCTCCAACGCGGGCATCAAAAAGGGCGACGTGGTCATCACCGGCACCGGCTATCTGGTGGGCGTGGTCCAGGAGGTGGGCACCAACTGGGCCAGAATGATTACCATCATCGACCCCAACATCTCGGTGAGCGCCAATGTGTACCGCACCGGCGACACGGTGATGCTGGAGAGCGACCTGGACATGATGCAGCAGGGCCGCTGCAAGCTCACCTACCTGGGCGAGGATGTCAGCTTCATCTCCGGCGACGAGGTTCTGACCTCCGGCGCCAACGGCACCTACCCCTCCGGTTTGGTCATCGGCTATGTGGAGTCCCTTCAGGCCACTCCCTCCGGTCTGGAGCGCTACGCCGTGGTGCAGCCCGCCGCCCAACTGGACGAGCTGGGCACCCTGTTCGTGGTCACCGGCTTCGACAACGATTGAGGTGACTGCCATGGGACGCAACAACGGCGAGCAAATCAAGTGGACGGCCTACGCCCTGGCCTATGTCCTGCTCTTTCTGCTTAAAACCCTCCTCTTCAACCGGATTCCCTTCCACGGCGCCCTCCCGGAGCTGGCCCCCCTGGCGGTGGCGGCGGTGGGCTGCTTTGAGGGGTCCTTTCCCGGCGCGGTCTACGGCCTGGCGGTGGGCTTCTTCTCCAGCGCGGTCTACTACCGCTCCGGCACCATGATGATTCCCATTTGCACCATCGTGGGGATGCTCTCCGGCTTCACCACCCGCCGCCAAATCGGCAAAACGGTGCTGGGCGGCGTGCTGTGCGGGGCCTTCGGCATCCTGCTCACAGAGGCCAGCCGGGTGGGCTTCTATCACATGCTGGGCATGAACCTGCGCCAGAGCGCCGGCATAGCGCTGGACACCCTGATGCCCATCGCCATCGCGGAGGCGGAGTATTCCGCCCTGTTCCTGCTGCCGGTTTTCTACCTTTTCGCCGCAGTTTACAACAACTTCCGAACGGATACGGAGCTATGAGCCATGAGTGAAAAAATCAGCCTGTACCTGCGCACCGCCGTGCTGGGCCTGATGCTGGGGGCTCTGGCAGGGGTCTTCCTCTGGCTGTGCTACGACAATATGCTCAACCCCGCCAAGGCCATCGACCCGGAGGAGTCCGACGCCATCAACACCTTCTACACCTCCAAAATCGTGCAGGCCGCCCGGGGCGACATCACCGACCGCTACGGCCGGGTGCTGGTGACCAACAAGGCCAGCTATGTGGTCACCCTGGACCTGAGCGCCATGGGCCAGCCCGAGGACCAGGCCAAGGTGGTGCAGCAGCTGCTCGCCCTGTGCAGCAAGCACAAGGTGGAGTGGGTGGACGAGGAGTTTCCCGTCTCCCAGAGCGCGCCCTACAGCTATATCGACCTGAAGACCGGGGAGACCAAAGAGCCCTTTGACATGTACAAGGTGGTGGGGGAGGACGGCAAGACCTCCAACACCCGTCTCTACCGGCTCATGCAGCGCATCAACGAGGAGAAGGACACCCCCAACTGGGGCGGCGTCACCACCTCCGCTGACCAGCTGGTGAAGAATATGGTCCGCTACTTCGGCATTCAGCGCCTGGAGCAGGCGGAGCAGCGGACCCTGCTGGGCGTGCTCTACTCCGCCTACCTCCGGGGCGGCGAGGGCAACGAGCGCATCCTGTGGACGGACTACTACTTTGCCAAGGACGTGGACATCCACTTCATCACCGACATCAAGGAGGCCCAGCTGCCCGGCGTGGACACCGAAAGCCTGTCCGTGCGCAACTACAAGACCGACTCCGCCGCTCATCTGCTGGGCCAGGTGGGTGCCATCTCCGCCGAAAAGTGGGAGGAGCTCAACGCCGACCCGGACACCAACACCTACCATATGAACGACTCCATCGGCCTGTCGGGGGTGGAATCCGCCTTTGAGCAGTACCTCCGGGGCGTGGACGGCACCCAGCGCACCACCTACGACGACGCGGGCAATGTGGTGGGCGTGAGCTATCCGGTGCAGCCCCAGGTGGGCAACAATGTGGCCCTGACCCTGGACATTGAGCTCCAGGCCGCCGCGGAAAAGGCCCTGGCAGAATACACCGACGCCCTCAACAACGGCGAGGGGGGCAGCGCCGCCGTGGTGCTCCGGGCCGATGACAGCAGCATCCTGGCTATGGCCTCCTACCCCACCTTTCAGGCGGACAAGTACAACGACAACTATAAGAAGCTGGCCAAGGACAAGCGCCTGCCCCTGCTCAACCGGGCCCTGAACGGCATCTACGCCCCCGGTTCCACCTTCAAAATGTGCACCGGCACCGCCGCCATCGACTACGGCGTGGCCACTCTGAACACAGAGGTCAAGTGCACCGGCGTGTACCATGAGCACGGGCTGAAGCAGAAGTGCTGGTACAGCGCCGGTCACGGCTACGACAACCTGTCCGAGGCGGTGCGGGACTCCTGCAACGTGTACTTCTACACCATGGGCTGGAGCCTGGGCATCGACCATCTGAACAAAATCGCCACCGACTACGGCCTGGCTCAGCCCACCGGCATCGAGCTGGCGGAGAGCGTGGGGCACCTGGCCGGGCCGGAGTTCGCCGCCACCATCCCCGGCGGCATCTGGTATCCGGGCAACGTGACCTCCGCCGCCATCGGCCAGTCGGACAACCAGTTCACCGTGCTCCAGCTGGCCAACTATATCGCCACCTTCTGCCGGGGCGGCAAGCGGCTGGACGCGCACCTGCTCAAAAACGCCAAGTCCAGCGACAACACCGCCATTGTCCACCAGCACAAGAGCAAAAAGATGGGCGAGGTGGAGCTGAGCAGCGCCACCCAGAAGGCCATTGCCACCGGCATGGGGCAGGTCATCGAGGCGGATAAAATCACCTATTTCAAGGATTTGGAGGACAGCGGCGTGAAGGTGGCCTGTAAGACGGGTACCGCCGAGCTGGGCAAAACCAAACGCTACAACGCCGTGTTCGTGGCCTTCGCCCCCATCGACGACCCGGAGATCATCGTGGCAACGGTGGTCGAGAAGTCCCTGACCAACGGCGC
>CACZUK010000027.1 GCA_902784305.1 Oscillospiraceae bacterium | reverse complement strand
GCGCAGCGGCAGCGCCAATCTGGAGAACCGCAGCCAGACCTTCAAAATGCGCCCGGAGCAGGTGCGGGCCGTGCAGATGACCATGGACTACTACGCCAGCGCATCCAAAGATGACCCCGGACGTGCTCCGAAGTTCCTCTGGAACGCAAAAATGCGCTTCGGCAAGACCTTTGCCGCCTACGAGCTGGCAAAAAAGATGGGCCTTCGCCGGATTCTGGTGCTCACCTTCAAGCCCGCTGTGGAGTCGGCCTGGCGGGAGGATTTGCTGACCCATGTGGACTTCGAGGGCTGGCAGTTCATTTCCAACAAGGACGCCCACAACCGGAATCAGAACATCGACCAGCAGTACGCAATGGCGGATCAGCGCCGCCCCATCGTGGTATTCGGCTCCTTTCAGGACCTGCTGGGCACAAACGAATCCGGCGGAATCAAAGCTAAAAATGAGTTTATCCACACAGATCACTGGGATTTGGTCATCTTTGACGAGTATCACTTCGGCGCATGGCGCGAGAACACCAAAAAGCTCTTTGAAAACCCGGACGAGGAGGCCGAAGCGGATTTCGATCAGGAAAAGTACAAAAAGGACGAGGCAGACAACGCCTACAACGAGACCTTTCTGCCCATCACCACCAGCCACTACCTCTTTCTCTCCGGGACACCCTTCCGGGCCATCAACTCCGGCGAGTTCATCGAGGATCAGATTTACAACTGGACCTATTCCGACGAGCAGCAGGCCAAGGCGAACTGGGTGGGCTCCAACAATCCGTACGAGGCCCTGCCCCGAATGGTCATGCTGACCTACCGCATCCCGGACAGCATTCAGCAGATTGCCATGCAGGGGGAGTACAACGAGTTTGACCTGAACGTGTTCTTCTCCGCCAAGGTGCCCAAGGGCGGCAGGGTGGAGGACGCCCGGTTCGTCTACGAATCCGAGGTCAGCAAGTGGCTGAGCCTCATTCGCGGGGCCTATCTCCCCGCCAGCATCGACGATTTGAAGCTGGGTCAGGACAAGCGCCCGCCCATGCCCTATTCCGACACCCGTTTGCTGAATGTGCTGAACCACACCCTTTGGTTTCTGCCCAATATGGCCGCCTGCCACGCCATGGCCCGGCTGCTGAACGAGGACCATTTTTATCACGATTACCGGGTGATTGTCTGCGCCGGAACAAAGGCGGGCATCGGGGTCAATGCGCTGGAGCCGGTACTGAACGCCATGGGCAACCCGCTGGAGACGAAAACCATCACGCTTTCCTGCGGCAAGCTGACCACCGGCGTCACGGTGAAGCCGTGGACGGGCGTGTTCATGCTCCGCAATCTGAAAAGCCCGGAAACCTACTTCCAGACCGCTTTCCGGGTGCAGTCCCCCTGGGTGATTCAGGATGACAATGGGCGGGACTACATCATGAAGCGGGAGTGCTACGTCTTCGACTTCGCCCTTGACCGGGCGCTGCGGCAGATTTCCGACTACTCCTGCCGCCTCAACGTCAACGACGACGGCTCCACCATGAAGCAAATCAGTGCTCAGGACGTGCTGGACATCGCTCTGGCGGGCACTTCGGCCACGCTGCTGGCCCGGCGCTGGGAGTCGGCGCTGCTGGTGAACGTGGACAATGACACACTGAAGCGCCTGATTGCCAGCCCGGAGGCCATGGACGCCCTGATGAAGATTGAGGGCTTCCGGAGCCTGAATCAGGACATCGAAACCATCATTAACAAGTCCGAGCACGTCAAAGCCGCCAAAAAGCAGGGCGAAAAGGAGCTTTCAAAGAAGGAGAAGAAGGAGCTCTCCCGTGTGCCGGTGTTCATGTACCTCACCGATTACCGGGAGCGGACGCTGCGGGACGTGATTACCCAACTGGAGCCGGGGCTGTTCAAGAAGGTGACGGGTCTGGGTGTGAAGGATTTCGAGCTGCTGTGCTCTCTGGGCGTGTTCAATGCCAGCCTGATGAACGACGCCATTTTCAAGTTCAAGCGCTACGAGGACTCCAGCCTTTCCTACACCGGCATTGACCGACACGCCGGGCAGGATGTGGGCGGCTGGGACACTGTGGTGAAGCAGGAGGAGTACCGTCAGTTGTTCTTCAACCAGCAGGCCACCATGGAGCCGCCGGAGCGAGCGGAACCGTCTGAGTACGAGCTGCCGGAGGAACCGGAAATCGCCCCGGTCAGGCCGCCGGAAAAGCGTGTGAAGGCGGTCAAGCCGAACGCTGTGACGGTGCCGGGCAAAGCACCTGTTCAGCGTCCGGTTACCCCTCCCGCTGCGCCGAAGCCAGAACCGAAACCGCAGGCGCAGAAGGAAAAACCGACAATCGACCTCTCGAAAATCGTTCCCGGCGCAGTGGTCACCCACCCGAAATTCGGCCAGGGGAAGATTGTCAAGCTGGACAAGCAGATGAAGTACCTTCGGGTCAGCTTTGACGTGGGAGAGAAGGTTTTCGTCTGCCCGACCGTTTTTGAACAGGGCTTTTTGAAGCTCTGAGATGACAAGTTTAGAACGTATCAACGCCGTCAACTGCGCCTGTGGTTGACGGCGTTTTTCAATCAACTTTACCAAGGAGGCAACTATGACCAACGAACAAAACGCCAAAATCCAGAAAGATTTGAGTTTCCGTATTTTTTAATTGGCCGAAAAAGTTCGAAAAAGTTTTCCACAGGGCAGATTTGCAACTTAAATTACCAGGATTGGCCCTATGCGGTGGCAACACATCACCATGTGATAACTCCGAAAATATTTAGCATTCGTATAATTCTGATTTTTACGGAAACTCAAGATGCTTATTGTAGATGATTAGAATCTGAATAACAATCGGCTTCGTCAAGAAAACTGCTGTACCTGCGATTGCTGCACTTTGTGCTCCGGCAATCTGTGCCCTTCCAAGCCGTGTTCCGGAACGACGGAACACGGTTTGGATTTTTCCAACATCGCTCTTGAAATCTGAGGCGGAGTCAAATACAATAAGAAATGTGATTATGACAGCACATTGCCCGCCAGTGCCGGAGCCTGTTCTAAGGAATCACTGATTAAATGTGACGAGAGTGAATTGCGAGGATATTTTTCATCAGATTGTGGCCAGATTTCGCAGGCGAAGTGCCCCGAACGGGGTAAATTCTTTGTGGATTTCAGGAAAGCTGGTCGCAATATGGCGGGAAACAGACTGCAAGGCACCGAAGTTAGATTGAATCAGCGGTTCCCTAAAGCAAACGGGGACAGAGCTGCGGCAGAAAACCCAACCTTCTGTGGAGGCGTATTATGAAAGAACTGGAACTGACCGCCGCTGTTGAAAACCTGAACGAAGTACTGGCTTTTGTGGACGGGGAGCTGGAGACCATGGACTGCTCCATGCGCTCCCAGATGCAGATTGACATTGCGGTGGAGGAAATCTTTGTCAACATCGCCCACTACGCCTACAGCCCGGAGGTGGGCAAAGCCACCATCCGGGTGGAGGTTCAGCCGGAGCCTCCAACGGTGGTGCTCACCTTCCTGGACCAGGGCGTGCCCTATGACCCGCTGGCAAAGGCCGACCCGGACGTGAGTCTGAGCGCCGAGGAGCGTCAGGTGGGCGGACTGGGCATTTTTATGGTCAAAAAATCCATGGATGATGTGCAGTATCGCTATGAAAACGGCAGGAACATTCTGACTCTGAAGAAGAATCTGTGAACACCTGGCCGTCCGGTTTTGTGAGAAGGAGTTTGTTATGCTTACCATGATACTGAAAATGTCGGTCGTCACGTCCCTGTACGTGCTGCTGACCATGCTGCTGTGGAAGCAAACCAACAGCAGGCCCATGACCAACCTCACCCGGGTCGTCATCGGCCTGATTTTCGGCCTGTGCGCCGTGCTCTCCACCCACTTCGGCGTGGATTACAGCCACATGATGCTCAACGTGCGGGATATGGGCCCCCTGTCCGCCGGTCTGTTCTTCGACCCCGTATCCGGCATCATCGCAGGTCTGATCGGCGGCGTGGAGCGCTACATCGCGGGAACCTATTGGGGCGTGGGCTCCTACACCCGCATCGCGTGCAGCGTGTCCACCTGTCTGGCGGGCTTCCTGTCCGCGCTGCTGCACGTTTTCATCTTCAAACGCAAAAAGCCATCCGCCGTCTACGCCTTCTTCATGGGCTCGGTCATGGAAGTCTTCCACATGTATGTGGTGTTCATCACCCACCGGGACGACATGAGCATGGCCTTCTATGTGGTGAAAGCCTGCTCCATCCCCATGATTATCTTCACCGGGCTGGGCATGGCAGCCTCATCCACCATGCTCCGGGTGCTCTCCGGGGACTGGAAAAACCCCTTCCGGAAGGTCAGCGCGGAGGAGGTCCCGGTCTCCCAGCGGTTTCAGGTCTGGCTTTTTGCGGGGACCTTCATCATCCTGCTGCTGAATTTCGGCTTCTCCTTCGCCGTGCAGACCCAGTCAGCCGCTCAGGAGGCCCGCAATACCCTCAGTGCCGTCTCCGGCGACATCCGGGAGACTTATGTGCGGCTGCGGCAGACCGGCAAAAACATGGACGCCCTGGCCGGAGAGACAGCCAGAATGGATGCCCTGGCCATTGCGGAGGCGGTGAACCACGCCGGCGCTCTCGCCAGCGCAGACGACGCCTTTCTGGCCCGGATGCAGAAGGTCTTCCGCCTGACCTCGGTGACGGCGGTGGACGCTCAGGGCAATGTGCTCGCCTCCGGCGGCGAGGCGAAGGTCTACAACAGCCTGTTTGTACATGTTCTGTCCAACCGCACTGACAGCAAGGCCGTCTCCCTCTCCACGGAGCTCACCGCAGCGGCGGCCCGGTGCGGCGAGGGCATGATACAGGTGGTCATCAACAAGGAGCAGATGGCCGATGCCCTGAACTTCTCCGAGCTCAATCAGGCCCTCTCCTACTTCCATGTGGGCAATGAGGGGACCTTCGACCTCATTTCTGAGGACGGCACGGTCTCCTACGGTGCCCACAGCGGCTCCGCCGTGGAGGAGGACGAGCTTCAGATTCTCCGGGAGCAGCCCCGGGAGACCTTCTTCAGGGCCAGCCTGTTCGGCACCCCCTCCCTGTGCCGGACAGTGCAGCTGGACAGCGGAGTGCTGCTGCTGACCCAGCTTCCCGTCAAGGAGCTCTACGCCAACCGGGACGCGCAGGCCTATGAGACCGCCTTTGCGGACATCATGCTCTTCGCCGTCATCTATGTGCTGATTTCCCTGCTGGTGCAGAGCATTGTGGTGCACAATTTGCAGCTGGTCAACGCCTCTCTGGGGCGCATCACCAGCGGCCATCTGGACGAGGTGGTTGACGTGCGCAACTCCTCGGAGTTCGCCTCCCTGTCCAACGACATCAACCAGACGGTCACAGTGCTCAAGGGCTACATCGCAGCCGCAGAAAAGCGCATCGAGCAGGAGCTGGAATTTGCCCGCACGATACAGGACTCCGCCCTGCCCAAGAACTTCGACTTCCCCCGCAATGACTTCAAAATCTACGCCACCATGGACCCGGCCAAGGAGGTGGGCGGCGACTTCTACGACTTCTTCTTCGTGGACCAGAACAAGCTGGCACTGGTGATTGCCGACGTGTCCGGCAAGGGTATCCCGGCGGCGCTGTTTATGATGCGGGCGAAAACCGCCATCCGCAGCGTTGCGGAGTCCGGGCGGACGGCGTCGGAGACCCTCTACCGGGCCAACAATATGCTCTGCGAGGGCAACGATGCGGAGATGTTCGTGACGGTCTGGCTGGGCATCGTGGATTTGGAAACCGGCGTGATGAAGTGCGCCAACGCAGGCCACGAGTACCCGGTGCTCCGGCGCGCGGGCGGAGACTACGAGGTGTACAAGGACCGGCATGGTCTGGTGCTGGCGGCCATGGAGCAGCTGCGCTACCGGGAGTACGAGCTGAAGCTGAACCCCGGCGACCAGCTCTTCGTGTACACGGACGGCATCCCGGAGGCCATCGACGAGCAGACGGAGCAGTACGGCACAGAGCGCCTGACGGCGGAGCTGAACCGGGTGAAGGACGAATCGCTGGAGGTGATTCTGCCCGCTGTTCGGAAGGATATCGCAGACTTTGTGGGCAAGGCGGAGCAGTTTGACGACATCACCATGCTGGGCCTTACCTATCTGGGCCCGGAGGGGCAGGAAACAGGAGGTTTGGAATGAACACAGAGCTGAGACAGGACAAGCTGACCATCTTTGCGCTGATTGACAGCATCCCGGAGCGCAGCACCTTCATTCACGGGGACTTTCACCCGGCCAATATCATGGTCAGCGGCGACGAGTGGCTGCTCATCGACATGGGCGATGCCTCTGTGGGACATCCGGTGATTGACCTGCTGGGCGCCTATCAGCTGATGAAGCTGGCTGCTGCCCGGGGTGACGGCGCCATGCGCTACACCGGCATTCCCGCCGACCTGCTCGCAAGGGTGTGGGACCATTTCATTCGGGCTTATCTCGGCACAGAGGATGCGCAGGTCATCGAGGGCGTGGAAAATGTGTTGAAATACTATGCGCTCATCCGCAGTCTCCCCGGTGTCACCTTCTCCGAGCTGGTTCCCGTTGAGGCAAGAGCACAGATGACGCAGCAGATTCAGTCGTTCTTCCTTCAGGCGTATGACCGCTTCGGCGGCGGCCTTCTGGAACGACTGCCGCTGTAAAACCGTGCGTCGTCCGATGGTTCTCTGCGGCAAAAACGCCCCCTTCCGCATGGGGAGGGGCCGTTTCAGTCTGTCAAACAACCCCGGTTTTCGTCAGGCGGAAACCGGGGTTGTTTGACAGACTGAGGGACGGAATCGTTGCCGATTCCGTCCCTCGCTTTTTTGAAATTTGCGTATCCGCAGGACCTTCTGCCCGCCCCGGCGGGGCGGCGCAGGCACAGCCTTTACCTGACCTTCACAGTCCTGACCTTGCTCCATTTGGAGGCGAGCTTGCCGTTGACGGTACGGATGCGGATGTAATATTTGCCCTTTTTCAGCTTCTTCGCAGTGGCTTTACGGATGGTTTTCTTTTTGATTTTGATGGTTTTTTCAATCTTCTTAAAGTTCTTTTTCCTGGAGAACTGGAGCTCATAGCCCTTGCCGGTGGTGTTTTTCTTCCACGTCACCGTCACCTTCCTCTTCGCACCCCTGGCGCTTGAGAGGGTGGTGGCGCTGGGATTCACTGTGACAGTGACCTTCTTCTTGGCAGCCAGGTACTGCTCCGTTTCTGCGGAAGTGATGGTGATGGTGACCTTGCCCATAAATCCCTTCTTGACGGTCACCTTGCCCTTCTTGTCCACCTTCACCTTTTTGGCGTTGCCGGAATTGTAGCTCAGCGCTGCGCCGTTGGCGCTGGCCTTCAGCTTGAAGGTCTGGTCCTTCTTCGTGTTGACGGTTTTGGTGAAGGACTTGGAAACCTTGATGGTGTTCTTCTTCTTCTCAACCGGAGCCTTCTTCGCCGTGAAGTAGCCCGGGGTCTCGGGAGTGTCAATCCGGGCGTAGTCGTAGTCCGTGTGCTCCGGGCTGTAAACGGTTCCGTTGCCGCCCACGAGAGCGGTGCAGTTGGTGAACACGTCCTGATTCAGCGTGGGCTGCCCTTCTATAAAGCCCCGCATCAATCCAAAATCCTCTGCAACCAAAATGGTTTTCAGATTGGTGCAGTCCCGGAACATATTGCCGTAGGCGTAGCCCTTGGGGACAGTCCAGCCGGTGATATCCAGCTCTGTCAGTCCGGAGCAGCCCCGGAACATACCGCCGAACTCCAGTCCGGCGCTGGTATCCCATTTGCTGACATCCAGCTCTGTCAGGCTGCTGGTGTCGCGGAACACAGAGCCATAGCGAATCACCTTGGAGGTGTTAAATCCGCTCACGTCCAGCTTTTTCACCTTGGAAGCACCGTTGAACAGGCCGCTGATGTCCGTCATGCTGGAGGTATCCCATTTGCTGACATCCAGCTCCGTCAGCTCGCCGCACTGGTAGAACACGGCGTGGGCACCCTCAATGTGGGAGGTGTCCCAGCTGCTCACGTCCACCTTTTTCAGCTTTTCACAGCAGAAGAACAAATCCACCATCTGGGTGCACTGAGACAGGTCCAGATTCTCCGGATGGACGACCTCCTCCAGATCGGTCAGGTAATAGAACCACATGGAGACAAATCGAGGCCGGATTTTGTCAACAAAATCCACTTTTTTAATCTTATCGTGATTTTCATACCAGGTGACGTTCGTTACCCGTGTACCAATCATGGCATAGGAATTGAGCATATCCACGGGATAGATTTTGACAACGCTTCGCCCATCCGGCGTGTCGCCGTACTGGAAGACCAGCGTGCCGTCCACATACAGGATGGCGCACACGCCGCCGGAGAAGTAGCCCGCCGCATCCGGGGTGTCCAGCCGCGCATAGAGCGCATCCGTGTGTGCGTCAGTGAACGCAGTGCCGCTTCCGCCCTTCAGCGCACCGCAGCCGGTGAACATATCCGTGCTGTTGGTCACGCTCGTCGTCACAAAGGTGACGGCAGCGCGGATAGTTTCCAGCTTGGAGCAGTTGCGGAACATCTCCGACATATCCTTGACCGCCTTGGTGTCCCATTCGTTCAGGTCCAAATCGGTCAGCGCAGTGCAGTTCCGGAACAGGCCGCTCATGTTCGTCACAGCCGAAACGTTCCAGCGCACCAGGCTCAGCTCCTTCAGGCCGGAGCAGCCCCGGAAGGTGTTCTCCAGGTTCGTCAGAGACGCAGTGCTCAGCATACTCAAATCCAGCTCCGTCAGGGTAGCGCAGCCGTAGAACATACCGCTCATGTCGGTGACCTTGGACGTATTCCAGCGGTTCTTTGCGGGCACAATCAGGTCCACTTCCTTCAGGCTGGAGCAGCCCCGGAAGAAATTGCGCATGGAGGTGACTTTGGAGACGTCCACGTTCTCCACGCCTTCCATCTCCTCCATCTTGCTGCAGCCCATGAACCAGTTGGCCAACGACGCAGGGGCAATTTTATCCCGGAAATTCAGCTTTTTGATTTCGTCCCGCCGGTTGTACCAGGGCGTGTCGCTGTCAGCGTTGTATTCGGCGTTCAGATCCAAAAGCCATTTTTCGGCAACAGTGCGCCCCTCATCGGGGGCGTCGCCCTTCTGGAACATCAGGGTCCCGTCGTCATAGAGAACGGCATAGGTGCCCTCGTCATCCTGGGTCTGAACCTCCTCGTCCTCTTCCGTCTCAGGCGCAACCTCTTCGTACCAGGGGTCATACGGAGTCACGGACGGCTCAACGCTCTCCGCGGCCTCTTCGGGGGCTGACTCCTCCTGCACAGCGGGCTCCTGTGTCTCACCGGCGGGCTCCTGTGCCTCATCAGCGGGCTCCTGTGCCTCATCAGCGGGCTCCTGTGCCTCATCAGCGGGCTCCTGTGCCTCATCAGCGGGCTCCTCCGCCTCAACGGAGACAACGCTCGCCTCCGCACTCTGGTCGCTCTCGTCCTCCAGCGCAAGCGCACCGACTGGCAGCTGCATCATCAGCAGCAGGAGAACCAGCAGGGATGCTGTCGCCCTGCGTAGGTGCTTTCTGGTCATCTGTTTTTTCCTCCTCGATTAGTCCTCATTGATAACAAGATACTCGTAGGCCTCTTCCGTGACCCAGACGGCAGCGGAATACCCCTGAACGGTGAATTCGCCAAAGCCCTCCCGGTCCACGATTACGTCCTCCCGGACCTTCCGGAGACAATCCTTAAACCGCTTCCCCGCAAACTGCCTTCCGATGTACATCCGCTTCTTCCCCGGACGCTTGTCCGAGAGCAGCAGCGCCAGTCCGGAGTTGGGATGCTCCGCATCGCCCTCCCGGGTCCAACCCACCACGTCGTAGTCGTCCATATAGTCGTGCTGCGGCCCGTAGGCGAAGTCGTGGCGCACCCGCACCATGGTCCGCAGCCGGGGAATTGGGATGTTGCGGGTGCAGGGAATGCCGTACAGGTCGCCGTAGAAGATGCAGGGCACGCCGTCCTTGTGCAGCAGAATCAGGGCGTAGACCACCTGCTTCATCCACACGTTGACGAAGGACTCCAGCGACTGTCCGGGCTGGGAGTCGTGGTTGTCGATGAAGGTGATGGCCTGACCGGGACGGCGCTGCAGCAGGGTGTTGTTCAGAATGTTGGCCATGTTGTAGTTTCCGTCGGCGTAGGACATATCCCGGATGTTGAAGTGCAGGGGTACATCAAAGAGGGACATACAGTTGTCCACCTGATTCAGGTACTCCAGCAGGTCGTTGACGTTCCCGCTCCAGTACTCGCCCACGGCGGGCATGGGACTATTCCGGTATCTGCGCATCTCCCCCAGCCAGTCACGCATAAACCCGGCGCTGATGTGCTTCACCGCATCCATGCGGAAGCCGTCCACTCCGGTGAAGTCCAGATACCAGCGGCCCCAGCGCAGCAGCTCCTCCCGCACCTCCGGGGACTGAACGTCCACGTCCGCACCCATGAGGAAGTCGTAGTTGCCGAACTCCCGGTTCACATCCTGGGCCCACTGCTTGTCCGCAAAGCGGTAGACGTGCCCGGTCTGGCGGGTGTGGTTGTCCCAGTCCACGCCGGTGAAGTGGCGGTGGTTCCACTTGAAGTCGGAATAGACATTGTTTCGCCCCGGGAAGTTGAACACCGTGGGAGCGGAGATGGTCATGGGGGCGGACTGCACCGCATTGCGGTTGTTGGGGTCCACACAGACGGCCCGGGCGTCCTCAAAAGCGTCCGACCCCACCCGGTGGTTCAGCACCACATCCGCCAGCACAGAGATGCCGTTTCGGTGAAAGGACCGGATGGCCTCCTGGTACTCCTCCCGGCTGCCGTACTTGGTTTTGACGCTGCCCTTCTGGTCGAACTCCCCCAGGTCGTAGAGGTCGTACACCGCATAGCCCACGTTATCCTCGGTGAAGCCCACCTTGAAGGCCGGGGGCAGCCAGACGTCCGTGATACCGAACTCCGCCAGGCGGGGGGCCTGGGCGATGCACTTGTTCCACAGGACGTGGTGTCCGGAGACGTACCACTCAAAATACTGGATGATGGTTCTGTTGTCAGCCATTGGCAACCTCCGTGTAGGTGTTCACCACAGAGGCTTTGGCGTGGAACTGCGCAATCTGCGGCACAATCGTGGTAAAGTGTGGGGTATTGAAGTGAGCGTCCAGGCTCTCCTGATCCCGCCAGAACTCCAGCAGGACAAACTCCCCCGGGTGGTCCCGGTCCTGGTAGAGGGTGTAAGAGATGTTCCCCTCCTCCTTCACGGTCTCTGCAATCAGCTGCCGAATCAGGGGCAGGTACTCCCCCACGTGCTCCGGCTGGATGTAATCCCGGGCAGTGGACATAATCATAATCGTTCCTCCTCAGTGCTCTCCCACGCTCCGGGAGGGCATCCCCCCGGAGTGCGGGTCTTTTTTTCTTTTCCCGCTCCGCTGGCGGTCAGTCCGCCAGCGCATGGGCACGCAGCCAGCCATCGATGTGTTCGGCAATCTCTGCGCTGTTGCGCTCCTGGAACATGAAGTGGGAGTTGCCGGTGATGCCCTCCTTGGGCAGCTCAAACACGGTGCACTCCCCGCCGTCGGCGTTGAACTGTGCGGCAAAGGCCAGCGCCTGCTCCCGCATCTGCCTCCAGATTTTGATGGAGGCGAACTCCTGGGGCGCATTGTCGATGTAGTCGCCGAAGTAGATGGCGATGGGCACCTTTGCCGAGAGCAGGGCTTTGTACTGGGGCATTTCCCGCTTCGGCGCTCCACCCGGCTCAATGGCCACGATTGCAGCCACATTCTGGGGAGGGGTCGCCCAGCCGATCATACCGCCCTGGGAATGGGTGACGTAAATGGCCTTGTTCCCGGTCATTTCATGCACCTTTGCGAACACAGCGCCCATGGCCATGGCGCAGGGGTGTCCCTTGAAATCGCCGGTGTTGGGGGTCATCTCCCGCAGAAACTGGTTCAGCGTCTCCTCGCCCTCAGGGAACTGGGAGCCATCATAGCGCTCAGGCATCACCGCACCGATCCGGAAATGGGTGTACATGGACTGGTCCCCGGGCAGGTAGCGAATGGTGCCCGGAAAGATGTCCATCGCACTCTGGGGCAGTTGCGTCGTCATGCCCGCAGCGCCTCTGCGGGGACCGTCCACGAGAAAGGCCGCATGGCCCTTTCTCAGAAACAGGTCCGACCAGCCCTCCCGTCCGTCCGGGGTGAACTGCCAACACACCCGGGATTGGCCGTGCCCGTGGAGGTAAACCATGGGGTGGCCGTTGTCCTCGGCGGGGATCTGGTAAAACACGTTGGCGTGGTCCACATGGGCGGTGTTGCCCGCCCGGGTGGGGTCCGTCCAGCCCAAAACGGGGTTGTACTCCCCCGCCTCCGGCTCGGTCACTGTCCCGCCGGCAGAGAAGACGCCCTGTCTGGCGATTCTCAGTATTTCATTGTTCTCTACCGTTTTCTCCTTCGTTTCTCTCGCCTCCCAATCAATCCTTGTGCAATTTGCTCCAACTGGCATCTGAGAGCCTTGAGCGTCCATCAGTCGATGAAGGTGACCTCATTGCCCTTCTGTTTCATCAGCTTTCGATTCGGCAGGCCGCTGGCCGGATAACCGATGGCAACGCTCCCGTAGACCCGCTCGTCCTCCTTCAGCCCCAGGGTGGAGAGATAGTCTGTCACCTGTGGGGTTTCATTCAGCCATTTGAGCTGATTGATCCAGCAGCTTCCCAGGCCCAGGGCGTTTGCGGCCACCATCATGTTCTCAATTGCGCAGGCACAATCCGCCATGTTGTTCCCATAGTCCTTGCGGTTTGCGACAACAATGAGCATCGGCGCATTGTAGCAGAACGCATAGCCGCCCTTCTTCGATGCGGCGATGGAATGCTTCAGACTGGAGTACAGGTCCTCGGCGAGCTCCATCTGCGCAAATGCAGTCTCCACCAGTTCAATCAGCTCACGCAGCACAGTCTGGTTCCGAATCACAAAGAAGTGATTTGTCTGGTTGTTGCCGCCGCTGGGCGCCTGCCTCGCCGCATCCAGAATCACGTCCAGCTTTTCCTGCTCTACCCCATCCGGCTTGTAGTCCCGGGTGCTCCTTCTGGTGAGAATCGCTTCTATCGCTTCCATACTGTGATGCTCCTTTCCGTTCTATCCGCTGCGCACGTCAGGCCGAAGAGTAAAGTTCAACCGATTTTGCCGTGTCTTCTCGCCAAGTACCCCCCGGAAGCTCACATTGAGGGTCCAGTCGCCCAGCTTCCGTCGGAGCGAAGCATCCACACCCAGGCGAATCGGGTCTTCACGCACCGTCTCACCCAGCAGCCGGTTCAGCACCCGCAGGCCGGAGCCGCTGTCGAACAGGGCACCGCTTCCCTCCACAGAGAGGAAGAGATGTCCGTCCTTCCCGCCCCGGAAGAGGCTCTTCCAACCCAGTCGGAAGGCGCAGCGGACGCTTCTCACCGCAGTGGTTTCCATCCGGTAGCCCGGAAGGGCTTCCTCCTGGAAGCTCCAATCCACGCCCCTTCCCTGGTTGAATTTTAGCCAGGAAATCCCCACCTCTGCGGACAATTTGTGGTTTTTCCCCAGGGGGAGCTGCCTGCGCAGATGGGCGGAGGCGTAGCTGCCCTCCTGCTTCCCCTCTGAGCGTCCGTCCAGACAGACGTTCGTATCCGTGTGCAGGGCGAAGTCCGTGCCCCCTTTGGTGTGGAACCGGGTCACCTGAGAGCGCACGACACCGCCTGCCAGGGACAGATGCACGCCCTCCAAATCGGCGTCCAGGTCGCTGACGGCGTGGTAAATATCCCCGTCGGCGTGGTCCCGGGCGGCAGCGGCGTGAACCCCCAGCCGCAGCAGGGAGCCCAGTCCCACGTCCCGGCTCCCGGCAATGCCCTGTGCCTGTCCCGTCAGACCATCTGTGCGGCTGTGGGGAACGTGGTAGACCTGAGCGGACCAATTCGTGTCCTCCTCGCCCAGCATCCGGTCCAATTCCTCCAGATTCAGCCGCATAAAGTCCACCGGACCCATGGCAGCAGCGGAAATCAGCTTCCGCTGCGCCTGAGGCCTGTCGGCCAGCTTCAGGCTGACCTGGTACTCCCCCGGGGCAGCTTCCTCCGCAGCGGGGACAAGAAAGTCCGGCATTTCCGTGCCGAAGCGCAGAGTCTCCATGCCCGTAACCTGCACCTGTGCCTCTTCCAGCGTGTCCGCATCCATGGGCGAAACCAGCGTCCTGGCGCTGACCTCATAGGTCCTCCCCGGGCGATAGCCCTCCTGGGGACGGAGAATCAGCTTTGCGTCCGAAAAGTTCAGGGTCACCGGCTCTTCGCTGTCGCTTCTGGCGAGGATGAAGTCCCGGCTTTCCCCGAAGTCCCGCAGCTCCGTGGCCCACTCCTGTATTCTGGCCCGGACGGGAAAGGTCTGCTCCGGCATATGGACACAGTTGACCACCAACTCCCCCCGGTTCACACGGAACCGATTCCCTTCGCAGGGGCGCAGGTCAGAGGAAGTGTGAATGAGGCCCGTGTTCCTGACGGTATACCAGCCGTTGTAGGGTAAATGGGCGTCCAGCAGCAGCACTCCCGCTGCCACACTGTTGGCATCGGCGGCGCCGACGTCCCGCACCTGCGCCTTCACCACGCCCCGGTTGACAATTCCCTGGCCCTTCCAGTTCTGCACGCCCAGTTTGCCGTGGAGCTGTTCCAGCATCTGGTCGGAACCGGTGGCACTGAGGGCATAAGCGCCCGCCCGGGCGGCAAAGGTGGCCAAAACGCCGATTTTTTGCCTCGGAAGCACCCCCATGGTGGTGACCTCCACCCTGCCCTCGTTGAGGAGTGTGGAGCTGCCCGTGTGCCCTGCGCCGAACACGGTGCCGCTGGACCGGGCAGATACCAGTCTCCGGTTGGTGATGGTGCTGCCGAAGCCCGCCACAGTCAGCGCCCGGGTGAGGTAGGCGTTTTCCACGTCCACAAGGATGCTGCCGTTGTTGTCGATGGTGAGGTCATGCTTCTGGGAGGTCAGGCCCCGGGGATTGATGCCCCGGTTTCCCCTCCCCCGGACGATGACCTCCCCGTTGTTGATCATTGCGGAGCGGTGGTAGACGTACATGGGGTGGGTGAACACGTTCTCCGTCCCCTCCGGGTCGTCTGTATCGCATTGGGTGATAATCCTGCCGTTGTTGACCAGCGTGCTGTGGCAGCCGCCCAGCATTCCCCAGAGCATGAGGGAGAGGTACTGCTTGCCGGAGCCCTCCCGAATGCCCTGTTTGCCGTTGGGCAGCACTTCCATGTCCCCGGGGGCTGTCATCTCGCTGCCATACCGGCGCAGCAACTGCGCCATATCCATGGAAATCTCGCCGTTGTTGGTGAGCACCGCCCAGTCCCCTGCCTCCCGGTAGCGCTCCCCGTGGGGGTCTTCCTCCAGGGCGGCCATGGCAAAGGCGCTCAGAGAGCGGTTGAACTGCGCATCCACCTGCGACAGGTCCGCCTTGTAGTAGTCGAACAGCGCCCCCTCGTCGGTTCCGTCCACGGCAATCGCAGCGTGGTTCTCCCCGCGCTTGGGCGTCTGCGCCGTCCCGGCGCGCACGGCGACGGGGGCACTGGTCACGCTGCGGGCGCCCGGCTTCTCCTCCATCCCGACGGTCACTGACACCAGCGCACACAATGCGTCGGCGCAGCTCTGGGCCAGTCCGATCAGGGCGGGTGCGGAGGCATGAGCCGCTGCGCCCACCAGATTCCGAATCTTCATCGTCAGTCTTCCTTTGCGTACTCTCCGGTGACCAGCGTCCGCCCCAGCTCAAATACGTTGGCAAGGTCCTGGGGCCAGTGCTCCTCGTGCCAGGCCATCTTGGCCGCCACATTGACCGCAGCGGTATAGTACTTGCTGTAATCTTCAAACTGCACCGTATTGGTGATGATGGTGTGCCGACTGGGTCCGAAGGCGTGGTCAAAGAGCATGGTCTCATACTCGCAGGCGTTCTCCAGATGCATCATTTCCAAAAACTGCGGTCCGCCGTTGAGGTCGTAGATAAACACGCTGGGATAGAGCTTCTTCAGAGAGGGCATGCGCTGCCGCCCGCCCTCGTAGGTGTGCAGGTAGGAAAAGTGCAGCCGTTCCAGGAATGCGCACATGGAGCTGGCGCTGTGCCCCAGATAGAGGGGCGAGGAAAAAATCCATCCGTCGGCCTCCAGCATGCGCTCAAACACCTCGGTGGCATCGTCCTTCATGGCGCAGCCCTTTCCGTAAAACGGACTCTTCCGCTTGCAGGCAAAGCAGCTCCGGCAACCCTTGAAGTTCAGCGGGTACAGGTCCACCCGCTCGGTCTCCGCTCCTGCGGCCCGGGCGCCCTCCAGCGCCTTGTCCAGAAGGGTGGCGCTGTTGCCCTTCAATCTGGGACTGCCGTTGATTCCAATGATTTTCATGGTATTGTCTCCTTTCGCCGGGTGCCTGCGGAGAGACGCCGCAGGCCGCTTCGATTGTGGCTTCCCCTCAGTGCCGGGGGGCCCGTCAGACCGGGGCGCAAGCCCCTGTGAATCCCTTTCGGTTTTTCCAGGCGTTTACAGACCATGGCCGGCGAGTCCTCCAGCGCCGATGGCACATGGTAAGAGGTGCCCTGTCAGCTGTTCTCAAACTGGCTCATATAGAGGCTGGAATAAAGTCCCCCCTGCCCCAGGAGGCTCTCGTGGTTCCCCTGCTCCACAATGTCGCCGTTCTTCATCACGAGAATCAGGTCCGCGTTCCGGATGGTGGACAGCCGGTGAGCGATGACGAAGCTGGTTCGGTTCCTCAGCAGATTGTTGATCGCCTGCTGAATCACCGCCTCCGTTCGGGTGTCCACGCTGCTGGTCGCCTCGTCCAGAATCAGAATGGCGGGGTTGGCGATCATGGCCCGGGCGATAGTGATGAGCTGCTTCTGTCCCTGAGAGATGTTGGAGGCGTCCTCGTTGATGACCGTGTCGTAGCCCTCCGGGAGCGTGTCCACAAAGTGGTCAATTCTAGCGCTGCGGGCGGCGTCAAGCAGCTGCTCCTCCGTGACCTGCTCGCAGCCGTAGGCGATGTTGTCGCGGATGCTGCCGTTGAACAGCCAGGTCTCCTGAAGCACCATGCCGAACACGGAGCGCAGGTCGTGGCGGGTCATCTCGCTCACGTCCACGCCGTCGATGGTGATGCTGCCGCCGTTGGGCTCGTAGAAGCGCATGAGCAGGTTCACCAGCGTGGTCTTGCCCGCGCCCGTGGGACCCACGATGGCCACCATCTGCCCGGCCTTCACGTTCACGTCCACATCGTGCATGAGAATCCGGTCCGGCGTGTAGCCGAAGCGCAGGTGCCGGAAGGCAATGTCGCCGCGAACGCTCTCCGGAAGGGGCCGGACCGGCTCCTTCTGGGTCTCCTCCGGCTGGTCCAGCAGCTCAAACACGCGCTCGGCGGAGGCAAGCGCCGACTGGAGGTTGTTGATCTGGGTGGAGATGGAGCTGACCGGATTGCTGTACATCTTCTGGTACTGGAGCAGCGCCGAGATGTCGCCCAGCCGCATGGTGCCCCGGAGGACGTTGGCCGCGCCCACACCGCAAATCAGGATATAGGCGATGTTGTTGAACAGCGTGGAGGCCGGATTGATGACGTAGGAGAGGAACTGGGCCTCCCGGCTGGCCTCGTAGAGCTGCGCGTTCTTCGCCTCGAAGGTGTTCATTGCCTCGGCCTCTGTGCCGAAGCCCTTCACCACGTTGATTCCGCTGTAAATCTCCTCCACGATGCCGTTGAGCTCGCCCACGTGCTTCCACTGGTCGCGGTACAAGGACTGCGAGCGCTTGATAATGGTCTTGGAGACCAGAATGCCGCAGGGGATGGTCAGCACGCACAGCAGCGTCAGCTTCCAGCTAATCAGGAACATCATCAGCAGGCTGCCGATGATGGTCAGCACCATGGAAACGGCCTGGGCCATGGACTGCTGCAGGGCGTTTCCGATGTTTTCGATGTCGTTGGTCAGACGGCTGAGCACATCGCCCTTGGGGATGACGTCAAAGTAGGAGAAGGGCAGCTTCATCAGCTTGCGGTCCACGTCTGTGCGCATCTGGTAGAGCGTTTCCTGGGTGACTCTGGAAAAGAGCTGATTGGACCAGGCCAGGAAAATCATGTTCAGCAGGTAGAGGCCGCCCAGAATGGCCAGCGCCACCACGACCTTGTTGTATTGCAGGTTGAGGCCCTGGTCCACCACCTCCTGAAGCCGGTTCAGGCAGGTGGCCAGTTGTTTGGGGGCCAGCAGGGAGAACACCGTTGCCAGAACGGATGTGAGGATGCCCAGCGCCATGGACAGCTTCTGGCGGCCCAGATAGCTGATGAGCCGTTTGAGCGACGCGCCGCTGTCCTTGGCCTTCTTTTTGCCCTGGGCCTTTGCCGTCGGCTTCTTTTGCTGCGCCATCGCCTTTTCCCGGCTGCGCCGCGCGAGCTCCTCCGGACGCTCCTTGGAGCGCTTCATGACCAGCTCGCGCCGCTGCTCAGGCGTCAGTCTGGCAATGCGCTCCATGTTCCGCTGGACCTCTTCCGCGTCTATATGGATGGCGCTGCCGATGAAGTTGCGAAGCTGCTCCCGGGTCATCTGGAGCATCTTTTCCTCAAACTCGAAGCGCTGCGCCTCAGGCACCGCCATCAGGCAGTTGTAGAGCACCTCAAGCTGTTCGGGGGTCAGCGTGGACATGGCAGGGGACTGTTTCATCTCAAACTTCATCACATCACGCCCCCATTTCTTCCCTGGACAACTGAGACTGCGCAATCTCACGGTAGACCTCATTGCCCGCAAGCAGCTCCTCATGGGTGCCCTGCCCCACGATTCTGCCGTTTTCCAGCACCAGAATCTGGTCCGCCGCCTTGATGGTGCTGATGCGCTGGGCCACAATGACCACAATGGCATTCCGGGTCTCGGCGTGCAGGGCACTGCGCAGGGCCGCGTCGGTCTTGAAGTCCAGCGCGGAGAAGCTGTCGTCAAAGAGGTAGAGGTCCGGCTTCCGGAGGATGGCCCGGGCGATGGCCAGACGCTGCCTCTGTCCGCCGGAGACGTTGGTGCCGCCGGCGGTCATGTAGGTGTAAAGGCCGAATTCCTTCTCCTCCACGAAGTCCAGAGACTGGGCCACCTCCAGCGCGTGGTTGGCCTCCGCCTCGGTGGCGTCCGCCTTGCCCCGCCGGAGGTTGTCCAGAATGGACCCGGCGAAGAGGAAAGCCTTCTGGGGCACGATGCCGATGTGCTCTCGCAGCTCCTCCTGCCGGTAGTCCCGGATGTCGCGGCCGTTGATCAGCACGGTGCCCTCCGTGGCGTCGTAATAGCGGGGAATCAGGTTCAGCAGCGTACTCTTGCCCGCACCGGTTCCGCCGATGATGGCCAGGGTCTGTCCGGCACGGATGCGGAAGCTGATGTCAGACAGGGCGTTGGCGCCGCCCTCGCCGTAGCGATAGGAGACGTTTTTGAATTCCAGCGTCCTGATAGAATCCTCCAGCGCCCGGGGCTGCTCCGAGTCGGTGACGGAGGGCTCGGTGTGGAGCACCTCCACAATCCGGTCCGCCGCCGTCTGGACCCGGGGGAGGATAATCAGCGCCGCGGAGAGCATCATAATACCCAGAATAATCACGCTCAGGTACTGAATGAAGGCCTGCACGTCGCCGTAGGTGGCCTGATGGGCCGTCATAAAGCGCGCGCCGAACCAGAGCACCAGGAGGTTGGCCATGCTCATGAGGAAGCTCATCACCGGCTGGAAGGAGAGCATATACCGGCTCATGTCCAGGGTGGTATCCCGCACCTGCGCGCTCACGCCGGAAAAGCGCTCCTGCTCGCTCTCCTCCTTGTTGAAGGCGCGGATGACCCGCATTCCGTTGAGCAGCTCCCGCGCCAGACGGTTCACCTGATCCAGCAAAAGCTGCTGACGCAGAAACAGCTCCCGCACATGGCCCACCACGAAAAAGGTGAAGAGCAGACAGGCACCCACGGCGAAGAGCACAATCCACGCCAGACGCGGCGAGGTCAGCAGGGCGATGGCAATGCCGCCCAGACACATCAGCGGCGCGGTGAGCATGGACGTCAGGGTCTGAATCATGCCAATCTGCATCTGCATGATGTCATTTCCCTGACGGCTGATGAGAGAGGCCGTTCCGAACTGGTCAAGGTCCCGCTGGGACAGGCGCAGGACATGGGCAAAGAAATCCCTGCGCAGGCTTCTGGAAAAGCCCATGGCTGTCTCCGCGATAAATTTGCTGTTGAGCAAAGGAAACACCACCGCAAGTGCGGCCACGACAGCCATCGCGGCAATGGTACCGCCGTAGGAGTGATTCCCTCCGCTGAGCACGCCAGAATCGATGACCCTCTTGCTGAGCATCGGCAGCACCAACGTGCTGAGCGTTGTCAGCAAGCTGAGCACAACAATCAGCACGACCTTTTGCCAGTCACGGCGCAGATATTTCACATACAGTTCAATCACAGAGCGCCGCCTCCTTTACCGGATTTTTCTGACGGGGCGGAAGGGGTATTTGCCGTTCATTCTGTCCGCATAGTAGCCGTCAAAGCCGAACTGGAAGTTGCAGCCCCAGCCAAAGGTTCCGCCGAAGGTGGTGCTGGACTGGTAGAAGCCCTGGGGCTTGGTATTGGTCTCGGGGAACAGCTCCGGATAGTACCACTCCTCCCCTTCTGTCAGGTTGATCAGGGTGGCAAGCTCCTTCAGATTCGGCATCACCCAGTCGTCGTAGCCTCCCAGACGCAGCTCCTTGCAGTACACCAGCGCCTCCTTCTGGGTCAGCAGAGGCGTTTCCTCCCGCATCCACATGAGGCCGGTGACGTGGTCCGTCACGGTGTTGTCGGAGTTGATGGTGAATCGCCGGGCAGAGGAAAGGGCGAAGGGATCGGCAGCGCCGCTGACCGGGCGGACATGGGAGGGAATGACCTTCCGCCGCCCGTAGGAGCAGCCGTAGCCGAAGTAGAAGCCCCAGGCCAGATCCGTGTCGTTCTTGCATTCCTCGGCGCACCAGTAGTAGTCGCTGGAGGCCCGGAAGACCTCGGTGTCGATGGCGGGCATGGCATCATCATAGCGGGCCAGAGAGCGCAGCTCCTCCCGTCCCGGGAGTCTCCAGTCCCTGCGTCCCAGGTAATTCTGGTCGTTCAGCGAATGAACAAAGGCCTCCGCGTCCCTCCACTCCAGCAGGAGCTCGTCGTGGGCGTTGTCCCACAGCAGACCGGTGTTCCGGTCCAGCACCGCTGCGCCGTTCTCCCGGACCTCAAAAGAGGATTCCAGCCAAATCCGCTGGGCATCCAGTCCCCAGATACGGTCCGGCGCCACGCTGCGCCCTTTCAGGTCAAAGGCAGAGCGCTGTCCCGTGTGGGTGAGGGAGAAGGTGGGAATCGCCTCAGACTTCTGCTCCGCCGGGGCGTCCGCCCAGCGGACCGCACGGTAGAGCAGCGGCGCACCGCGTCCGCCGTAGTAGCCGTCGTAGCCAAAGGTGAAGTTCGTCACCCAGGCGTAGTTGCCCTCAAACACGCCGCAGGCGGCGTAGTGGAGCATCTTCTCGTTGGCGGGGATGGGGAAAAAGTCCTCAAAGAACCAACTGCTGTTGTCCGGGTCCAGATTCAGCAGAGTGTTCAGCTCCTTGATGTTGGGCAGACGCCAGTCATGATACCCGGCAAGGGTCATCCTCCGACACGCTGCGTCCGCATCCTTGGGACCGGTGCGGGGATTGGTCTCCTTCTGCCACATAAGCCCGGTCACTTCATCGGTCACCGTTCCATCCCCGTTGTCGTGAAAGCGGCTGGGGTCGGGTTCCCCGAAGCGTCGGTCGTTTCCGCCACGCACGGAGAGAACATAATTCTCCGCATCCGTGCGCTTGGCGATGCCACTGCCCATGCCGGAGAACAGAACCCAGGAGAAGTAGGGCTGGAGTCGGTAGATATTCTTCGTCCAGTAGTCCCCCACCGGGCACTCGCCGAAGAGGTCCGGATTCAGCACGGAACCCGAACGGCCGTAGTCGAAGACAGACCGCAGCTCGTCCTTGTTGGGAACACGCCAGTCATCGAAGCCGCCATAGTGCGCCTCATTCAACGCCTGTGCATGAACCTTCTCCGCTCCATCAAAGGTAAAGCGGGCACCACCGTAGTTCACATCCTCCGGGTTCGGGGACTTCACTTCCCACCAGAGGCCGGTATTCTCATCATGCACCACCCGGACGCCGTCCGCCCAGCCACCGGACAGGGGCAGTTTCTCCCCCTTCTCATTGTACTTATGGAAGGGTAAGCGCTCATATGAGGAAAGATGTTCAAACAGTCGCATATCTATCTCCTTCTGTTGCAATTCAGAGGTTGCAGGAATCCTTTGTGGATTTCAAGAAATTTTAACGCAGAGTGGCGGCAAAAGGGCCGTCCAGATGGTGTGCGGCACCTTGTGAATACAGCCTCTCAGGGTTGGACTGTTACGCCGAACCAATCGTACTGGTTCGGCGCAACAAGGACGAATCCATTGTCACATTGACTTATTCATATTGGCGAACACATCACCGTCAATGACTGCGTCAATCAGAACCGGCTTATTCAGAGCAATCGCCTTCCGGATTGTGGGCTCCAGGTCCTCCGTACGCTCCACGCGGAAGCCCTCCGCACCGCAGCTTTTGGCATAGGCAACATAATCCGGGTTCAGAAAGCCCATATAGGCGTGGTCGTTAAACATATTCAGCAGGAATTTCCTGATGACGTTGAACTCCCCGTTGTCGAAAATCACCCAGACCACGGGAATGTTGTTCTGTACCGCTGTCAGCAGCTCAAAGCCGGCCATCAGATAGCAGCCGTCTCCGGAGCCGGAAATGACCACCTTGTCGGGATTGGCGCACTTGACGCCGATGCAGCCGTTGGTGTGGCTGGCCATTGGCCCGAAGCTGCCGGGGTTCTGATAGCGCTGGTCGCCGGTCAGCTTCATGTACTCCGACAGCCACAGCATATGGGAGCCGGCATCGCCCAGGATGATGGCGTTCTCCGGCGCGGCGGCACAAATCGCCCGGGCCACATCGGCGGGATGAATCTTCTTCACCTCGCCCTGATTGGGCAGGTCGAACCACTTCTTCCCGCTCAGTGCAACTGCCTCCGCCTTGGGCAGATTGGCGTCCATCTGCTTCAGAATGGCCTCCAGACCCAACCGGGCATCCGCAATCATGGACAAATCAGCAGGATAGACCTTGTTGATCTCGTGGGCATCAATGTTGATATGCAGCAGGGTCTTTTGGTCGTACAAATCTGCCTTGAAGAGCAGGGTGGCGTTCTCTGCGAAGGAGTTGCCCACCGCCAGCACCACCTCCGCCTGGTCGAAGTACTCCATGGCCGCGGGGTCACCGGTAGTGCCAAAAATGCCCAGACTGAGGGGATGGTTCTCCGGCAGATAACCCTTGGCATCCATGGTGGTGACGAAGGGAATCTGATAGGTGTCGATCAGGGACAGCAGCGCATCCTTCGCACCGGCGCGGATGCAGCCGTAGCCCACCAGGAGCAGAATCTTCTCCTTCCGGCTCAGGGCGGTGGACAGGCGCAGGGCAAACTCCCTGGCCGCCGTGGGCTTGGGCGCACAGGGACGGATGTTCAGCTTCACCGAGCGGAAATTGGGGACAATCGCCGTGGTGATGTTCTTGGGCACATGGATATGGACAGGACCGGGCCGGCCGTCAAAGGCGGTGTTGATGGCGTCCTCCAGAATGTCGCAGGTCTGGGACGGGTCCTCGATGATATAGGACTTCTTGGTGGTGGCGGAGAACATCTTGTGGGAGTCCGGGGTGCGGCTGAGGCCGGAGGACTCGTTGAGGCAGCCTTTGCCCCGCACATTGGCGGAGGCGTAGCCCGTGATAGCCAGTACGGGAAGGGAGTCGGAGTAGGCCACTGCCATGCCTGAAAAAAGGTTGAAAGCGCCGGGACCGCCGGTGGCAAAGCACACGCCCAGATTGTCCGGGTTGAACATGGTGTAGCCGCATGCCATAAAGGATGCGGCCTGCTCATTGCGTACCACCACCGTCTGAATCGCGTCAGAGTCCCGCAGTGCCAGCAGCATGGAAGCGTTCACCTGTCCGGTGCTGCCGAACACATGGCTCACTCTGCCGCTCTCCTCCAAAATCTTTACGATTGCCTGATTGACATCCATTACTGATTCCACTCCTCCTCATTGAATTTCCCCCGGATGGGGCCGAGCTTCCGGTCGGAGAACAGCTCGCCGTTGGTGGCGGCCTCGTTCAGCTTATAGCCGTCAAAAAACAGGTAAATTCTGTCCTTCGGAACGCCGGTTTCCTCGGAAAAAATCTCGATATAGCGCTGAGCAATGCGCTTTTTCTGGCTGTCAGCCAGTTCCAGACTCTGTACCGTGATGCAGGGCATATGCTACCTCCCAAAAAATCTAAAAAAGCGGGGCAGGAAGCAAAGGAGCCCGCTTCCTTGCCCCGCAAGGTGATATTTTATGTGCTGATGCGACACCAATTACAGGTGAATGTTCTGCTTGGAGACATCCTCACCGGCGGCGATCTTGTCCAGTACCTTGACAATCAGATTGCCGTAGGCGATGGAGGACTCAACGGAAGCAGCGGTGATGAAGGGCCAGGAGAAGTTGGCCTCGGGGTCCTCACGAGAGGCATTGTTTCTGGCGATACAGTTGCCGTTCGGACCCACGGCGTCCCGAATCAGGTCCTCGATGGGATACAGGAAGCCCGGAGTGATGACGTCGGTGCCCTTGTTGTCCTCGGTGGCACCCCACAGGTCATAACCAGCAGCCATATCAGGGCCATAGAAGTCCCAGGCTCTGGGATGAGCGGTGATGTTCTTGCCATACACAACGCTCTTGTAGTCCTGCTTCGGGTCACGGCAGAAGACCAGCGCAGCAACCGCGTAGCACAGGGAGCCAATAATTTTGCCGTCATAGAAGGCGTCCCGAATCAGCTTGTGGGTGTTGTAATCGTTGGCAACATCAATCATCGCGCCCAGACCGCCGGTGAGCACCAGAGCGTCGTAGTCAGCCATGTTGGCGTCCTTAATCTTGATGGGATGTGCCCACTCTTCGCCCATGACCAGCTCCTTGATGCGGTCGCACACCTCGGGAGGATTGGTCTTGTAGTTCTGCACGCCGTCCACGAAATCAGGGTCAACGCTGATGGTCAGGGGCAGGGGCTTGAGTCCCTTGGGGGTGGCCAGAGTCAAATCATAGCCAGCCTTCGTCAGAGCGTCCCAAGGAGCCTGAAGCTCTTCGCCCCAGGAGCCGTAGTTGGTTGCGCAAACCAGAACCTTCATTTTCTTAGCCATTGTTTTTACCTCCATGACTTCTTATTACTAAAGCCAGTAAAAGTGGCAATAGTGACAAATAGGATTGATGGGATTACTCAATTTCCTTGGGAATATCCTCTTTGATGGGGTTGAACAGGTCGATGGCCTCCGTCTCACCCAGAGCGATGAACTTATGCAGCACTCCGGGGGGGACAAAGTAGCAGTCGCCCTTGTGAATCTCGAACTCCTCGTCCCCCAGCCAAATCTTGAAGCCGCCCTCAATGACGTAGCCGAACTGCTCGGCGGGATGGCTGTGCCAGTCCACCACGGCCCCGTCCTCCATGTTCCAGTGCAGGCCGTTCATCAGAGCGCCCCGGCCCAGATTCTGCATCAGAATCCCCTCGCCGGTCTTCATCTTCCGCAGCTCCTGTCTGTGGATAATTGCCTTTTCGTACATATTCTTCGCCTCCCTGCCTGTAAACAGGCATAATTTACTTCAAATTTGCCAGAATCGCCTTCGCAAAGACGGCGTGATGCCCGCCGGTGCGGGCGGTGACCAGGTCGTCGTCCACCACCACGTCCTGATCCACATACTCCAGCCCCGCATTGCGCACGTGGGAGAGGATGTTGTTGTGGCAGGTGACCCGCCGGCCGGCAAAGCTCTCCTTAATCGGTCCGGCAATCCAGAGGGAGTGGCAGATGAAGCCCTTGACAATCTCAGGCTTGGCCATCACCCGCTCCAGGAACCGGCATGCAGGAGACACGTCGCCCGGCTGCTCCGTATAGAGGAGATAGTCCGCCACATAGCCCGCCGGTACTATCACTGCGGCGAACTCGGACAAGTCGGCGTCCGTGAGGGCCTCAAAGCTGTGGTCCACCCAGGCCTCCGCCTGGTACTCCAGACCCTTGAAGGTCAGGTTCGGCTGTCCCCAGAGCCGGGTCAGGAACACCGGCTCATAGCCCTCCATCTCAAAATAGGACTGATAGAAGAAGATTTCCTTCTCAATGAAGCGGTTTTCCAGCAAAATGCCAATTTTCTTTCCCATAACTGTTTCCTTTCCCGCACAGGCGCCGGGTGAGCGTGAAAACGATTAAGTCAGCTCCACGAAGTCAGCAAAGCCGGTCAGCTCCATCACAGACTTAATCTCATCGCTGGCGTCCTTCAGGCAGAGATTCACGTCAGCGCCCAGCTTCTGCTTGGCCATGACAATCACACGCAGTCCGGCACTGGAGATGTACTCCAGCTCACCGGCTTCAAAGGTGACGCTGTTGACCTTCTTATCGTAGATTTTGCTCATCTCTTCATGGAGCTTGGGCGCCACAACTGCGTCCAGCCGTCCCTTCAGGGCGACGACCACATCGTTCTCGGCGCTCTTCACATCAAATGAAAACATATTCGTACCTCCGTCAATAGTGTTAAAAAATATCTGTATTCTTTCAAAAAGGGGATGATACGGTCAGGCTTCCTTCCGGCCCACCAGCAGCATCTGGCTTCTGGGCATCAGCGTGACCTTCCCGTCTGCCGCAATGCGGTTAACCGCACCGGCTTCACCCGTGTACTCGACCGCACGCCAGACGAAGCCCTCCGGGAGGGCGGGCAGCTCAAAGGGCATCTCCTCCCAGTAGGCGTTCACCGCACAGTAGATGAACGTGTCCTCCTCGGTGCCATAGTCGGCCTTCGGCTCGGCATAGAGGATGCCGAAGCACAGGAAGGGCTGCTCCCCGTCCAAATCCCACGGCTTTGTCCCGTGGAAGGACAGCTCCGGATAGCCGCTGCTGTTCTTGTCCCGGAAAAAGTCTTCCCGACGCAGAACCGGGTGCTGGGCACGGAAGTGAATCATGCGCTTGACGAAGTCAAACAGCTCCCGATTCTCCTCCAACAGCTCCCAATTCAGCCAGGAAATGGGGTTGTCCTGACAATAGGCGTTGTTGTTGCCGAACTGGGTGTTGCCGAACTCGTCGCCGGAGAGCAGCATCGGAATGCCCCGGCTGAGCAGAAGGAGGTTGATGGCGTTCTTTTGCTGCCGCAAACGCAGCGCCAGAATCTCCGCATCCTCCGTGTCGCCCTCCACGCCGCAATTCCAGCTGTCGTTGCCGTCGGAGCCGTCCCGGTTGTCCTCGCCGTTGGCCAGATTGTGCTTTTCGTTGTAGGACACCAGGTCCCGCAGGGTGAACCCATCGTGACAGGTGACAAAATTGATGGTAGCCTCGGCGCAGCGGTTGCCGTACAAATCCGGGGAGCCCTGAAGGCGCCACAGCAGCTCCGGTCCCTGCTCCGCTCCGCTCTTGACAAAGCGGCGCAGACAGTCCCGGTACCTGCCGTTCCACTCCGCCCAGCGTCCCCAGGCGGGGAAGCTGCCCACCTGATACAATCCGCCGGCATCCCACGCCTCGGCAATCAGCTTCGTCTTGCCCAGGACCGGGTCATGGGCCAGGGTCTCCAGCAGGGGCGGGCTGGTCATGGGCGCACCGTTCTGGTCCCGGGAGAGGATGGAGGCCAAATCGAAGCGGAAACCGTCGATGTGGTAATCCGACACCCAGTAACGCAGGCAGTCGAGAATGCAGTTGCGCACCACCGCATTGTTGCAGTTCATGGTGTTGCCGCAGCCGCTGAAGTTGAAGTAGTAGCCCTCCGGGGTCAGCAGATAGTAGGTCTTGTTGTCTATGCCCCGGTAGGAGATGGTGGGTCCGTCCTCGTTGCCCTCTGCCGTGTGGTTGAACACCACGTCCAGCATCACTTCAATTCCGGCCCTGTGGAACTGTTTGATTGTGCGCTTGAGCTCGTCCGCCGCCATGCCCATGGGCGCAGAGGCAGCATAGCCCGCCTTGGGCGCATAGAAGTTCACGGTGGAGTAGCCCCAGTAGTTGTAGAGCCGCTCATCGCCGTTCATACGGCTGTTCTCAAACTCGTCGAACTCAAAAATCGGCAGCAGCTCCACGCAGTTGACCCCCAACTCCTTCAGGTAGGGAATTTTCTCCACCAGTCCCGCAAAGGTGCCGGGATAGCGCACGCCGCTGGAGGGGTCCCGGGTGAAGCTGCGCACATGGGCCTCGTAAATCACCAGATCCTTCATGGGGATTTCCAGAGGCTTGTCGCCCTCCCAGTCGTAGTCCTCCAGAACGACGCAGCCCCGGTGCTGGAAGGGATTGGTCCAGTCCGGCTCCCTCCCCCACACGTTCCGGCCGGACACCAGCTTTGCGTAGGGATCCAGCAGAACCTTCGTGCGGTCGAAGCGGTAGCCCTTGTCCGGGTCAAAGGGCCCGTCCATGCGGAAGCCGTACTCCAGCAGCTCCGGGTTCAGACCGTAGACGGTCATGGCGTACACATCTCCGATGCGGAACTCCTCCGGGAAGGGGATGACAGCGAAGGGCTCCTTCGCCCCGTAGTTGTAGAGCAGCAGCTCACAGCTGGTGGCATCCTTGGAGAAGATGGAGAAGTTAATCCCGCCGCCGCCGGTGAAGCTGGCGCCAAAGGGCTGCACACGCCCGCAGCGATACGCAATCCCCTGATGCTCGTGGGTCGGACATTCATCTATGCGAAACATATGCAGCCCTCATTTCTATCTTTTTCCTGTCACGCCGGCTGGATGGTCACCTTAATCTTGGGCGCCTCGCTGATGGGCGGAATCGTCACAGTCAGGTTCTCAGCATCGAAGTGGCTCCAGGGCTTGCCGTTGACCTCCACGGCGGAAATCTTCACGCTGCCCTTGGGCAGGATGTCGGGAGAGACCCGCAGCAGGTTGTCCCGGAAAGCGCCGGGCTTGGGCTTGAAGTACAGATTCAGCGGCTTCTTCGTGTGCAGCAGGTTGATGTACACGGCGGAGAGGTAGCACAGCTCCACGGAGTGATAGGCACTCATGGAGTGGCTGCCCTTCAGGCGCTCGGTACCCAGCAGGTAGGGCAGGCCGTTGTTGAGCACGTTGAAGTACACTGCGCCGTCGTCGTGGTCCAGGAAGAAGCTGTTGTAGAAGGCAGCAGACTCCTCGGCGTACTTCAGATACTCCGGCTTTTTCAGCAGTCCGTAGAGAATCTGATAGGCCAGAATGCCCTGCTCCTGCTGCCACCAGGCCTTGCGGTCATGCCAGGCGAAGCGGTGGAAGCTCTCGCCCTCCTTGGTGGCGCGCTCCATCACGTCGTACCAGCCGAAGCGCTGGATGTCCATGCCCACACCGGGCATCTTCTTGGCAATCTTCTCGGCGAACTTCACATACTCGTCCTTGGGCATGTGGCTCACAATGCGCATCAGATTCCAGGCGATTTTCAGGTTGTGGCCCACCACACCCCGGTTCTGCTGCCAGCCCCAGTTGTAGTCGTGGCTCCAGTCCTCCATGAACTTCTCCTGCACAAAGGGGCTGTGCTCGTAGTCGGGAAAGTATTTGGCGATGGTGTCCGCCGTGTCCACCAGGAAGTCCCAGAAGCGCTGCTCACCCGTGGCCAGGCACAGGTTGATGAGGTAGGCGGGAGCGTGGTCGCCCACACTGTTCCAGTTCTTGCGCCCCTTGTTGCCGCCCAGGCTGTCGCTGAGGGGGCTGAGGAAAATGGGGTCGATGTGGGAGTAGTAGCCGCCCCGCTCCTTATCCAGGAAGTGGTCGAACAGGCTGATGGTCATGTCGATGTCCCGGTAGATGGCCGGGTCGCCGGTGATGCGGTAGGTCTGGGTCAGACCTGCCAGGGCGTAAATCTGCTCGTACATGGGGATGGCATCGTAGTCGTCACCGAACTCGGAAGCAAAGACCTTGTGCTCTCTGCCGTCCTTCACGTCGATACCGTGATACCAGTAGACGATGTTCTCATCGAAGTCGTAGAACTTCAGGTGATCCTGCATATAGCGGCTGCCCTTTTCCGCCGCCTCCAGGAATCGCTCCTCACCGGTGAGCATATAGGCGCTGGCCATGCCGTAGACCATGCGGGAGATGGTGTCCGTCTCCTGCCGATAGGCGTCGCTCTTGCGCTCACCGGTCAACAGCAGAGAGGTGCGGTAGTTGTCGAAGTTGATGTCCCCATCGGGAAACTGGGCGCGCAGGAAGAAGTCGCAGATCTCCCGGGCCTGATGCACCCACCAGTCCGCCTCCTCAAAGCGGTACTCGCTCACAGCCTTGCCGGGGAAGTCGATGCACTTGGCCTCAAAGACGTAATCATCCCCGTTCTCCCCGTTGGGATAGAACACACCGTACACAAACAGCATCTGACCGGGCTTGAGCAGGCTGCGAATCATGGACGTGCAGTCGGAGTAGGGCTCCCCCAGGTTGCGCAGCAGCCGGGCATAGAGGTTGCTGCCCAGAATGATGGTGAACTCTCTCCCGTCCGTGGTGTTCATGGTAAAACTGTCCTGTCCGCTATACTCCTTTACATAGCCGGAAATCAGGTCAGAAAACTCCAGATTGCTGATTTTCACGCAAATGACCTCCCTAATTGATGTTTGTGCCAATCGGGGCAGCACTGCGGGAGCCGCACTGGGCCCCGCTCCCCCGTTCAGCACGCAAAAAACGCCCGCTGGGAGCTGCCGGTCACCCGGCGCTCCCTGTGGACGTCTGTCGCCTGTATTGTTCTTTACGGAAAACGGCCGCAGAGGCAGCGCTTTGATGGTTGGACTGATTGCTTTCCACAAATCGCAGCATCCCTGTCAACCTCCTCCGCTTCTATTTTCTGCCGCGCCGCCCGAGACTCCGCTCAGCGAAAAGCACCAAAAAACGACAAAACCAATATGCGTTATTGTAGCACTGTTTCTAATGCTATGCAAGAGGATTCACAAAAAAACTTGAATATTCCACAGTTTTGGAATAAATATAAACATATTACACCAGTTGGTTAATAGTGGTATTGGCTCGCGGTCATCCGCCGTCTGTTTACGTAAACGGGCGGCGGGGTGAGAAAAACGGAAGCCTTTCCGGAAGAGCCCAGGCGCTTTACCGCTCCGCCTCCGGTCCGAAATAGTCCAGGCAGAGCATGGTGATGTCGTCGAACTGATCCGCGCCGTCTTCAAATGCCTCAATGGAGCTTTTGAGGGCCGCCAGCGTCTCCTCCGGAGACAGCTCCCCCGCCTCGTTGAGGGTGCTGAGCATCCGCTCTGTCTCGTAGAGCTCCGGCGTGCTGTTCTGGGCCTCGGGGACGCCGTCGGTGTAGACAAACAGGCGGTCTCCCGGGTTCAGCCGGAACTCACGCTCCCGGAAGGGAATCCCCTTCATAAACGCCACCACCGGAGAGTGACGATACTCCACCAGCTCGTAGCTCCCCCCGGCCCGGCGGAGGACCGGATGCTCGTGACCGGCATTGGCCGCCAGCCCTCTGCCGGTGGAAAGCTCCAGAATCGCCAGCCAGACCGTGACAAACATGCCGTTTTTGTTGTCCTCCGCCAGCTGGTTGTTCACGTCACGGAGAATCTGACCGGGCGTGCCCCCCGTCAGGGTCCGGGTCTTGATGAGCGTCCGGGACACGGCCATAAACAGCGCCGCGGGAACCCCCTTCCCCGACACGTCCGCCATCACCAGCGCCAAATGGTCGTCGTCCACCAGGAAGAAGTCGTAGAAGTCACCCCCCACCTCCTTGGCCGGGGTCATGGATGCGTACAGATCGAACTCCTTTCGCTCCGGGAAGGCCGGGAAGACCCGGGGCAGCATGGAGGTTTGAATGCCGGTGGCAACCTTCAGCTCCGTTCCGATGCGCTCCCGCTCCGCCGTGAGCTGGGCCACCTCTTCGGTGTTGCTGTCAACGTCCACCATCAGAACGATGAAGTCTCCGGCCAGGGCCCCGATTTCACTCTCCAGCGGCATCCCCTCCAGGGCCTCTGTGGCCGCGACGGAATCCATGCTCTTGCGGTAAAGCTGCATCCCCTGCTTCAGCCTTTTGATGGGCTGTGTCACCTTTTTGCGGATCATCAGAAAGGCCAGAATCATAAATACGGAGTTGACCAGGAGAACGGAAAGCGCCACGTTCAGCAGAGAGCCTCCCAAAGACTGCAAAAGACTCAGGCCTCCCATATCCACGCCGACCAGCGCCACCGGGTCCCCCTGACTGTTAAAGATGGGGTAGAGGGCCGAAGCCAACCGCTCCTTCTCGTTGTACTGGGATCTGTAAGTCCGCTCCACCGGGTCCTTCCGGAACGCCAGCTCTATGGCCTCCTTATCGCCTTCCTCATACGGCTCTGTCTCCCCCAGGTCGCAGGTGTTCTCCGCGTTTTTTGCATCCCAAATGAAGAAATATTCGTCTTCATGGGGAATGAAGACATAGTAGTAGTTGATATTCTTTGAATTCAGCTGCGACGCGTCAAGAAAGGCCTGAATGGCGTGATAGTAGTCATCCTTTTCCAGCGTCTGCGCATAGTGGGCGATGCGGTCGCCGTCAATCAGCTCTGCCGCGGTCTTGACGTTGTCAAAAGCGATGCGATTGACGGTCAGCATATAGTCCAGGGAGGTGTCAAGCCCCACAGCCAGACAGGTGGTCAGAACCTGGGACACACCCAGAAGCGCAAGCCAGACCATGATTCTGGCGGAAAGGCTCCTGGTTCGCCCCCTCCTGACCCTGTTGTGCACATGCTGATTCCACATTTCCAGGGGTGAGCGCACCTCCCCGCCGGGTCTCTTTTCCTTCCTGTTGGTCATCTCTTTTTCCATTCTTCCTGTCACCCTCCGCCCGGAAAAGCCGGATACGTTTCATAATCCTCTGTCCGGTGCTCCCGAACCACAGTTTAGGGAAGTATAACATCCCGCAGATGGAAATGCAAGCGCTTTGTGGATGGGAAACAAGTTTTAAGGAAGTTTTTCTTGCTTTATGCCCTGTTCTGTGTTAGACTAAAGAAAAAACATCATGGAGAGGCACTGCACTGCACCGCAGCGGTGCGCCTCCCGCCCCGTGGCCGGGGAAAAAACCACACAGAAAGGGGTTGACAGACATGACCAAAAAGCGGACAATCCTCAGTCAGTCAGTCAGTCAGTCAGTCAGTCAGTCAGTCAGTCAGTCAGTCAGTCAGTCAGTCA
>CACZUK010000026.1 GCA_902784305.1 Oscillospiraceae bacterium | reverse complement strand
CGTCGGTTTTCATCAGTGGTTCCTTCGTTTCAGCCAGTTCATGCCCTGCACCAGCAGGGCGCGCAGATTGTCCGCCCCCAGCTGCGGCCCGGCCAGCCGATACCGCCAGCCCAGCAGCAGCCCCAGCAACAGCACCGCCGCCACCACATACCACGCAATGGCCAGCAGCGCCAGCAGCGCGCCCAGCGGGCACTCGATTCTCCTTCTGGAGTCGTTCCACTTGGTGGCAATCAGCCGGTTCCCCACCAGGAACAGCCAGATGCGCTCACCCCAGTCCAGCGGCGGCTCGCTCACATGCTTCACCACCTGACGGCCCTGTGCGGGGAGCATGGCACCCGCCCCCTCGGCGCTCTTCTCCGCTGTGGAGTAAAACCCCAGCCCCGCGCTGTTCAGGATTCCCTGCTGCTCCATCCACAGCAGCGTCTCCAGCTCGTCGCCCTGATTGACCTCCAGGGCGTCTCTGACGCGGTCCGCGTCCAGACCCGTCAGGGCGCGCAGGTGCTCCACCTTTTCCTCGCTCAGCCGCATCGTCTTCCCTCCCCGCCTTGTTGTTCTGCCTCTATTATACCGGCTGAGACCGCCTTTGTCTTTAAAATTCCATTAAAAGCCCGATTTTCCTTGTCATCGCCGGGCCCTTCCGGTACAATAGAGGCAGACTCAGGAGGGCGCGCGCCCTCTGAACGCAAGGGGGATTGCTATGAACCTGCCCGACCCCGCCCCCATGGAGGAGGCGCTTGCTCTGGCCCGGGAGGCCGCGCGTCACGGGGACATCCCCGTGGGCTGCGTCATCGTCCGAGACGGCCAGGTCATTGGCCGCGGCTCCAATCGCCGGGAACTGCTGGGCGACGCCACCGCCCACGCCGAGCTGGAGGCCATCCGGGCCGCTTGCCGCGCCGCGGGCAGCTGGCGGCTCAGCGGCTGCACCCTTTACGTCACGCTGGAGCCCTGCCCCATGTGCGCCGGCGCCATCCTGAACGCGCGCATCGACGCCGTGGTCTACGGCGCTCAGAACCCAAAAGCGGGCTGCTGCGGCTCGGTGCTGCCACTGTTTCACGAGAAATTCAACCACCATCCAGCGGTGTACGGCGGCGTGCTGGAGGCGGAGTGCGCCCGGATTCTAGGCGACTTTTTCCGTCCGAACCCCGGTAAATCCGAGTGTGAAACAGAATCAGGCTCCGTTTGACAGGCTGTTTCACGTGAAACGCTGTGTTTTTCGCGTTGTTTTATGTTTCACAGCTTATTTTGTTTGAATCATTCCCGTGAAACACTAAAACTTTTCCCGGCATCCCAACTCTTTCCCATTCTGCCTGCAAGGAGGTGTTTCACGTGAAACACGCAGAGCTTTTTCAGCGCTCCGGCGCGGCGGCGTGGGGCACCTGCGCCTTTTCCGACCTGCCCCTCAGCGCCCCACAGCGTCAGCGGGCACAGGAGCTCTGCCCGGACGCCCGGGGGGTCTTTGTGGCGGCTTACCCCTACTCCGCCGGGGACGGGGCAGGCAACCTCTCCCGTTATGCCCGCGGGGAGGACTATCACCTGGTACTTCTGCGCCGTCTGGGAGAGGTTTGTCAGGGCCTTCGGGAACTCTACCCCGCGCACCGCTTTGTCCCCGGCGCGGACAACTCCCCTCTGGACGAGCGCGCCTGCGCCCGACTGGCAGGAGTGGGCCTCCAGGGACGCAACGGCCTGGTGATTGTGGAGCCCTACGGCAGTTGGGTCTTTCTGGGGACCATTCTGACGGACCTCCCGCTGCCCTCCGCGCCGGAACCGTCTCCGGACTGTATCAACTGCGGAGCCTGCGTCCGGGCCTGTCCGGGAGGCGCGCTGGACAAACTGCCCTTTGACGAGGAGCGCTGCCTCTCGGCTCTGACCCAGAAGAAAGGAGAGCTTTCCCCGGAGCAGGAGGCGCTGCTGCGCGCCCATCCGCTGATTTGGGGCTGTGACCTGTGTCAGCAGGTGTGCCCCTACAACCGGGACGCCCTTCCCTCCCCTCTGGCGGATTTGACCGGTCAGGGTTCGGTGCCCTACCTGTCCACCCTCACGGAGGAAGATTTGGAGGGGCTGAGCAACCGGAGCTTTCGGGCCAAATACGGAAACCGGGCCTTTGCCTGGCGCGGGCCCGGGGTGCTGCGCCGGAATCTGAAGCTCAGGCGTGAATGACCTCAGGAGTGAGAAGCTTCGCGGCACTATTGGGAGGAACAACGCGAAAAGGGCCGTTCTTCCCAACCTCTGGCATGAAATTGCCGCTTTACGCTCCCCCATTTTCGTAGTATAATAGAGAGTACGCCAAACGAAACAGAAAGAAGGTGTTCCCATGCCCGGCAGACGCATTGCACTGCCTCTGGACTCCGTGTCCCTGTCCGCCGCCATGGTGGACGCTCTGTTGCAGAAGGGCAGCGGCGACGCTGCCTTGCTCTACCTCTACCTGCTGCGCCATGACGGCTTTTACGACAATCAGGAGGCAGCCCGGGTCCTGAGCTGGGACGAGCTGCGTCTGGAATCGGCTTTGGCTCATCTGGGCGAGCTGGGGATTCAGACCGGCGCTCCGGAGCCCCTTCTGACGCCGGAGCTGCCCAGCCGTGAGAACGCCCCGGACTACACCCGGGAGGAGCTCTCCGAGGTGATTGCCGACAAGTACTCCAACTTCTCCTACCTGCTGGAGGAGGTGCAGCGATGTCTGGGCAAGCCCCTCAGCAACCGGGAGACCAAAATGCTGCTGGAGATTGTGGACCATGTGCAGCTCCCCGACGAGGTCATTCTGATGCTGGTCCACTGGGAGTGTGAGAAGCGCCGCAAAAAGAACGGTGCGGGCAGCCGCCCACACATGAGCGCCATTCTCAGCGAGGCCTACCGCTGGAAGAAGTCCGGCGTGGAGACGCTGGAGGCCGCCGAAGCCCATCTGAAGCAGCTCAGCTATTTCAGCAGTCAGGAGGGCGAGCTGCTCAGCGCCGTGGGCATTCAGAACCGGGAGGCTGTGGATGCCGAGCGCAAGTATCTGAACCAGTGGATGGAATGGGGCTTTCCGCCGGAGAGCGTGGCAATGGCCTACGAGAAGACCATCTTCGCCACCGGGAAGTTCAAATGGCCCTACTGCACCGCCATCCTCCGGCGCTGGCATCAGGCGGGGCTGCACAAGCCCGCGGAGATTCGCGCCAAGGATCAGCCCGGCTCCCGGCCCAGCGGCAGAAGGGTCAGCTCCGGCCCGGCTCCGGCTCAGCCCCTCACCGCCGCCCAGCAGGAGAATCAGGACCGGGCGCTGGAGGAGAATCAGCGGGAGCTCAAGCGGCTGCTGGCCAGTGTGGGCCAGAGCGGCCAGAGCTGAGCGGGACTGCGCGGCCCGAGGCGTGGAAACGCCCTTTCCGCGCAGCAACGCCCCCAATCCCCCACGCCAGAGGATGGTCCAAAGCGGCCGCAAGCCCCCACGCAAAAGAACGGACCAACGCGGTCCCAATCCTCCCTTGAACCGTTCCCAGAGAAACAAAGCCGCCCTTTCCGTCGAGCTGCGCTCCCAATCCCCCACACCAGAGGACGGGACAACGCGGTCCCAATCCTCCCCTTGAACCGTTTTCTGAGAAGTAGAAACACCCTTTCCGCGCAGCAACGTCCCCAATCCCCCACACAAAAGAACGGACCAACGCGGTCCCAATCCTCCCCTTGAACCATCCCCAGAGAAGAGGTGAATCTGATGTCCTACGAAGCCCAGGTGATGCGCGCCGCCACGGAACAGCTGGCCCAGCGCCGCGCCGACCAGTCCGAGGAGTACCGCCGCCGCCGGGAGCAGGTTTACGCCCGCCTCCCCCGTCTGGCCGCCATCGACCGGGAGCTGCGCCAATCCGTGGCCAGCGCCGCGGTGGCCGCCTTTCGCAGCGGCTCCGACCCCACCGCCGCCCTGGACCGGCTGGGGCAGCAGAATCTTGCCCTCCAGGAGGAATCGGCCCGGCTGCTGCGCTCCATCGGCCTGCCGGAGGACTATCTGGACGAAAAGCCCGTCTGTCCCCTCTGCCGGGACAGCGGCTGGGTGGGCGCCCGGATGTGCCAGTGTCTGCGGTCCCTGTGCACGCAGGAGCAGAACAGACAGCTCTCCTCCCTGCTGGACTTGCAGGGCCAGTCCTTCGACCGCTTCCGGCTGGACTACTACGGCGGCGTGTACAGCTCCGAACGGGCAGCCATGCAGACGGTCTTCCACACCTGCAAGCTCTACGCGGAGCAGTTCGCCACCTTCCCCATCCGCAATCTGCTGATGACCGGCCGCCCCGGCGTGGGAAAGACCTATCTCTCCGCCTGCATCGCCCGGAGCGTCAGCGCCCAGGGGGTTTCTGTGGTCTACGACACCGCCATCGGGGTCTTCTCCCACTTTGAGGCCGCCCACTTCACCCGGGACGAGGAGAGCCAGGTGAGCAAGCGCCGCTATCTGCGCAGCGAGCTGCTGATTCTGGACGACCTGGGCAGCGAGATGACCACCCCCTTCGTCCAGTCCGCCCTCTATGAGCTGGTGAACGAGCGTCTGCTCTCCCACAAGGCCACGGTGATTTCCACCAACCTCACCCCGGAGGACCTGGGCCGCCGGTACAGCCTCCAGGCCACCTCCAGGCTGCTGGGGGAATACCAGCTGCTCCAGTTCCAGGGCCCGGACATCCGCCAGGAAAAGAAGAAACGATAATCAGGAGGAACCCCTATGATTTGCCCCTACTGCGACACCGTCATGCTGGGCGGGCGCATCAACGTTCAGTCCTCCATGGGCTCCTTTCCCTCTCTGGACTGGGTCTCTGAGATGGACTACCAGAAGGGCGGCGGACTCAAGCGCTTTCTGACCTTCAAGAACCGCAAGTCCGCCTTCCTCCACGACGTGGCCAACGAGGGCTACTACTGCCCCGGCTGCAAAAAGCTCATCGCCATCTTTGAGACCAAGGGCTGAGCCTGACACAAGGGCGGGAGGCGCGTCGTTTTCCGGCGCGCCTGCCGTCCTTTTTGCGCTTTTCACGTCCCTCGCGTCGAAGAAGTGAGAAGACTAATTCCCACTATTTCCCGGCTTTCGACCGCATTTCTCCCGTTTTCCTGCTACAATCAGTGTCGAAAACATCTTTATGAACAGGAGGCATCGCCTATGGCACTGATGAAAAAACGGGGCCTTTTCGAGAGCAACCGGGTGCTCTTCCTGAGCGTCAACAGCATCGTTCCCAACCCCAACCAGCCCCGCAAGCGCTTCACCCGCTCCGCTCTGGAGGAGCTTTCCGAATCCATCCGGGAGCACGGCGTGCTCCAGCCCCTCTCCGTGCGCAGGCTCCCCGGCGGGCGCTACGAGCTCATCTCCGGGGAGCGCCGCCTCCGGGCCTCCCGGCTGGCGGGTCTGGATACGGTCCCCTGCATCCTGGTGAACGCCGACCAGCTGGAGTCCTCCCTGCTGGCCCTGATTGAGAACCTTCAGCGCCGGGACCTGGACTTTGTGGAGGAGGCCAACGCCCTGCAAACCCTCATCACCACCTACCACCTCTCCCAGGAGGAGGCCGCCCGGCGGGTGGGCAAGAGTCAGAGCGCCGTGGCCAACAAGCTGCGCCTGCTCAAGCTCTCCCCCACGCTGCTGGACGCGCTGCGCTCCGGGGGACTCACCGAGCGCCACGGGCGGGCCCTTCTACGTCTGCCGGAGGAGCAGCGAAAGGAGGCTCTGGCCCACATCCTCAGCGCCGGGCTGAACGTGGCCCAGACCGACGCCTACATCGACCAGCTGCTCTCCCCAGCCCCCGCTCCGCCCCCGAAACGGCCCAAGCCCAAAATCTACATCCGGGACATCCGGCTCTTCCTGAACACCCTGCGCCGGGGGCTGGACACCATGCAGCGCAGCGGCCTCAACGCCAGCTGCGGCCAGCAGGAGGACGAGGACCAGCTCATCCTCACCATCACCATCCCGAAAAAGAAGCCCCTGTGACGCCCTCCTCTCTGCTCCGCTGTCGTGTCCGCCACGGCAGCGCTCTTTTCTGTTTCACGTGAAACACGACGAAAAGCAGGGAATCCCCGTTTCTGACGTTTCACGTGAAACAGGCAGCAAGAGAAAATCTCCTGTGAAACAGCTATTTTCCGGAAATTGGTCAAAAAACAGTTGCATTCCCGGCCACAGGTGGCTATAATAGGCTCTACCGGGAAAAATAAGAACTGTTTCCCGCCTTTTTCCTGTTTCACGTGAAAATTGAAGCAGGGTTCCACTCCCACAGACAAAGGAAGGTCATGTTTCATGGCAAAACGAATCGTGATCGCAAATCAGAAGGGCGGCGTGGGCAAGACCACCACCGCCGTGAACCTCTCCGCGGCCCTGAAGCAGCAGGGGCAGCGGGTGCTGCTGGTGGACTTCGACCCCCAGGCCAACGCGACCTCCGGCCTGGGCGTGGACAAGAACGCCTCCTCCCCCAACATCTACGACGTGCTGGTCAACGGAGCCGACCCCCACAGGGCGGTGGTGAAATCCCCCTGGTGCGACGTTCTCCCCTCCCACAAGAGTCTGGCCGGCGCGGGCATCGAGCTGATTGGCATGGAGCGCCGGGAGTTCCTGCTCAGCGACGCCATTGACAAGCTGGAGCCGGACTACGACTACATCATCATCGACTGCCCGCCCTCCCTGGAGCTGCTGACCCTGAACGGCCTGTGCGCCGCCCGGAGCATCATCATCCCGGTGCAGTGCGAGTACTACGCCCTGGAGGGCCTGAGCGACCTGACCAACACCCTGCGCATCGTGAAAAAGCGCCTGAATCCGCAGCTGGACATCGAGGGCGTGCTGCTGACCATGTACGACGGCCGGACGAACCTCTCCATTCAGGTGGGCGAGGAGGTCAAGCGCTACTTCAAGCGGAAGGTGTTCTTCACCCTCATCCCCCGGAACGTGCGGCTGTCCGAGGCGCCCAGCCACGGCAAGCCCGTCATTGCTTACGACCGCTGGTCCCGGGGCGCGGAGGCCTACAACGCTCTGGCTAAGGAGCTGATAAAAAAGAACCGATAAAGAGGAAAGGAGTGCCTCATGGCTAGAAGAAACACGCTGACCGGTCTGGGCCGGGGCCTGGGCGCCCTCATGGGCGAGGCCGCTCTGGAGACAGAGCAGGAGGGCGTGAGCAAGCTGCCCCTGTCCAAGGTACAGCCCAACACCCAGCAGCCCCGCAAGAACTTTGACCCGGAGAGTCTGGCGGATCTGGCTGAGTCCATCCGTCAGCACGGCCTGATTCAGCCCATCTGCGTGCGGCTCCTCTCCAGCGGCTACTACCAGATCATCTCCGGCGAGCGCCGCTGGCGGGCCGCCCACGACGCGGGGCTGGAGGAGATTCCCGTGGTCATCATCGAGGCGGACGACCGGAAGGTCATGGAGCTGAGCCTCATCGAGAACCTCCAGCGGGAGGATTTGAACGCCATGGAAGAGGCCCAGGGCTATCTGACCCTGATGCAGGACTTCGGCATGACCCAGGAGGCGGTGTCCAAGCGGGTGGGCAAGAGCCGCAGCGCCGTGGCAAACGCGGTCCGGCTGCTCTCCCTGCCGGAGGATTTGCGGGAGCTGGTGGAGCAGGACAAGCTCACCGCCGGACACGCCCGGGCGGTGCTCTCCGTGGCCGACGACCAGGCCCGCCACGCGCTGGCGGAAAAAATCATCGCCGACGGGCTCAGCGTCCGGCAGGCGGAGGAGCTGGCCAAGAAGCTCTCCGGCCGGGAGGAGGCCCCGGCGCCGGAGAAGAAGCATGAACCGGACCCCCTGAACGTGGACTATGCCGCCCTGGCCGCCAAAGAGCTGGAGGAGCATCTGGGCCGGAAGGTCAAAATCGTCGCCGGAAAGCGCAAGGGCCGGCTGGAGCTGGAGTACTACGGCACAGACGACCTGAACGACCTGCTGGACGCGCTGAAAACGCTTTCGGGGCGAAATAGCAGTTGACAACGCCGAATAATTGTCCGATAATAAGCGTGTACGAGCAAGTACTGCGAAAGAAAACTATAATAAGGTGAAAAGGTATGCTGGACATCAAATTCGTCCGGGACAACCCGGAAATCGTCAAGGAGAACATCCGCAAGAAGTTCCAGGAGGAGAAGCTGCCCCTGGTGGATCAGGTCATTGACCTCTACGCCCAGGCCCTGGAGGCCAAGCAGAAGGCCGAGCAGCTTCAGGCCAACCGCAACACCCTGTCCAAGCAGATTGGCATGCTGAAGGGTCAGGCGAAGAAGAACCCTGAGCTGGCGGAGGAGAACGAGGCCAAAATCGCTGAAATCACCGCCCAGGTCAACGCCGAGAGCGAGGAGCGCGAGAGCCTGCTGGCGAAGCAGACGGAGCTGGACGCGAAGGTCCGGGAGATCATGCTGGTCATCCCCAACATCATCGACGACTCTGTGCCCATCGGCCCCGACGACTCCTGCAATGTGGAGGTGCAGCGCTTCGGCGAGCCGAAGGTGCCCGCCTACCCCATCCCCTACCACACGGAGATCATGGGCGCCTACAACGGCATTGACCTGAGCAGCGCCCGCCGCGTCTCCGGCACCGGCTTCTATTACCTGCTGGGCGACATCGCCCGGCTCCACGAGGCGGTGCTGGCCTACGCCCGGGACTTCATGATTGACCGGGGCTTCACCTACGTCATCCCCCCCTACATGATTCGGGGCGAGATGGTGGAGGGCGTCATGTCCTTCCCGGAGATGGACGCCATGATGTACAAAATCGAGGACCCCAGCGTCACCGACCCCAAGAACAGCCTCTACCTCATCGGCACCTCTGAGCACTCCATGATTGCCCGCTTCAACGGCCAGATCATCCCCAGCGCGGAGCTGCCCCTGACCCTGACCTCCTACTCCCCCTGCTTCCGCAAGGAGAAGGGCTCCCACGGTCTGGAGGAGCGCGGCGTGTACCGCATCCACCAGTTCGAGAAGCAGGAGATGATCGTCATCTGCAAGCCCGAGGAGAGCATGCAGTGGTATGAGGTGCTGTGGAAGAACAGCGTGGATTTGTTCCGCTCCCTGGACATCCCCGTGCGGCAGCTGGAGTGCTGCTCCGGCGACCTGGCGGATTTGAAGGTCAAGAGCTGCGACATCGAGGCCTGGTCCCCCCGTCAGCAGAAGTACTTTGAGGTCTGCTCCTGCTCCAACCTGGGCGACGCTCAGGCCCGCCGTCTGGGCATCCGCTACAGCGAGAACGTGGAGACGGTGGACAAGAAGGGCCGGAAGAAGGTCAAGAAGGTCAACAAGCTGGCCCACACCCTGAACAACACCTGCGTGGCGCCTCCCCGCATGCTCATCGCCTTCCTGGAGAACAACCTCAACGAGGACGGCAGTGTGAACATCCCCGAGGCCCTGCGTCCCTACATGGGCGGCAAGGCGAAGCTGGAGCGCGCCAAAACCTACATCCCGCCTCAGGACTAACGCGGTTCAATCCGGCGCATGAGAGAACGCCGATTGAAATAAATGGTGCCAATGGTGCCAAATATCAAGAAAAGAGAGGGAAACACTATGAAAAAGCCTTCCTGGATTGATGAATTCAAAACCTTCATCATGCGCGGCAACGTGCTGGATCTGGCCGTCGGCGTGGTCATCGGCGGCGCCTTCACGGCCATCGTCACCTCCATCGTGGAGAACCTCCTCACGCCCATCATCGGCCTGGCCATGGGCAACACCAACTTCTCCGGCATTGTGATTGCCGGCTTCGGCGTGGGTCATGTCATCAACGCCGTCATCACCTTCCTCATCACCGCCTTTGTGGTCTTCTGGATTGTGAAGGTCGTGAACCGCATGATGCCCAAGAAGGAAGAGGAGCCCGCTCCCGAAGAGCCCGCCGGTCCCACCACCGAGGAGCTGCTGGCTGAGATTCGCGACCTGCTCAAGGAGCAGCAGGGCAAGTAATGCACGCGCGGCGCATCTGGGCCATGATGGGCGTGGTGTACATGCTTCTGGTGGTGCTGCTCATGCTCTACTGGATGGCCACCATGACGCTGATTCAGGGCGTTACGGGCATCATGGTTTTTCCGGCCTTCGGCGCGCTGTCGGCCCAGTTTTTCAACCGCCGCTGGATCATCCGCCATGGCCGTCAGGGCCATGTGGAGGACCCGGACTTTCAGGAGCCGCCCTTTCCGCAGCCGGGGGGCAGAACGGAGCTGATTTCCGCTCTGGTGTTTGCCGCCCTGTCTGTGGGGAGCCTGATTTGGGGCATCGGGCAGCTGATGTCCTTTTTGAAGGGATAAAAAACGGCGATAAGGGCCCTGTTCGGTTCTTATCGCCGTTTTTTCTTTCGGGAACCCCTCTTTGGGGGATTCTGTTTGACATTTTATGACAAATTTGGTATGCTGTCGGCAAGGTAAAGAGCTGTTGAGGCTCTTGTGCGGCGGTTTGCTCCCCCAATCAAGGAAGGGCAGCTTCTTCTCCCCTCCGGATACGGAAGGAGGGGTGCTTGTGTACGTAACATGGGAGGCAATCCATCAGATTGTCGAAACCCTGATTCAGGCCGGTTTACTGATCTGCGCCATTGAAACTCTGCGTCACCTGAAAAAGAAGTAACCGCCCCCCAGCTCGCAAAGTAGGGACGGTTACTTCTTCCTGATACTTTGGGGAGCTGCTGCGCACAATCCGCGACAGCTCTTTACCGGCTTTGATTATACCACACCGGAGGGGAAATCGCAAGTCCCGGCCGGTGCTTTTTTGTCAGATCGGGCACGGCTAAGAGTCCCTGGCCCCGGGAAAAAACAGTGGCAAAATCTCCCTGAAGCTGGTATAATCAAAGGTAGTTTTTTCCAGCGTCCCGGTCCCGGTTTCCGAGGGCCCGCGGAACCATCCCAGGAGGTGCCCATGCAATCCATCCTCATCCCCGGCCTGACGGCTCTGGGCCTGAACACCGCCGCCGCTCCCGCTCTGGAGCGCTACGGCCAGCGTCTGCTGGAGCAGAACCAGGTCATGAACCTGACCGCCATCACCGAGCCGGAGCAGGTGGCGCGCCTCCACATGCTCGACTGCGCTGCCGTCCTGGGCGCGGCGGAGTTTGCCGAAAAAGCCGTGCTGGATGTGGGCACGGGTGCCGGGTTCCCCGGTCTGGTGTTGAAGCTGTGCGAGCCGTCCATCCGGCTCACGCTGCTGGACTCCCTGGCCAAGCGGGTAAACTGGCTCGAAGCCCTGGCCCCGGAGCTGGGCGCGGAAGGCGTCCGCTGCATCCACGGCCGGGCAGAAGAGCTCTCCCTCCAGCCGGACTGGCGCGAGGGATTTGACATCGTGACCTCCCGGGCGGTGGCGGATTTGCGGGTCCTGTGCGAGCTCTGCCTCCCCTTTGTGAAGGTGGGCGGCATGTTTTTGGCCATGAAGGCGGAGGATTCCAACGAGGAGGTCAACGCCGCCAACCGCGCGGTCAGTATCCTGGGCGGACGCCTGCTCCCGGCCTGGCGTTACACCGTTCCCGGCACGAACGTGGCGCGCAAGGTCATTCGAATCGAAAAGGTTCAGGCCACTCCGGTGCGCTATCCCAGGCGCTTTTCCAAAATTCGCAAGACTCCCCTCTGAAAACGGGCAGAAAACCGCGAAAACGGCAAATCATGTTGCAAACGAAACAGTTTGTAGATAATTATTTACAAATTTTACACAAAAAGCTATTGCTATTTCCCTTTATTTTTATTAAAATGTCTGTAATGAGAGGTTGACAATGGGCAAGACAATCGTAATCACCTCCGGCAAGGGAGGCACGGGCAAGACCTCTGTGCTCTGCGGCATCGCCTCCTGCCTGGCCGCGATGAATTATCGGGTGCTCTGTCTGGACCTGGACGTGGGTCTGCGGAATCTGGACATCGCGCTGGGCATGTCGGACCGGGTGCTGATGGACTTCTCTGATGTCATCTACCAGCGCTGCTCTCTGGAGGATGCGGTGGTGGAGCACCCGGAGATTTCCAACCTCTATCTGCTCACCGCGCCTCTCCGGACGGGAGGCACCCGCATCGACGCCATCGACCTGATGACCCTGCTGGGCCAGATTCGGCGGCAGTTCGACTACTGCCTCATTGACAGCCCCGCCGGCATTGGCTCCGGCTTCGAGCTGGCCGGCATGGGCGCGGACCGGGCGCTGGTGGTCTCCACCACGGACCCGGCCTCCCTCCGGGACGCACAGCAGGCAGTGAACCTGCTGCGCAGCCGGAACATCCCGATTCACCTGGTGGTGAACAAGATGTCCAAAACCATGCTCCGCAGACTGCACACCACCATAGACGACGCCATGGACACCGCCGGACTCCCCCTGCTGGGCATCGTGCCCCAGGACAACAAGGTTCCCATTTACAACAGCCTGGGTCAGAGCGTCATTTTAAAGGAAAAGCGGGGCGCAGCCATCGCCTATTACAACATCGCCCGGCGGCTGACGGGACAGCGGGTGCCGCTGCACCGGTTTTAATGCCAGCCCCCCACAGAAAGGATGTTTTTTATGAATATCGCCTTATTATCCGATGAGAGCAAGCAGGAGCTGATGGTGCAGTTCTGCATTGCCTACTGCGGGATTCTGGCCAAGCACACCCTCTGCGCCACCAGCGAGACGGGCAAGGCCGTCGCGGAGGCCACGGGTCTGGATGTCAAGCTCTTCCTCTCCCACGGCCACGGCGGCGCGCAGCAGATTGGTGCCCGTCTCTCCTACAACGAGCTGGACATGGTTCTCTTCTTCACCGGACCCAAAAACGAGGACTATCTGGACGACCTGGTCTCCATCTGTCACCTTTGCGACATCAACAACGTCCCCTGCGCCACCAACATCGCCACCGCCGAAATGCTGATTATGGGCCTGAACCGGGGCGATTTGGACTATCGGGAGATTCTCTATCCCCGCAGCAGACAGGTGCTGGTCTGACCGGACAAAGAAAACACCGGAAGGGCCTTGCGATTTCCCCTCCAGTGTGCTATCATCAAAGTCGGTAAAGAGCCGCTTCGCCTCTGTGCGCAGCAGCTCCCGCCTGAGTTGGTTAAAGAAGTAACCGTCCCAAGTTGCCAGCTGTGGGGGCGGTTACTTCTTTTTCGTCAGGTGTATCAGGGTGAGAATGGCACAAAGCAGAAGCCCGGTCTGTATGAGCAAAGAAAAAACCGGAAGGGCCTTGCGATTCTCCCTCCGGTGTGCTATAATCAAAGTCGGTAAAGAGCCGCTTCACCTCTGTGCGCAGCAGCTCCCGCCTTAATGGGTTAAAAGAAGTAACCGTCCTAAGTTGGGGAACTGTGGGGGCGGTTACTTCTTTTTCGTCAGGTGTATCAGGGTGAGAATGGCACAGACCAGAAGCCCGGTCTGTATGAGCAATTCGACAATCCGATAGACTGCCTCCCATGTAACGACCATGAGCACCCCCTCCTTTCCGGAGGGGGCTCCAAAGAAGCTGCCCCTCCTGTTCAGGGGGAGCCAACCGCCGCACAGAACCTATACAGCTCTTTACCTTGCCGGTATTGTAGCACACAGACGGCGTGGTGTCAAAACCAATCGAAAAAACGCCCTCGACAGCAAAAAAATCCACTCCATTGGTTGACGCAATCCCCAAAAGCGGATATAATAGACAACCGAACCACGCGGATGGGGAACAGTAGGGAGACAGCGCCGGACAGAGAGGGTTTTCAAGGTTGAGAGGAACCCACGCAGCAGCGTTTCCGCGAACGACAGCCCCGGAGTGGGCCGGGAGACCGGCGCGGATACCTTCCCGCACAAAAGAAGGCAAGAGGGCCTTTTCGGAGGCCGAATTTGGGTGGCACCACGTGAGTTTTTCGCTCTCGTCCCAAAGCGCATGGGACGGGGGCTTTTTTCCTTTTTTGCCCCTAAAACCATAAAAAATGGCCCATTGGCCAAGGAAAGGACCATAAAGCTATGGCAAATGTTAAGCCCCGCACCCTTGCGGGATTCATGGAGCTGCTGCCCGCACCCCAGCAGCAGCTGGAGCGCATCATGACCACGCTGCGGGAAACCTATTCCCTCTACGGCTTCACGCCTCTGGACACGCCCATCATTGAGGACGCCAAAATTCTCCTGGCCAAGGGCGGCGGCGAGACGGAGAAGCAGATTTACCGCTTCGAAAAGGGCGACAGCGACCTGGCCCTGCGCTTTGACCTGACCGTACCCCTGGCCAAGTATGTGGCCATGAACTACGGCCAGCTGACCTTCCCCTTCCGCCGCTACCAGATCGGCAAGGTCTACCGGGGCGAGCGGCCTCAGCGGGGCCGGTTCCGCGAGTTCTATCAGGCGGACATTGACGTCATCGGGGACGGCAAGCTGGACATCCTCAACGAGGCAGAAATCCCCTCCATCATCTACCAGACCTTCTCCCGTCTGGGGCTGAAGCGCTTCTGCATCCGGGTGAACAACCGGAAGATTCTGAACGGCTTCTATGAGCTGCTGGGCCTGAGTGACAAGAGCCAAGACGTCATGCGCACCGTGGACAAGCTGGACAAAATCGGCGCTGAGGCGGTTCGTGAGATTCTGGTCAAAGAGTTCGACGTGGCCCCGGAGCAGGCGGACGAGGTGCTGCGCTTCATCGCCATTCAGGGCAGCAACGCCGAGGTTTTGGCCGCTCTGGAGGGCTACAAGGGCCGCTCCGAGACCTTCGACAAGGGCCTGGAGGAGCTGGGCACCGTGACCCGGTATCTGGCGGACTTCGGCGTGCCGGAGGAGAACTTCGCCGTGGATCTGACCATCGCCCGGGGTCTGGACTACTACACCGGCACCGTCTACGAGACCGTCATGCTGGACCACCCGGAGGTGGGCAGCGTGTGCTCCGGCGGCCGCTATGACAATCTGGCCGAGTACTACACCAACAAGTCTCTGCCCGGCGTGGGCATCTCCATCGGCCTGACCCGGCTGTTCTTCGTGCTCAACGACCAGAAAATGCTCAACGAGTCCGTCCCCACGGCCCCTGCCGAGGTGCTGGTGGTGCCCATGAGCGCCGCGCAGCAGGGCTACGCCATCAGCGTGGCGACGCAGCTGCGCGCGCAGGGCATCCGGGCGCAGCTCTACACGGAGCAGAAGAAGTTCAAGGCAAAAATTCAGTACGCCGCCAAGCTGGGCATCCCCTACGCCATGTTCCTGGGCGAGAGCGAGGAGCAGGAAAAGGTGGTCTCTCTGAAGGACCTGAACAAGGGCGAGCAGGTCACGGTCACGCTGGAGGAGGCCGCCGCGCAGGTGCGTTCGTATCTGGACGCGGTGCGGGAAATCCCCAGCATCGTGGAGTAAAGCCATGGCTTTTGGAGGCGTTTTGCTCTTTATGGGCGCGCTGTCGTTGGCGCTGCTCACGCTCTTGGGCATGCTGCTGACGGGCGTTTGTCTGCTGATTTCCGCGCTGGTGTTCGCCCTACTGTACCGGCGCAGCGTCAGGCAGGCCCCGGAACCAAATCGCTGGCAGAAAACCGCCGGAATCATCTGCGCCGCGCTGGGCGCGGGTCTGACGGCGCTGGCCCTTGTGATTTGGTTGGTGCTGGTGGTTGTGTCGCACTCAGTCTGATTCATTTTATCTATTCGAAAAGAGGTCTTTTACTATGGCATATCGTACCCACACCTGCGGCGAGCTGCGCGCCGCCGACGCAGGCAAAACCGTCACCATCGCCGGCTGGATGGAAAACCTCCGCGAGGTGGGCAGCAACTTCGGCTTCCTGGTGCTCCGGGACTTCTACGGCACCACCCAGGTGGTCATTGAGAGCGCCGAGATGATGGGCGTGGTGAAGCCCACGAACAAGGAGTCCACCCTCTCCGTCACCGGCACCGTCCGCATCCGTGAGAGCAAGAACCCCAGGCAGGCCACCGGCGAGATTGAGGTGGTCCCCACGGACATCCAGGTGCTGGGCCGCTGCCGCCACAACGAGCTGCCCTTTGAAATCAACCGCAGCCGGGAGGCCGACGAGAGCGCCCGCCTGAAGTATCGGTATCTGGACCTGCGCAACCCCGAGGTGAAGAACAACATCCTGCTGCGCTGCCAGGTGGTGGCCGCCCTGCGCCAGGCCATGACCGAGGAGGGATTCCTGGAAATCACCACCCCCATCCTCACCGCCTCCTCCCCCGAGGGCGCCCGGGACTATCTGGTCCCCTCCCGCAAGCACCCCGGCAAGTTCTACGCCCTGCCCCAGGCGCCGCAGCAGTTCAAGCAGCTGCTGATGACCGCGGGCTTTGACCGCTACTTCCAGATTGCCCCCTGCTTCCGGGACGAGGACGCCCGCGGCGACCGCTCCCCCGGCGAGTTCTATCAGCTGGACATGGAAATGGCCTTTGCCACTCAGGATGACGTTTTCGCCGTGCTGGAGCGGGTGCTGCCCCCCATCTTCGCCAAGTACGGCAAGTACTCCATCGCCTCCGCCGCACCCTTCAAGCGCATCTCCTTCCGGGACGCCATGGAGACCTACGGCACCGACAAGCCCGACCTGCGCATCGACCTGGTGGTGCAGGACGCCACGGAGCTCTGCTCCGCCACCAGCTTCACCCCCTTCCAGGGCAAGAGCGTCAAGGCCGTGGTGGTCAGCGGCTGCAAGCTGGCCCGGAAGGCCATCGACAAGCTCTGCGCCGAGGTGGAGGTCCAGAGCGGCAGCAAGCCCTACTGGTGCAAGGTGGACGACAAGGGCGAGCTGACCGGCGGCGTGTCCAAGTTCCTCAAGGAGCAGAAGGACGCCCTGACCGAGGCCCTGGGCCTGACCCCGGGCTGCTTCATCGGCTTCGCCGCCGGAACCCTGGGCGAGGCCCAGAAATGCGCCGGCGTTCTGCGCAGCAAGCTGGGTGCCGCCTGCGAGGGCCATATGGACGCCGAGCGCTACGAGTTCTGCTGGATTGTGGACTTCCCCATGTACGAAATCGGCGAGGAGAGCGGCGAGCTGGAGTTCTGCCACAACCCCTTCTCCATGCCCAGCGGCGGCCTGGAGACCCTGCTCCGGGCGGAGCGCGGCGAGATTGACCCCCTGAGCATCACCGCCGACCAGTACGATCTGGTCTGCAACGGCGTGGAGCTCTCCTCCGGCGCCGTGCGGAACCATGACCCCGAAATCATGGTCAAGGCCTTCGAAATGGTCCGCCTGGGCGAGGCGGACGTGAAGGCCAAGTTCCCCGCCCTCTACAACGCCTTCTCCTACGGCGCGCCCCCTCACGCGGGCATCGCCCCGGGCGTGGACCGCATGGTCATGCTGCTGGCCGGAGAGGACTCCATCCGGGAGATCATCCCCTTCCCCATGAACAAAAACGCCCAGGATGTGATGATGAGCGCCCCCTCCCCCGTGGAGCCGCGTCAGCTGGAGGAGGTTCACATCGCCATTGTGGGCGAAGCGGAGGAATAATTTCTAATCTAATGTTAGAAATAGGGACCATATCTTGGCTGATATGGTCCCTATTTCAAGAATATTAATCTGTTTCGTACTTTTTACTGTGACGATGAACTACCACCCAGATCACTATACCCATAACGCCAAGTAGATACCATACGCGACAATAGTATAGCTCCAAAATGCCAAATGTATCATTCCATTCTTCCAATTTAGTATTTTTAAAACGATAATTGTCTACAAAAATCAAATTATCACCACAGTCATCTCTCCATTGAGCAAATTCTGCAGATGTTAGTTTTACAATTGATATACTCTTTCCTCTCCTAATTTGTACATAAGAATAATTAATCGCGTCTGAACTATAAGATGTTTTAAAAACTGATAGCTGTGTTTTCTCTTCTAATCTCGGCAACACATCTGTTTCTGAGATTTCATTTTTTACTTCATAAACTTCATGATACCCATTATGAAAAGCATATTCTGAGATAAAAATTCCAAAAAAGGCTGCTACAATGATAGCCCATATGATAAATCCCCACAACAAATATCGGAAAATCATTTTGAATAACCAATACATTATCAACACTGCTGTAGCCACCGCCGATAATACCATTGGAATTTCTGATAGTATCCCATATGCTAATCCTAAAATCATTAAGAAAACAATTATCAAAATCATTGTGTCAAAGAAAATAATCATTTCAGATGAACCTCCAATCTTTTTGTTCTTTTCATTATACCAAAACACTCGCTGTTAGTCAATAATATTATTTTATCAGTCTGTAAAAAATAAGAATCACCTCCGCTATTGTTAAACGTGAGGTGATTGTATGAGCGAACTGAGAGAACAGTATAGAGAGCGCTACCAATGTCTGGGATTGAGGATTGCGTTCTACCGAAAGCGCAGAGGCTACACACAGGAGCAATTTGCGGAACTAATTGGGAAAAGCTGGTCTTTTGTCAGCCAGATTGAAGCCAACAACGGAAAACAAGTCAAAGGAATCTCTTTGGATACGCTGTTCACTATTTCAGATGTGTTGGAGGTCCCGGTCGAGCGGTTCTTCCTGATGGACTGAATGGCCCCGCCTCATCCACTACTTGCCAGCAGTGGCCTGAAGGCCATCCGCCAAGCGAAGCGGGACAAGTACGCCCAGCCTGAGCATCATCGCCGACCAGCACGGCTGGACTGAAGCGGCGCGGAGCGCCCCTCTCCCGTGGAGCCGCGTCAGCTGGAGGAGGTTCACATCGCCATTGTGGGCGAGATGGAGGAATAAGCGCCTCCTCTCCCCTCTCTTCCCCTCCGCCCGGCGGCGGAGGGGAAAATTCTTTTTCTGTTCATATCTTGAAATTCATCTCAAATTTGCCCTCTTCCCCCCAAATTTTCCGGGTTTTCCAAAAAGAAAATTTTTACCCCCACCGCTCCTTCGGTGGACTCTCCTCTATGATTTGTAACTTTTTGTAAATCAATGTCAAAAAATTAACGCATTTTCCCCAAAAATGGAAACGACTTTGCGATATTTGCGGTCGATGCAATTTTTTTATGAAACGCACAAAAAAGGGCTTGTCAAAATGGCCGCAATGGGGTAAAATAACAGAGTAAATCCTGTTTACCATTTTTTTAGGAGGTAATTCAACATGGCTGTTAAAGTTGCAATCAACGGGTTTGGTCGTATCGGTCGTCTGGCTTTCCGTCAGATGTTCGGCGCTGAGGGCTACGAGGTCGTCGCTATCAACGACCTGACTTCCCCCAAGATGCTGGCTCACCTGCTGAAGTATGACTCCACTCAGGGCAAGTACGCTCTGTGTGACACCGTCAAGGCTGGCGAGGACTACATCGAGGTCGACGGCAAGAAGATCACCATCTATGCCAAGGCCAACGCTGCTGAGCTGCCCTGGGGCGAGCTGGGTGTTGACGTGGTCCTGGAGTGCACTGGCTTCTACACCAGCAAGGCCAAGGCTCAGGCTCACATCGACGCTGGCGCCCGCAAGGTCGTCATCTCCGCTCCCGCCGGCAACGACCTGCCCACCATCGTCTACAACGTCAACCATCAGAACCTGAAGGCTGAGGACACCATCATCTCCGCCGCTTCCTGCACCACCAACTGCCTGGCTCCCATGGCCAAGGCTCTGAACGACGGCTGGGCCATCAAGGGCGGCATCATGTGCACCATCCACGCTTACACTGGCGACCAGATGACTCTGGACGGCCCCCAGCGTAAGGGCGACCTGCGCCGTTCCCGCGCTGCCGCTTGCAACATCGTTCCCAACAGCACCGGCGCTGCCAAGGCCATCGGCCTGGTCATCCCCGAGCTGAACGGCAAGCTGATCGGCGCTGCTCAGCGTATCCCCACCCCCACCGGCTCCACCACCATCCTGACCGCCATCGTCGAGGGCACCCCCTCCAAGGATGAGATCAACGCTCAGATGAAGAGCCAGGCCACCGAGTCCTTCGGCTACAACACTGACGAGATCGTTTCCTCCGACATCGTCGGCATGCGTTTCGGCTCCCTGTTCGATGCCACTCAGACCATGGTTCTGGATCTGGGCAACGGCACCTCTGAGGTTCAGGTCGTGTCTTGGTATGACAACGAGAACTCCTACACCTCTCAGATGGTCCGCACCATCAAGTACTTCTCCGAGCTGGGCTAATTAAAGTCTAACTTCTCTTCGGAGCAGTCCAAAGGACAATTTTGAGGGCCGCACCTTCGGGTGCGGCCCTTTTTTGC